>NZ_JALNTO010000005.1:0-221772 GCF_023161785.1 Bacillus sp. 2CMS4F
TACTCCGGACCTTTTCCGTAAGTGTATTGCTTACCAACAGGCTGTTCAAATCGATGTGTATCCCCAGCCTTATGCCATCTAACCCATGTCTGAATCTGTGTCTTATTCTTAATTTTTAATTTCTCCATGATCTCTTTCATAGGCACGCCTGCCAATCTCATTTCTACAGCCTTCTGCTTAACTTCAACCGGATAACTCACTCTTGTCCCCATAGAAAAAACACCTCCAAGTCTAATTTCGGCTAACAATCATCCGTTTTCAAACTTGAAGGTGTTTTTTATTTGTCTCATCTTATGGGGTCAGTCCCGTTTCGCGATCGAAACAGCAGCGGATCATAAAAACACATTAATGAAAGCTGGCATTTTCAATACATGCCGGCTTTTTATTTTTTTCATTTTGTCAATTTCCCTTTTTACGACAAAAAATGAACCTTATGAATTATTGACTGAAAAATGGAAAAATGAGATATTGTAACAAAATGATGTAAAAAATAGGCAGTGGGGGGCTCTGATAGATGGTGAGACTCATTGAAAGTGATAGCGTCTGGAAGAGAAATTTCAACTTTCTTTTTTTCTCAAGAATAGTCAAGATTTCCGGCGATATGTTCGCATTTAATTCGATATTATGGTTTTTGATTTTTGACGGTGAAGGTGCGATCGGAACTGCTTTATTGATTGCTGTCACCTTTTTGCCGGAAGCCGTTTTAGCACCTGTGACGGGTCCTTTCATGAAGCAGAATACATTGAAATTCTGGATGTACTTTTCAGACCTGACAAGAGCCGCGGTTGTTTTAATCATTCCGCTCTGCCATTTCGGCGGATTCTCTCCGCTGTGGTTTGTTATGACTCTTATGATTGTGCATTCAGCTACTGGCGCTGCCTACAATCCTGCTTCCATTGCTTTAATCCCTCAAATTGTAGATGAAAAGGGCATTCAAAAAGCAAATGCTGTGCTGCAGTCGTCCGCCCAAATTGTCCGGCTTGGAGCTGTGACACTATGCGGCGCTCTCCTTACGTTTATCAGTCCTTCATATACAATGCTTATGGCTCTCGCACTTTATCTTATTTCTGGTTTTCTTGTTCTCTTTATCAAATACACTGCTGTTGAAACAAAATCGGAATCAGCGGCCGTTGCACAGAGAGGTACATATTTTGGCAGACTGAAACGCGGTTTTGTCCTTGTCAGAAAACACCAAATCTTATATCCGCTCGCTATCTATTGTATTTTTATGAATTTCGCGGCAGCCCCTTGGGAAGCGCTCTCCGCTGTGTATGTTGCGGAGGATTTAAACGGACAGCCGATTGTATATTCGCTATTAAAAGCAACCACCGCAATAGGCGCGTTTTTATTGGGATTTGTACTGACAAAAGTAAAAGTAAACAAGTACGGACTGCTTTTCGTAACGGCAGGCATTATTGAAGGATTCGCTTTCTTTATTACCGGAATGAATACCTTTTTGCCGCTCGTCTTTTTCGCCGCCTTTACATTTGGCGCTGCAGTCAGTGCGATCAACGTTCCTGAGTATACGATTATACAGACATCTGTCGATAGCGAGGACCAGCCGCAAGTTTATGCCGTCATACATATGATCTCAAATATTTCGATTCCGGCCGGCGCTGTCATTTGCGGATATGCCGCAAATGCTTTTGGTTCAGGAAAGGTGATCGCTGCCGGGGGAGTTGTGGAAATTATCGCGGGAATCGGAATCCTTCTGTTTACAAAGCTGGCCAAAGCAGAACAATCCGATTTGGTAAAAGAAAGGGAAGCAAGTGTTCATCTGTAAAGGTTTTTGAAGAAGCCATGCCTCGTGCATGGCTTTTTTTTATGCCGCTGGGTCCGGTGCTGTCTACGACTCTGGTCTTATCCAAAAATCAATCTCTGATTCGTTTTGCTCATCTTCTGTTTTGTATAAGATGAAGACAAGGAAAACGAAAGGAGGATCTGCATGAAGATCAACAAGAAAACGATAGGCGGATTCTTATTAATTGTATTTGGAATCTCCGTCTTTTTTGGGGGAGGCAGCTTCGGATTTATGATTCCGCTTGTGATCGGAGGCTTGCTGACATACGCGGGAATCAAAAGATTCGCAGCGGGCAAAACCATTACAGGTATCATCTTGGGCGGAATCGGGGCGATGATGCTCATTTGCTCACTGCCGTTTCTCGTCGGAATTGCACTCGCAGCCGCTATGGTGTATTACGGCTGGAAACTGATGAAAAACGGATCCGCGGAAAGCGATGTGTCAGGCTTTGATCCTGAGCCAGCTTCTGCCGGCTACCAGTCTCATTTTGATGACGAATGGGAAAATTTCTTAAAGAAAAAATAACACATGATATGAGGAGGAATAACGGTATGGTATTAAAAAGAATGAGAGATATGTTTGTTGCGTCAGTTCATGAAGGCTTGGATAAACTGGAGAACCCTAAGGTGATGCTGAATCAATACGTTCGTGATATGGAAAGCGATATTGCAAAAGCAAAACAAACGATCGTCAAACAGCATACGATTGCCTTTCAATTTAAGAAAAAATATGAAGAAGCAAATGAAGTGGCTGGAAAGCGTAAGAATCAAGCTCAGCTCGCTTTTGATGCCGGTGAAGAAGAGCTTGCGAAAAAAGCGCTGACAGAAATGAAGTATTTAGAGGGAAAGGCAGCAGAGCACAAAGCTTCCTATGAACAGGCAAGCAGCCAGCTGGCTGAGCTGAAAGAACAGCTGGCCACACTTGAAACAAGGCTTCAGGACGTAAAGGATAAAAAACAGGCGCTGATTGCCCGGGCAAACGCCGCAAAAGCAAAAGAGCATATGAACGCGACATTCGACAAAATTGACAGTGAAAGCGCGTATCGTGAATTTCTGCGGATTGAAAACCGAATTGAGGAAATGGAAATCCGCGCTGATTATTCGAAATCAGCGGAAGCCGGCACAGAATCGAGCCGAAGTGAATTTGCAGGTGAAGTAGAAGCTGAAATCGAAAAGATGCGGGAACTCTCATTGAAAAAATCAGATCAAACTTCACATGCAGCAAATGAATAAGCGGGACAGGGAAGGGTTTTCGTCAAGTCCTTCCCTTCCGCGCGTATCAATTCACAGGCTTTTCCTTTATAATAGAATGAATGAGAAGGATGAAAACAAATGAAAAAAATGCTGGGCAAACTGCTGATCATTGCCGGTATTCTTATTTTTTCCGCAGTTGTAATCAAAGACGTGCTTGCTGAAGGTCTTTCATTCATAAACGGCACTGAAGCTGATTCAGCCAGTGCTTCACCGCATGAGATCGAAAGCGTAATCATTGAATCGGATCACAAGAATGTGAAGATCATAGCGGAAGAGCGTAATGACATATCAGCAACCATCTCAGGTGACTCCGGGAAATTGTTTGTGGCTGAAAAGAGAAGAAAGCTGGAGCTGACGGCAAAGGAAAAAGAATTTCAATTTTTGAATGGATTTCATCGCTCTTCTCTTGTCGTCCGCATTCCATACACGTACAAAGGCGGTTTGGTTGTGAGAACATCAAGCGGCGACGTGTCTGTAGCCGGTAACAAACATCTCACGCTTTCCGAGCTGAACGCAGCATCTGCAAGCGGAAATATGGACGTAACGGGTATCCGCCTTCAGGAGCTGAAGATGAAGGGCTCTTCCGGGGATGTGTCGATATCAAATACACACGCTAAAACAGCCGGCATCCGCTTAACTTCAGGCGACGCAAACTTGGACGGTGTTTCAGGCTCACTTGATGTACGGATGACATCAGGAGACTTTCGTGCGGATTTAGAAAAGGTAGCAGGCTCTTCAGCTGTCACATTAACGAGCGGTGATGTGAATCTGGAGCTTCCCGAAAACGGCAGTTTCAAAGTCAATGCGGCTTCAGAGAGCGGAAGCGTCAGTTCGGCGTATCCATTTGCTGATACAGCACATAAAGATCATCATCAAATCACAGGCTCACATGGAAGCGGCCAGCATCTAGTCGATATTAAAACAGACAGCGGGGATGTAGCGATACAGTAGCATCTGGCAGACGAAAGGAGGCGGAACAACCAGAATGACAAAAAAACAGCTTCTTGGACTTATGATTGCTTTATTTGGCATCAGTATGTTTTTGCAAATTATCGGAATAGGCGATCTGCTGTTTTGGCCGCTCTTTTTTCTGATTGCCGGCTATTTTTTAAAAAAATACTCCCGTGACTGGCTTGGGTCCGTCATGTATATCTTTGCCGCTTTCTTATTTTTGAAAAATCTGTTCAGCATCACCTTTAACTTATTTGGCTACGCGTTTGCCGCATTTTTAATCTACGCAGGCTACCGGCTTGTGAAAGGAAAGCCAATTTTTGAACCGAATGAGAAGCCTATCGACTTAACGAAAAAAGAAAAACAGTCCGAGCCTCCTAAAGATGTGAAACACCCTGACATGCGAAGCTTTTTTATCGGCGAGCTGCTGATGATGAAGCAGCCGTTTGATCTGAATGATTTAAATGTATCGGGTTTTATCGGCGATGTGAAAATCGACTTGTCAAAAGCGATGATTCCGGAGGGAGAGAGCACGATTGTCATCAGCGGAGTGATCGGAAACGTTGATATTTATGTTCCATCAGACCTTGAAGTGGCTGTCAGCTCGTCCGTTTTTATCGGCGACATTAATCTGATCGGCTCGAAGAAAAGCGGATTAGGCACAAAGGTATACGCCGCGTCTTCTGATTTCAGCGAGTCCAAACGCCGGGTAAAGGTATCCGTCTCCCTATTTATCGGTGATGTGGATGTGAAATACGTATGAGAAAAAAACTGCTTGCCAGTCTCCAGTGGCGCGCCATTCGCATGACAACGGGAATCAGTCTGCTCCTTTTTGTCTGCTTGATTTCTTTTATGATGGTTTACTATCGGCTCGATCCGTTTGTGCTGCTGTCGTCAAGCTGGTTCGGGATTCCGTTTATCTTGATTTTGGTGCTGATCAGCCTTACGATTGGTTTTGCGTCAGGCTACATGTACGGCAACCGGCTGAAAACAAGGGTCGATACATTGATCGAATCGATTTTAACATTTGAAAACGGTAACTTCGCTTATCGAATACCGCCGCTCGGGGACGATGAAATCGGGCTTGCAGCCGATCAGCTGAACGAAATGGCGAAGCGGGTTGAACTTCAAGTCGCTTCCCTCCAAAAGCTTTCAAATGAACGGGCTGAATGGCAGGTGCAAATGAAGAAATCAGTCATTACAGAAGAACGCCAGCGATTGGCAAGAGACCTGCACGATGCTGTCAGCCAGCAGCTCTTTGCGATATCCATGATGACCTCCGCCGTATTAGAACACGTAAAAGATACGGATGATAAAACTGTGAAACGGATCAAGATGGTAGAGCACATGGCGGGAGAAGCCCAAAATGAAATGAGGGCGCTGCTGCTCCATTTAAGGCCAGTGACGCTCGAAGGGAAAGGGCTGAAGGAGGGTCTTACGGAGCTTTTGGACGAGTTCCGGAAAAAACAGCCGCTTGATATCGAGTGGGACATACAGGATACACCGATTTCCAAAGGAGTAGAGGATCATTTATTCAGGATCGTACAGGAGGCCCTTTCGAATGTATTCAGGCATTCAAAAGCCTCAAAAGTATCCGTCATCCTCGGCGCAAAGAACAATCAGCTGCGGCTGAAGGTCATTGATAACGGAAAAGGATTCAAGATGGGCCAGGTAAAAGCGTCATCCTACGGATTGAATTCGATGAAAGAACGTGCAAGCGAAATCGGCGGAGTTGCCGAGGTAATTTCGGTTGAAGGAAAAGGCACACAAATCGAAGTAAAGGTTCCGATTTTCCCGGAAGAAAAAGGAGAGAACGAACGTGATTCGAGTATTGTTGATTGATGATCATGAAATGGTCAGAATGGGGCTCGCCGCATTTTTGGAAGCACAGCCCGATATTGATGTCATCGGTGAAGCATCTGATGGCAGCGAGGGTGTACAGCTTGCTGTTGAATTAAAGCCTGATGTGATTTTAATGGATCTTGTCATGGAAGGCATGGACGGCATTGAAGCGACAAAGCAAATTTGCCAGAAGCTTTCCGATCCGAAAATTATTGTGCTCACAAGCTTCATTGATGATGACAAAGTGTACCCGGTCATTGAAGCGGGAGCGCTCAGCTACTTATTAAAAACGTCAAAAGCGGCCGAAATCGCTGATGCGATCCGTGCCGCAAGCAAGGGAGAGCCAAAGCTTGAATCAAAAGTGGCGGGGAAAGTATTATCCCGGCTGCGCCACTCCGGCGAAAACGCGCTCCCGCATGAATCCCTCACGAAACGGGAGCTTGAGATTCTCTGTTTGATTGCAGAAGGAAAAACAAATAAAGAAATTGGCGAGGAGCTGTTTATCACGATCAAAACAGTCAAAACCCACATCACCAATATTTTATCAAAGCTGGATGTCAGCGACCGGACACAGGCAGCCGTCTACGCACACCGCAATCACCTCGTAAAATAGGCGTCCGTTATTTGGACGCGCCCTTCGTTCCGAAGTCTCTGACGACCACATTGACCTGGTAGTCTATTTCCGCATCGCTGAAATAATGATCATCCCATTTTCTGGCTATCTTTTTCCACTTTTGAGGATAATGAATTCTGACCTCGTTTCCCAGCCCGGTGACATCTGCTTTGATATCTTTCTGCAGTTTGTCTGTAATAAATGCTGTTACTGTTTCTTCTAATCGTTTTTCGACTGTTCTTTCAATATCTTTGATATATGAATCCTTAAACGAATCTTCATCAGGATTCCAGTCCTCGGATAAACGCCCTTCAATATTGCGTGTGACGGTGAATGTAAACTTTCCGTCCTTGTAGGATGTCTTGATCTTACGATTGCTGGAGTACACTTCGTAAGAAAAAAGATTGCCATTATGCCTCATATCAATGACGCCACCTTCGACAGTGCCTGTAAATAAGTTGATATTTTGAACTTCAACCGGTGTTAAATTCCGGTTCCATAATTTATCTTTGATGATAGTGGCCCCGTTTATCGCGAGTTTGCCGTTTTCCTTACCGACATGAGGGATGAGGAACGAATCGTCAGAGGTCAAGTGTTCTGAGATCTCCCCCAATGTAACAGGCTCCATCATTCTGATCGTGACCGCATTATTCTCTGTCAGATCGTAAATCACATTGGATGCGGGTTCGCCTTGATCATTCATTTTAAATATATCCTTAGTTCTGTCATCGGTGACAAAGACGTATGAACTCCTCCTTGTTCCGTTGTCTCTGACAAACTGGTTAATGATCGCGTCCATTCCAATATGATCCGCAATCACGCTCTTGGAAATCAGAATGAGACGCAAATGCTGTGAAAACGTAGGGTTATGCTTTAATGCAGATGTTCTCATCATTTGATGGACCGTTTCACCCTTTGTGATAGCAAGCTGTGTCGGGTCAGATGAAGAGCCTTCTTTGGAGCTGATTTTTTTCGGAACGAGAATCTGCTGTGTCAGTTCTAAATTTTTATCATCCGGCTTGTCTAAGCCAACACCAATGATCAGGCTTAATTCCTCAATATTCCGGCTGTCCCAGCATCCGGTCAGCAATAGGATACATATGAACATACTTAAAATCCGGATTTTCATTTTGCTGTAATCCTCCTTTTGAGAGCTACAATGAAAAACAGAATGAAGGGAAGCAGAAACAGGCAGACGAAAATGTACCCCAGATAATCGCTGTACATCATGACCTGATTGGAGTCATCCGGCCATAAAGAAAAATAATAGACAGCCGCACCGATGAGCACCATGCTTTTTTTAGTCGATAATCCAAACGTCTTCTTCAGCCCGTTAGCGGCAAAATACCCGTAAATGACAAACGTTGTGAAAAACTGAATAATCCAGACGATCAGTAAAAACGATTCAAACCGTTCAATGAATATGCCTTTCAGCTCAAAAGACTGAAAGAGAGAAATGGTCGGCCAGATCAGCGTTTTTACCTCAGGAGCTGTCAAAGCCCCGACAACGATGATATACGTCAGGATATATAAAATAATCGGAATCAGAAAGCCAATAGCCGCGTATCTGAATGTGTATTTCTTTTTTTTCATATGTTCAGGAAGAAACAGCATCACTTCCATTCCTAAAAATGAGATCGAAACAACAGTAAGGGAGTTCGCAATGGGGCCCAAGCCTTCACCTAAAACAGGGCGCAAGTTATTGATGTCAAAAATTTTAAAACTGATCCCAAACACAATCAGCAAAATAATAATCGTAACCGTTAAATAAAAGGGAAACAGCCGCGAAACATCACTTAGCCCCCCAACGATTAAATAGATGCCGCAGCAGATAAACGTTATAATAATGACCTGAATCGGCGTTCTCTCCAGCAGGAAAAACTTCACCATTTCAGCCATCGCCCTGGTTTCAAAACTGGCCACGCCGATAAAATAGCAGGAGATCAAAAGCCCGATGATGCTGCCAATCCATTTCCCAAGGCCTTCCCGCAAATACTCAAACAGTGAGGGATATTGATGTTTTTTCTGAATGAGCGTGTTTAAATAAATGAAAAAAATAAAAATGACACCTTCTAATATCAGCGAGATCCAGCCGTCAGGAGTATTACCCCTACTGGTCAGCGCTCGGGGCAATGTTAAAAGACCGGCACCGAGCATTGTATTTGCAACAACAGAAATACCTTGAAAGGTATTAAGTTTGAGTGGAGTCTGTTTTTGGCTCATTTGGATTATTCGCCTCTTTTGGTTTGTTTTTAATTGGGAGACGGATAATGGAATCCTCTGTATTTTTCAGGCTGAAAAATCCATTTGGCGAAAAATACGGAGATCCAAAGCTCGTTTGTCTCGTAAGGTGCGTATAAATGACCAGCATAAATAAAATAATCCCGTACAGCCCGAGTATTGCGGCGGAAAACATCGAAATAAAACGCAGCACCCGGAAAGACAGCCCCATTCCGTATTGGGGAACGGTAAAGGATGCTAGGGCAATGACACTGACGACAATAACCATAATCGAACTGACCAGATTCGCTTCTACCGCTGCCTGTCCGATGACTACGCCCCCGACGAGGCCGATCGTTTGCCCGAGCGGATTGGGGAGACGCAGCCCGGCTTCCCTCAGCAGCTCGATGGTTACTTCCATCAGCAGGGCTTCAAATATCGGCGGGAACGGCACGTTTTCCCTGTTTGCTGAAATTGTGACGGCGAGCGCGGTCGGCAAGAGCCCTTGATGGAATGACACGAGTGCGATATAAATTGATGACAAAAACAAGGTGATAAATATAGAAGCAAAACGCAGCGACCGGATAAGGGATGCCGAGATCCAGCGTTCGTAGTAATCATCCGGAGATTGCATCAGTATACCGAGTGAAACCGGCACCAAAAGCACAAATGGGGAACTGTCCACCAAAATCGCAACCCGGCCGTTGAACAGGGCGGACGACACTTTATCGGGCCTTTCCGTATTTTGAATTTGCGGAAATGGCGAGTATTTATTATCTTCAATAAGTTCTTCTAGCGTTCCGCTGTCCTGGATATCCTCCAGTTTGATATTGTTAAGCCGCGCTTTTACTTCTTTCACAACGGACTTTTTTGCTTTGCCTTCAATGTACATCATCGCCGCCGGCTTCAGTTTGTTATCGCCAATCATGATTTTTTTGGTAATGAGTTTCGGATGAGAGGTCCTTTGCCTAATCAGAGCAAGATTTGTGTCGATATCCTCCACAAACGCAACCTTTGGTCCGCGAACCACTTTTTCAGTCGTCGGCTCTGCCAGGCTTCTTGTTTGTTTCTTTCCTGTGGACAGGATATAGACTTTATTGAGTCCATTAACAAACACCGCACAATTGCCGCTGAGAATCTCCTTAACCGTTTTTTCTGCCGTTTCTACCGGCCTTGCGTCAATTTGGTCGAGGCGTTTTTTGACCTGCTCAAGCGTCAGCGTCTCCTCGTCCTTGATTAAGGTTTTGATCGATTCTAAAACCTTCTGCTGGTCATTCAATTCACTAAAGTAGAGATAGTAAAAAACAAGTCCGTTCGCCAGCATTTTTTTATTTTTCACCAGATCATCGTTTTCTTTTAATTTTGGAAGCACCAATGCTAAATTATCGTGTATATATTCCTTAAATTCTGTTTGTTCCAACGAGGTCACCTCTTGTCCAAAACCTTAGTAGAGGTTATCTTTTCCTGTTAAAAAAATGATATACTGTGTTACAGTATTTTATGGCAGAAGTTTTTTTATGAAAGCGGAGGATATGAAGTGGCACAGGTAAGACTTGCAGGAAAACAAGAAGAAATAGAACAGCTCATTAAATCATTTGAAAAGCATTACGATGTCTCTTATACATCAAGGGAGTACGGACGAACGAATCCGAAGTACAAATATTCAAAGGACTCCCGCGTATATCTTGAATTAAAATTAAAATCTGCCAAGATCGAAAAATAAAAAGGATTTTTTATATCACTGGCGAATTTGATCTATTGAAGCAACCGTTATGGAGGGATACATAAAATGGACTACAGAATTGAAAGAGACACCATGGGAGAAGTAAAAGTTCCTGTTGATAAATTTTGGGGCGCCCAAACACAGCGAAGCAAGGAGAACTTCAAGATTGGTTCTGAAAAAATGCCGATGCGTGTTGTGAAGGCGTTTGCAATATTGAAACGCAGCACGGCGATCGCTAATAAACGCCTGGGCAATCTAGATGCGGAAAAAGCGGAAGCCATTGCAGCAGTTTGTGATGATGTGCTCAAAGGTAAATACGATGATAACTTCCCGCTTGTTGTATGGCAGACCGGAAGCGGCACACAAAGCAACATGAACATGAACGAAGTGGTGGCCAATCGCGCGACTGCGTTATTAAAAGAAAAGAACTCTGATCAAACGATTCATCCAAACGATGACGTTAACCGCAGCCAAAGCTCAAACGATACGTTCCCGACAGCGATGCACGTTGCTGCCGTTTTATCTGTCTATGAACAGCTTGTGCCTGCGCTTGATCAGCTTCGCAATACGTTAGACGAAAAAGCGAAAGCATACAATGATATTGTGAAAATCGGACGTACGCATCTTCAGGATGCCACACCTCTGACTCTTGGACAGGAAATCAGCGGATGGGTGCACATGCTCGATCGTTCGAAGGAAATGATTTTAGAAGCGACAGACAAAATGCGTGCGCTTGCAATCGGAGGTACAGCTGTCGGAACAGGAATCAATGCTCACCCGGAATTTGGAGAGCTTGTTTCAGAGGAGATCACGAAACTGACAGGTCAAACGTTTAACAGCTCGTCGAATAAATTCCACGCGCTGACAAGCCATGACGAAATCACATATGCACACGGCGCTTTAAAAGCTCTTGCCGCTGATTTAATGAAAATCGCAAACGATGTCAGATGGCTTGCGAGCGGACCTCGCTGCGGCATCGGAGAGATTGTCATTCCTGAAAATGAGCCTGGCAGCTCCATTATGCCTGGAAAAGTGAACCCGACACAAAGTGAAGCACTGACGATGATCGCAGCGCAAATTATGGGGAACGATGCGACAATCGGCTTTGCCGCAAGTCAGGGGAACTTTGAACTAAACGTATTTAAACCTGTGATCATTTACAACTTCCTGCAATCCGTGCAGCTGCTGAGTGACGGAATGAACTCCTTCCATGATAAGTGTGCTGTCGGTATCGAGCCAAATAAAGAAACGATTCAGGAAAACTTGTCGAATTCTTTAATGCTGGTTACGGCGCTGAATCCGCATATCGGATATGAAAACGCCGCAAAAATTGCCAAGCTTGCCCATAAAGAGGGATTAACGCTGAAAGAAGCGGCTTTGAAGCTTGAATTGCTGACAGAGGAACAATTTAACGAAATGGTGAAACCGGAAGATATGGTAAAACCAAAGGCGTAATAGAGAAAAAACGGCTGCTTGTAAAGCAGCCGTTCTTCTAAATATATTGCTGTTTCAAGAGATATGTAAGCTGCTCGGCATCTTCTGCGAGAGCTTCCGACTCCATCAGATTATGGATCATTCCTTTTATGATCACCAGCTTCGGTGTTTTTTTCTTCATTTCTGCTTCAAGTATGTCCAAGCTCTCCGATAATTCAAAAGAGGAGTTTGTGTTCAAGCTTTTTATTTTTTCACGAAGGCTTTTCACAATCGATTCAGTCAGCGGGTCAGGCCGTCCGTGAGACAGGGGCCCGAATAAAGAGCTTGCTTCTTCTAATGTAATGAAAGGCTCATCGTTTCGTTCAGACATGCCTTTGACCATATCATCAATTCGGTTAATAACGATATCTGCTAATTGATCCGGCTTCACAGTATACCCGAGCAAAATCATGCATTCCAGGTAAATCTGGCTGATTCCTTCTATTAGAAAACAAAGCTCCGCTGTATAAGGTTCTGCTTTCTCTCCATATATGTTTAACAGACTGTCAATGTGAAATTGAAGGGAAGTCTGTCGGATTTTTTTCGCGTATTGCTCTACTTCATCCGTATAAGGCAGAGAACCTTCCTTCATCTGCATTGTAATAAAGTCTTTGTGTTCAAGGATGTTTTCATAGAACACGGTAAGCTGCTTGCGGTAAGCTGTTCTGGGACTGTCGCCTTTCGTTTTAATATTTAAAATACGGGTAAACGTTTTATCATAATAGTAATTCAGCATAGACAAAAGCAGCGCTTCTTTAGAAGGAAAATAAATATAAAAAGCGCCTTTAGAAATTTTGCATGCTTTGGCAATTTCCTGAACCGATGTTGAGTTATATCCTTTTTGGGCAAACAGTTTAATGGCTGTTTCAAAAATCAGCTTCTCTTTTTCCTTCAAATGGTTCCACCCTTTCGGAGCCTGAGGCCTACATAGGATATGACCATATAGTCATACCGTACGTTATAAATTTAACCTTATTGTAACTTGTTTTTTTATCATGTATTATTTATATTATAAATTGAGATGACCGAACGGTCAAAGCTCAAGCGAAAGGGTGAATCTGAAATGAGAGAATTGGACGAAATGATCAGCCGCTTGCGAAACAGAGGAATTAAAGTGGAAAAAGTCAAATATCCGAAGCAGACGTTGTCAGAGAAAAAATGGGTTCATCAATGCAAACAGCCGCTCAAAACAAATTACAGAGATTTTAACGGCTACTCTTTCACATAAAAAATAGACTGCAAAAACATCTACAGTCTATTTTGGCACTGCTATGCGGTATGTTACACCCGTTTTGTCATTTTCAATTGAGATAGACGCCTTATGAAGAGTTAAAATACGTTTTACGATGCTGAGACCAATGCCGAATTCGCCTTTCTTCCCTTTATTAAAAGGCTCATAGAGGCTGGAAAGCATCTCATCTTCAATATGCGGTCCGTCATTTTTAATGGTGATAAAGATATTCCGATCATCTTGTTTCATGATGATTTCAATCTTTGTTGCGGCATAGCGGATTTGATTTTCCAGTATGTTCTCCAGAAGCTTGTTCCATTGCTCGGGATCACCCGGCATGAGAATGTCTTCTTCTACATCAATTCCCCATGATAATTCTTTTCGCGCCCATTTCAGTCTTTCAATGACTTCTTCTGTCACTTCCATAATACTGAATGTTTCATGTTGTACTTTTTGCTTAGATAAGTAATCGAGCTTTGTTAAATATAATAAGTCTTTTATTTTTTTCTCCAGCTTAAGGGCTTCGCCTTCAATGACATCTACTGTATTTTCAAGATCTCCTTTAGGAAAAATCCCATCTTTAATGGATTGGGTATATCCCCTGATCACCATAACCGGTGTTTTTAAATCATGAGAAATATTTTGTAAAAGGGTTCTTTCTGTTTCATCCTTTTGCACGAGCTTTTGGCGCATCTCTTCAATAGTATGGCCCAATTTGCCGATTTCATCTTTCCGATCCACTATGACAGGATCATCCCAATCCTGTTCTGAAATCCGTTTGACGTGCTTTTCAAACGAAACGAGAGGCCTTGATAAATATTTCGCAAGCCAAATCGCCGGAATCCAGCTTAATAAAATGACAACCGCTATAATAAACAGCAGCTGTTTGAACAGGGTGAAGGCCAGATCGTCCCGATAAGAATCAAGTGCATAGGACAGCATCATGGCGGATTGCCCGTTGACGGAAAGTCCCTTCTTAATGACAAAAAACACTTTTTCGCCATTGATTTCAGCGCTGTACCGTTTCTTTTTGGCATCCTGTTTATCAGCCAGCTGGTATACCTTATGGATAAATGCGGACGACAGGATTCTCAAATCCTTGTCTGACGAAGCCGCTTCATTTTCGGGCAGAAGCACGTGCTGTACAGAGCGCACGGTCGTCGGCGCCGTGGCTTCCTCACTGTAATAGCGCCTTTCGATTGAACCAGGCAGGCGGTACTCAGTCAGAACATGCTGTTCATTTTCAATGGTGGTGTACGTTTCATTGGTGAAAAAATCACGCAGCGTGTTTGAAAATAAAACAAGCAATAAAATTGATATGGCTAACAGGATGCCGGAGATGACAACCCATATTTGAAACGAGAGCGGCTTGTTTTTCATGATGTCATCATCCTGTAGCCAAACCCGTAAATGGTCTCCACTTTGAGTTCAGGCATCTTTTTACGCAGCCTCCGGACAAGATCATCAACAACGCGGTCAGTTCCAAAGTAATCATGTCCCCATACTTTGACGAGAATATCCTCACGGGAATATGGATGTCCTTTATGATGGATAAATAAGAGGAGGAGATCAAATTCCTTCGACGTTAAATTAATCAAATTGCCGTTTTCATCATAGACCTCACGGGCGTCTTCTGCGACCCGATAGGAGGAGACGGCGGTTTCGTTTTTTTGTGCAGCCGGCGCTTCCTTATAGACAAGCTGCAATAGCTTTTGCACACGTATAATCAGTTCCCGCGGGAGAAATGGTTTTGAAATGTAGTCATTGCTTCCAAGCTCTAACCCAAGCACTCTGTCAATATCGGCGTCTCGTGCGGAAATAAAAATGACCGGCACGTCAGGGTCTTTCTCTTTGATTTCTTTTATTAATGTATAGCCGTCAGTATCCGGCAGCATGATATCGAGAATCCACAGGTGGGGAGACGGCGTCATTTTTTTTCTGGCGTCTTCGCCTTTCGTAAAAGATGTAATGTTCCAGCCCTCATTCTCTAAATACTTCGTCAGCAATTCATTCAGATTATCCTCATCCTCAACTAGATAAATGGTATATGACAAGGCTCTTCACATCCTTTCAACGTCATTATAAACTAGTTTTAACATACGGCAGGCAATTTTCATAATTTCACATATTCTTTTCATTTTTATCCCACAATGTTTGTTTATGATGTGTATAAGGGAAGAAAGGAAAAGAAAAGAGCGGGGAAGATGTAGGATGATCAAACATATTCTATTTTGGTGCTTTGCTTTTCTCCTCATTATTGGGACAATTGAACTTGTACATGCGATGAATATGTAACGATAAACGAAAACCGAATAAGGAGTGTATGCATATGGATTACAGACGTGATGACCAGAACGGGGAACAACACACAGAACCTTCACATACAGAAAACCAGAAGCTGATTGAGCATCCTGAACAAGAACTGCTTGATCAGCCTCATTCTGATGAAGCGGGACGAAAAGAAACGGCTTCCGCTTTAGAAATGGAAAAGAAAGAAACAGCTGTAAAAAAAGAAAAGAAGCGGAGAGCCGCATGGCTGAGCCCGATTTTAGGCGGGATCATCGGCGGCGGACTGATGCTTGGCATCGCGCCTTATTTGCCGTCTGACCATAATCAGACGACCGAGACGGCTTCCGCAAATAAACAGGTGCAATCAGACAATTTTACAACGACACCTGTGACAAACGCGACCAACGTGGCTGATATGGTAGAGGACTTAGAGCCGACAATTGTCGGAATCTCAAATATCCAAACCTCTCAAAATAACACATTCGGCACAGAAGGCAGCTCCGGCTCAGAAAGTGAAAGCGGAACGGGGTCAGGGGTCATTTTCAAAAAAGACAATAACAAAGCGTATATCATTACAAACAACCACGTAGTGGAAGGAGCGAATAAGCTGACTGTTACCCTGTACAATGGTAAAACGGAGACAGCCAAGCTTGTGGGAAGCGATACAATTACAGATTTGGCTGTTTTGGAAATCAGCAATAAGAACGTCAAAAAAGTGGCGAGCTTCGGGGATTCTTCGCAGCTGCGCACAGGTGAAAAAGTCATCGCCATCGGTAACCCGCTCGGCCAGCAATTCTCCGGAACAGTGACACAAGGGATCATAAGCGGACTTAACCGGACGATTGATGTCGATACGACTCAAGGTACGGTTGAGATGAATGTGCTGCAAACAGACGCGGCAATCAATCCGGGGAACAGCGGCGGCCCGTTAATCAATTCAAACGGCCAAGTGATCGGTATCAACAGTTTGAAAGTAAGTGAAAACGGGGTTGAGTCACTCGGTTTTGCGATTCCAAGCAATGATGTAGAGCCAATTGTTGACCAGCTTCTTGAAAACGGAAAAGTGGATCGTCCATTCTTAGGCGTGCAAATGATTGATATGTCACAAGTTCCTGAAACGTACCAGGAAAACACACTCGGCCTGTTTGGCGATCAATTGAGCAAAGGTGTCTATGTCAAAGAAGTTCAATCTAATTCACCAGCGGCTAAAGCAGGAATGAAATCTGAGGATGTTATTGTCAAATTAAACGGAAAAGATATCCAAAGCAGTGCGGATATCCGTCAAATCCTATATAAAGATTTAAAAGTCGGAGATAAAACAACAATTCAAGTGATACGAAACGGAAAAACGAAAAACCTGAACGTGACACTGACCAAGCAGACAGAAAGCCTCAGCAGCTAAATAGCAAAAAAGCTGAACCCGAAGAGGGTTCAGCTTTTTTTTAGCCTAAATAAGAGGAAAGCATCCACACTTGTTTTTCGACTTCATCGATTAATCCGACAAACAAGTCTGCTGTCGCATTGTCTTGATTTTCTTCCGCAAGGCCGATGACGAATTTAGACTCGCTGCTGATTTGTTTGTAGTCGTTCACCAAAGCTTGGACCATTTCTGAAGCTGACGTTTCGTTTCCGCCGTCTGTGATAGATGCTTGCTCAGTGTATTCTTTCAAAGTGGCAACAGGCTGTCCTCCGATAGCCAGCAGGCGCTCAGCAATCGTATCCACAGTTTCCGCCGCGTGGTCATACAGTTCTTCAAATTTTTCATGCAATGTAAAGAAGTGAGGTCCTTTTACATACCAATGAAAACGGTGCAGCTTGGAGTATAGAAGAAACCAGTTTGATAATTGGGTGTTCATTGAATTCTCAACTAATGTCAGGTTTGTTTTTGCGTTTTCGGTTTTCATAATCTTACGTCCTCCTTGTGATCTGTTAATTTAATTATACTACGTATTAATTAAAAATCAATACTAAATTATAATAATTATAATTTATATCAACTGAATAGTTTTTTCTTCAGGATAGACTCCCATGCGGACCAAGGAAAAAGCGCTCGGAATAACAGGGTGAGCTTGACGCCTTTCCCGATCGGATAACGCAATTTCTTTAAATGCTGTTTCATCGCTAATTGATAAATGAGATCGGCAACCTCTTGGGGATCTCCGCTTTCATCGGCATTTTTTTCAACATAAGAAAGGATCTTTTTATAGTATTGATGATAAGCTGAATCGTCAGCCGGCACAGTCATGTGATTCGATAACGATGTTGACCAGATCGATGTTTTGTATGAGCCTGGCTCGATCAGAGCGGTTTCAATGCCGAAAGGAAGCAGCTCCAGACGCAGGCTTTCTGAAAACCCCTCCAATGCATACTTGGAAGAGGCGTAAGGCGACAATGCGGGAAATCCGGTTAACCCGCTGATACTGCTTACGTTTATAATCTTTGCCCCGCTATGCTTTCGTATGTAAGGAAGGACGGTTTTTGTGACATTGATTAATCCGAAAACGTTCGTTTCAAATTGCTTTCTGAAATGCTCCATCGGCACATCCTCGATAAATCCTCCGTAAGCTGTACCCGCGTTGTTGACGAGTAAATCAATTGGGGCATACGCACTTATGGTTTTTCCAAAGGCTTCGATCGAGTGTTCATCAGTGACATCGAGAGCGGTGATGTGAATGGAGTCAGCTACATGATGTTTTGCTGCTAAACCGCGCAGCTGTTCCGCTTTCTCGGGCTGCCTTGCTGTGGCAATGACGAAAAATGACTGAGCCAGTTTGACTGCTGCCAGCAGACCGAAACCGCTAGACGCTCCTGTTACGATAGCTATTTTTTTATTCATTTTCCATATCCTCCTGTTTGGCGCTACAGCTATTGTACAATGATGCATAGAGAATGACGCCATAAAAGAAATTTTTATACAATAATTCAGAATTGTTCTATAATAAAATCAAATATGGAAAGGGGTTTTGAGTCATGGGATTGCAAGGGGTAGACAAAACATGGGATCTGGATTCGTTTTTTAAAGGCGGGAGCCAGTCAGAAGAATTCAAGGGATATATTGAAAAGCTGTCACAAAGCCTGCGTGCATTTCAAGACATGACAGATGCATTTGAGGTGCCAGAAACACTTGATGATGCTGGGAGGCTGACCGCATTGCTTGATGCATTTGAACAAAATTCGGTAAAGCTGCAGCAGGCCGGTGCTTTTGTCTCTTGTCTTCAGGCACAGAATATTAGCGATCAGAAGGCGAATGAACATAAATCATTCATGCATCAGCTAGTCGCAGATTTTCAGTCCTCCCTTGTCACATTGGATCATAAACTTGTGGAGATTGATCAAGACGTGTGGGAAGTATTGCTCAAAACACCTGGACTGCGAGAGGTATCATACATATTAAATGAAAGAAGAGAACGGGTTGCGGAAAAGCTCAGCCCTGACAAAGAAAAACTGATTGGAAGCCTTGCGGTTGACGGTTATCATGCCTGGGATGATTTATATCATATCGTTGTCGGAAAAATGACCATTCCGTTTGAGGAAAAACAATTATCTGTCGGACAGGCGGAAAACATGATGTCTTCTCAGGACCGTGATGTCAGGAGAACCGTTTTTGAACGCACCAATCAAGCTTGGGAGCGGGAACAGGATATTTTCAGCAGCACGCTGAATCATTTGGCGGGGTTCCGGCTGGAAACCTACAAAGCGAGGGGATGGGAGGACGTTCTGAAGGAGCCGCTGCAAATCAACCGGATGAAAAAAGAAACGCTGGATACGATGTGGCAGGTCATTACTGAAAATAAGCAGCCGTTCGTTCATTTTCTCAACCGGAAAGCATCCATGCTCGGTCTCGAAAAGCTCGATTGGTATGACGTTGAGGCACCGATTGGGTCTGCCGGGAAGGAATATTCATACGATGAAGCCGCAAACTTAATTGTCAGCCAATTTTCCACGTTTGGCCGAAAGTTGTCCGCTTTTACAGAAAAGGCGTTCCGTGACCGCTGGATTGAAGCCGAGGACAGAAGCGGAAAAAGAGTCGGCGGCTTTTGCACGAGCTTTCCGGACAGCGGGGAATCCCGTATCTTCATGACGTTTTCCGGCAGTGCCTCGAACGTCTCAACGCTTGCCCATGAACTCGGGCATGCCTTTCATCAGGAAGCGATGCTCAATGTAAGGCTGTTAAATCGATCCTACGCCATGAACGTAGCGGAAACTGCTTCAACTTTTGCGGAAATGATTGTGGCAGACGCGACTGTCAATCAGGCGGAGACAAAGGAAGAAAAGCTTGTGCTTCTGGAGGATAAAGTGCAAAGAAGCGTTGCTTTCTTTATGAATATCCATGCGAGGTTTTTATTTGAAACGAGGTTTTACGAGGAACGAAAGCGGGGAATTGTGCCGGCGGACCGTTTAAACGAGCTGATGGAAGAAGCGCAAAAAGAAGCGTTCTGCGGCGCTTTAGGCGAGTATCATCCGCTATTCTGGGCGTCAAAGCTCCACTTTCATATTACGAGAGTGCCGTTTTATAATTACCCTTATACGTTCGGCTATCTGTTTTCTCTCGGTATTTATGCTCTGGCGCTTGAAGAAAAAAACACGTTTGAAGAGAAATATATAGCGCTATTGCGTGATACGGCATCCATGACCGTAGAAGATTTAGCGATGAAGCATTTAGGCGCAGACATCACGAAGAGAGACTTTTGGGAAAATGCCATCAAGCTGGCAGTGCAGGACGCCGAAGCCTTTTTGCAAATGACTGAATCATAAAGGAAAGCCGGGCGCTGAAGCCCGGCTTTTTCTGTTCTTTTCTCTGAATGAGGATTCCATCCCTTGGACATACCTAAAAGAAAGAGAATTCTACAGGGGGGAACCATTATGCATTTGATCAGAGCGGCGGGGGCCGTTTGTCTCGCAGTTGTTCTGATTGCGGGCTGCCGTCTCAATGAAGAACAGCAGCAAGCAGAAGGAGAAAATACGGCAGTTACTCATATGAAATCTGTTCCTTACAGCAATTTCTCGCTTCGCGTCAGCTATGGTGACGGTGAGCATAATCGCTATGAAGGGATATATGAAAAAAACGGAACTCATGAAACAGCAGAAATACAAGATAAGCTCTCAGGCATCAATCAAGAGGGAGAAGAAGCGCTGGATGAGATGAAAATGATTCTGAGCGAGCTATCCGTGACAGATCAAATGGCTGAAAAGGAAGTGATTCACAGTGTGCTGGCGGCTTTTAACCTTGACAGCCACTATGATCATATCGACTTAAAACTGAAGCTTAAGAACGGCGCTGTCAGAGAAATTAAAAAATAATCATGTGCTGAAAAACCCATAACCGCCATTTTTGACCAGAAAACTAATTGAAAATGATTTTCAAAGTCAATGTTTTCTGCTACAATGAGGGATATATGACCATATCAGAGACTGAATATTGTATCACTTGCATTGATGACAATTTACTTACATGCATGTCTATATAAAACGTGCGATACATAGAGCTGCTAAAAAGCCAGCAAAAAGGAGCGGTTAAGGGTATGAGTGCAATTTCTACAGAAACGCTGAGCTTAGGGTACGGGGATGCCGTTATTATTGATGAACTGAATTTAACGATTCCAAAAGGTGAAATTACCGTATTTATCGGCAGCAACGGCTGCGGAAAATCGACACTTTTACGTTCGTTGGCGCGGCTGATGAAGCCGAGAGGCGGTTCTGTGCTATTGGAAGGAAGAGCGATCGCCAAGCTTCCGACAAAGGAAGTCGCAAAGGAGCTTGCCATTCTGCCACAGGGGCCTTCTGCTCCGGAGGGACTGACGGTGCATCAGCTTGTAAAGCAGGGAAGATATCCTTATCAAAACTGGCTGAAACAGTGGTCAAAAGAGGATGAGGCAGCTGTTGAGAGAGCGCTTAAAGCCACAAAGCTGGAAGATATGGCTGACCGCGCCGTCGATTCCTTATCAGGCGGACAGCGCCAGCGGGCTTGGATTGCGATGACGCTTGCCCAGGAAACGGATATTATACTTCTGGATGAACCGACAACGTATTTGGATATGACGCATCAAATTGAAATTCTTGATTTGCTGTTTGAGCTGAATGAGAAGGAACAGCGGACGATCGTCATGGTGCTCCATGATTTGAATTTAGCTTGCCGCTACGCACATCACCTTGTGGCTATTAAAGATAAACAGATTTACGCTGAAGGCCGTCCGGAAGAGGTCATTACTTGTGATCTGGTGCAAAATGTGTTTTCTATGAACTGTCAGGTCACACAGGACCCGCTGTTCGGAACGCCTCTTTGCATTCCTCATGGCCGGGGCAGATGCATTGTCCGGGAAGCGGCTTTCACATCACATGGATAAATAACACGGCTAAAGGAGCTTTCATCAATGAGAAAGCTCCTTGCTGTTTTTTTGAAAGGAAGATGTATAAATGGAACAAAAACTGCAAGAACAGCTGGATGGATTGCTTGAAAAATATACCGAGCTGCTCCTTGGGGAGTCAAATCATGAATTAAAAGAAGAAGTGAAGCAGTGGATCTTGTACACGCATATCGCCAAAAGCATGCCTCCGCTCGCCAAGCATTGGAATACTACATATCCTGACGCAAAGCAGGGCATGAAAGACATCATACAGCATATCAAACAGTTAAACGAAGAGCATCGAAACAAAGAATAGGCTAAAAAAGCAGTCTGCCGCTCATGAACGGCAGACTGCTTTTTGTTATGTGGCTGTTTCATTTGGTGCGAAGGAATCCATAAAGGTACGCAGCGCGCTGCTGATAAACGAATCCTTCCGGAAAATAAACTCCGTTTTCATCTGTCTGAGAGGTTCAGGGAGCGTGTACAATCGGATCGAACCTTCAGACTCGTGTTTTTGTACAACAGTCCGCGGCAGCAATGAGATGCCAAGGCCCGCTGTTACCCCGCCTACAATCGCTTCAAGTGTGCCGAACTCCATAATCACCGGCTGTGTGACGCCGACGGAGTGCAGCCATTTTTCAAGGGTATCTCGGTACGAACAGCCTGTGCTGTAAACGAGAATCGGCTTTGTGATCGCTTCTTCTGCACAGGATACAGATGCAGCGGACACGACTACGGGCTCCTCCTCAAATGCGGGGAGGGACTGAAGCTCAGGATGATTGCATTCACAGCCGATAAACGCTCCATCGAGTTCATACCGAAGAACTTTATCGATTAAAAATTGTGTATGCCCTGTTGTTAAAGACAGCTGTACGTTTGGATACTCTTCATAATACGAAGCAAGCAGTTTTGGAAGCCTGACTGCGGCGGCTGTCTGAGTGGAACCGATCATCAGCTGTCCGCTCGGCTCAGTTGAGGAAGAGAGCGCTTTGGACGCCTCATCCAGCAGCCCGATAATTTTATCCGTATAATCCAGCAGAAGCTTTCCGCTAGAAGAGAGTGTCATCCCTCGATTATGGCGCAAAAAAAGGGTGGTGCCGAGCTCAGCTTCCAATTGCTGAATTCTGGCCGTCACATTTGATTGCACGTAGCCAAGCTGCAGTGCGGCTTTCGTAATTGTGCCTTCACGGGCTACCATTTGAAACACACGCAGATCTCCGCTTTCCATGTTGAATCCCCCGTTCTTTTGATATCAATCTAAATGATATCGAGTATCTTTAACAATCATTATACGTAACACCAAACCTCCATTACAATAGAATCAGCAGTTTAGATTTCAAAATATATGCAAATAACAAGGAGTGGCGGCAATGGATCTTAAAAACAAAACAGCTCTCGTCACTGGGGGCGGCACGGGAATAGGAAGAGCAGCATGCATTGAATTTGCGAAACGCGGAGCGATTGTTGCGGTGAATTATTCACGCTCGCAAGCTGAGGCGGAGGAAACAGCAGAAATCATCAAAAGCGAGGGCGGGCAGGCCGTTGCTATCCAAGCCGATGTATCCAAAAGCAGTGATGTGCAGGACATGGTTCAAGCGATAGTAAAGCAATACGGCACAATTGACGTTTTAATCAACAACGCAAGTATTACTCGGCATATTCCAATGGATGATCTCGACGCCGCGACAGAGGACGTATGGGACGAGTTATATGCGGTCAATGTCAAAGGAATGTTTTTTTGCGCGAGAGCAGCGGCTCCTTTCATGAAAAAAAGCAAGGCTGGGGCGATCGTTAATATCGGCAGTATCGCGGGGTCAACCGGGGCGGGCTCTTCTATGCCTTACGCTGTGTCAAAAGCAGCGGTGCACGGCCTGACAAAATCATTGGCACACGCTTTGGCGCCAGAAATCAGAGTGTGCGGTGTCGCACCCGGAGCTGTCGCGACAAGATGGTGGGCGGGGCGTGAAGAAAAAATGAAAAACATGAGCGGCACTTTGCTGTTGCAGCGAATTGCTGAAGCGAGTGATGTGGCACGGCTGATTTGTTCCGTGCTTGAACAGGAATCCCTGACAGGACAAATCATCACGATTGACAGCGGCCAGACGATGTAAAGAAAGGAGCGCGTGAGAGATGCCATTTATACAGATTCATTTACGAGCGGGGAGAAGCAAAGAATGGCTTCAAAAACTGAGCAGAGCCATTCACCAGTCTATGATCGCAGAAATCAATGTACCGGCTGATGATTACTTTCAAGTGATCCGGCAATACCAAAAAAGCGAATTTTTTTATGATCCGTCTAATTTACAGGTAGAGCGCACAGATGAACTGATTTACATCCATTTTACATTGAAAGATTCAAGAACAACAGAACAGAAGAAATCGTTTTACCATTCAGTGGCAAGCCGGATTCATTCGGAGCTCGGTGTAAGAAAAGAAGATGTGTTTATCATACTGGCCGGAAATCAGGATGAGGATTGGTCCTTCGGAAATGGAAGGGCCCAGATGATCGAATAAAAAAGCCCCCGCGGTTATGTCCGCGGGGTGAGCTATTAATGAGAAGGGGATTCAACGGCTTTTGCCGCTTTTTCCTTTTGTTCATCCGTTTTCTTATTCGAAAGCTTAATAGGTTTTAAGAATAAGGTAAATACAGCTCCGACTGCGATAAAGATGAGGCCTGCATAAAAAACACTGTGGAGCGAATCCATCAACGATGTTTTTAATATCGGCATAATATGGGATGAGAAAGCCGCAGGGATTTGTTTAATTGCGTCCGGGCTGAACAGTGATTGCAGCAGCCCTTGCGGATTTGTATCAATCATACCCTTTAGCTGGGCGGCAAATGAGCTTGCCTGTGCCGGAAGCGAATCTAAATATGGAACCAGTTTATCAGTCAGCAAGCTTCCGGATCTGGCATTCATTACAGCGCCCAGCATGGTAATGCCGAATGTGCCCCCGATAGAACGGAAGAATTGGCTGGAAGAGGTGACGACCCCAAGCTCCTCTTTCGAAAAGCTTTCCTGTAAAGCCAGCGTCAGAATCGGCATCACAAGACCCATTCCAAGACCGATAATGGCCATATAGGATGTTGCGACAAGTTTGCTCGTGTCTAAATCCAAGGTGGTTAACAGAAGGAATCCGCCAGCCATAATCAGCATGCCTGTTATGATTTGCGGTTTAATTCCTATTTTGTAAACAAGCTGGCCGCCGATAATGCTTGTGATGATCATTGAGATCATCATCGGTGTCATAATGGTGCCTGATTCAGACGCGCTTACACCGACAATTCCCTGCATAAAGAAAGGAACAAACGTAATCGCGCCAAACATTCCGATACTCATAAAAAAGCCGATCAGGTTCAAAAACGTAAATGTTCTATTTTTAAATAGATACATTGGAAGGATCGGTTCTTTCGCTTTCGATTCAACAATAATAAAGCTCACAATTCCGATCAGTGCGAGTGCGAACAAGCCGAGAATCTGCCATGAACCCCATGCGTAATCTTTCCCGCCGAAGCTTAGGGCAAGAAGAAGGCTGACAACCCCGACAATCATTGTAAAAATACCGGCGATATCAAAGTTGATCGGACCGGTCTGCTTACGGCCCTGCAATCCTCTGGCAATAAAAATAACCGCGATAATTCCAACAGGAAGGTTAATGTAAAAAACCCATTTCCAGTTTAATGAATCAACGATCCAGCCGCCGATTTGCGGCCCGATAACAGAGGCAAGCCCGTAAATGGCTCCAAAGACCCCTTGGAATTTGGCACGCTGTTTCCCTGTAAATAAGTCACCAATGACAATCATGGCCATCGGCATCATAATACCTCCGCCAATTCCCTGCAAACCGCGGAAAATAATCAATTCTGTCATATTGTTGGCCATTCCGCACAGAGCTGAAGCAGCCATAAAAATAAGCAACCCTGATACATAGACGATCCGGCGCCCCAATAAGTCGGCTAATTTACCGGCAATCGGCACGACCGTTGTTGATGTTAACAAATACGCCGTAGTCAGCCAGGTCATCATGCTTAAACCGCCAAGATCTCCGACGATTTTCGGCATGGCAGTTCCGACAATGGTACCGTCAAGGGCTGAGAAAAACATGGCAATGATTAAGCCTGTTATTAATAAAGTCCGTTTTGATTGTTTTCCTTCATTACTCATTTCATCCGTTTCCTCTTTTCCTATTTTACTTTTCATTGGTTTCGGCAGCAGCTTGTGCCAGCTTTTTCGTCATATGCGCTGCCTGCAGCAGTTCCTCTTCCGTCAGGTAGGAAAGGTATCGTGCCATTATGGCTTTTCTGCCCGCCAAAACGTCCTCGAACTTTCTGTCTCCTTCATCGGTAAGGCTGATATTAATGACTCGCCTGTCTTGGGTATTGTGTTTTCTGACGATCAGACTTTTTTGTTCAAGGCGGTCTGCCATTAACGTTACCGCGCTTGGCTTGACCTCCATCCGTTCGGCAATTTCAGAAATTTTAAGGCTGCCATTCTTTTTTAAGCTTGCGAGCACAAACAGCTGCGCGGGGGTAATCCCCTGTTTCTCCATGCTATCCAGCATTTCAGGCTGTATCTTTTGAAAGAGCGCCTGAAGCGATAATTGAATATCAGACATTAACTGATCCGCACTCTTCATCTTCATTTCTCCTCTTTAATATAACTCATGTTTATATTTAATGTATTGAAATAGTTAATGCTTATTAAATATAAATAAGCGTTAATAAAAAGTCAACTAATTTTACACACAAAAAAAGGATAGATGCCAGTAAAGCACATCATACCCTTTTTGCGGATCTGATTGATGGAACTTTATTGCTGATAAGGAGACTGCTGCTGAATGGTTTGCTGGAACTTTTGATAGGATTGCTGCAGCTTTTGGGCGTCCTCTGCTTCAACAGTATACCATCCATATTGGAACATGAGATCATACAGTTTTCTTTGCGCTTTTTGTGACTCATCAAAAATGGATTGAATATCCTGATAGAGAGATTCATGGCTGAACTCGTGCAGAGCAGTGCAATACGCAGTGGTCATGTATTTTTCCGTTGTCAAAAGTTCATTGACGACATCTCTGTCATTCATTTCTGATGTAGTCGGCACAGGTGTTTGCGGGTTGCCGATTTTCTGATTTTGCTGATTCATTTTGGCGCCTCCTTATTGGATATAGCCGGACTGCTGCTGGCCTGGCTGCAGGTGCTTTAATATTCTTTGATAGTGATCATGATGCATATGTCCGACGCGGTCTAGTTCTTGTTTTAATGTTTGATCCTGGCACTGCTGCGCCATAAAATGCGCTTTTTTCATTGCGAGCAGATTCCAGTTCAGCATGTCATTCAGATACAAATGATCCTTTGTCGAAATAACAGAGGGCGGCATTTGAGATTGCTGCTGATTGTTCATTGTAATCCTCCTTTGCGTTCTATTCGTTTTATGTTTCCTTCAGTATGGGAGTTATATACAGGTGTTTTGAAGAAGGCTGTATCGTCAGGAGGGAATTGGATGTTGAGACATATGTTTTTATTCATATCTCAAAATAAAACGCTCACCAAGCTTGCCAAAGCATACGGATCACGGCTGGGGGCGCGGAGATTTGTCGCGGGGGACACGATTGAATCGGCTGTTCGGGCCATTAAAAAGCTGAATCAATCCGGATTGTGCACAACCATCGATTATTTAGGCGAGTATGCGGCTACACAAAAAGAAGCAAGTCGAGTCGCAGAGGAATGCAAGAAGGCGATTCAAGCGATTGCCGAACACCGGTTAGATTCCGAGCTTTCCCTTAAGCTGACGTCACTGGGGCTCGATATTTCAGAGGAGCTGGCCGTTTCACATTTGCGTGACATTTTATCTGCTGCGAAGGAAAATGACGTGGCTGTGACGATTGATATGGAGGACTACTCACATTATGAACAGACGCTTGCCATCTACAGGCAGTGCAAGCAGGAATTTGACATGCTGGGTACGGTGATACAGGCGTATCTTTACCGGGCTGCAGAAGATATCCGAAAGCTGCACGATCTGAAGCCGAATCTCAGACTTGTCAAAGGCGCTTACAAAGAATCTGCGGCCGTTGCATTCCCTGATAAAAAAGGAACAGACCTTCACTTTCAGAGCTTGATTAAACTTCATCTGCTGAGCGGGAACTATACTGCCGTCGCTACACATGATGATGACATCATTGCGCTTACGAAGAAACTCGTTGCCGAGCATCAAATCCCGCTGTCACAATTCGAGTTTCAAATGCTTTACGGGATTAGGCCGGAGCGGCAGAAGGAACTCGCGAAGGAAGGGTACAAGATGCGTGTATATGTCCCGTATGGAACCGACTGGTTTAGCTACTTTATGAGAAGAATCGCCGAGAGACCCGCAAATGCGGCTTTTGTGTTAAAAGGGATTTTCAAAAAGTGAAAGCAGCCGCGAACCGCAGCTGCATTGTTATTGTTCCATGTTATGTTTCTTATACTGCTGATTTTGGCTTGTCCGTTTTCCGCCGCCGTAATGCTGTGTCGGACCGGCATCTCCTTTCACGCTCGCCGCGCTTACTGCTGCTGAAGACGGGTTCTTTTTCTCTCGCACCATTCCCTTCACCTCCGGGTTTAAGTTTCCCGTCTTCTATCTGCTTCATACAAAAAAATAACAAATTAGCTATTGAAGTCGAAACAAAAATCTTTTATGATGAAAGAAGAAACGGGTATCCATTTTTTTTTGACCAAAAAATGAATGATTATTCATTCAACGTTCAAGGGGGATGTCTCATGCACAAACACATTCAAAAAGCAGCCGTTTTAGGATCGGGGGTTATGGGTTCCGGTATTGCTGCGCATTTGGCTAACATCGGAATTCCGGTTCTGCTGCTTGATATTGTGCCGAACGATTTAACAAAGGAAGAGGAGAAAAAGGGGCTGACGAAGGAAAGTCCGGAGGTGCGCAGCAGGCTGAGCAGATCTGCGGTGAAAAAGCTGCTGAAACAAAAGCCCGCCCCTCTTACGTCAGCACAAAATACCGCTTATATTACTCCCGGCAATCTAGAAGATGATGTTGAGAAGCTGAAGGAAGCTGATTGGATTATTGAGGTCGTTGTTGAAAATCTCGAGGTCAAAAAGAAGATTTTCTCTCTCGTGGATGAGCATCGGAAACCGGGCAGCATCGTCTCGAGCAACACGTCCGGCATCTCAGTGCAGGCAATGGCTGAAGGCAGGTCTGATGATTTTAAAGCTCATTTTCTCGGAACACACTTTTTTAACCCGGCGCGATATTTAAAGCTGCTGGAGATCATTCCGATTAAGGAAACTGATCCTGACATCCTGGCGTTTATGACATCCTTCGGTGAAAATGTTCTCGGCAAAGGTGTGGTTACAGCTAAGGACACACCAAATTTTATCGCAAACCGAATCGGGACGTACGGACTTCTCATTACAGTTCAAGAAATGCTGAAAGGCGGCTATCAGGTCGGAGAAGTCGATTCCATCACAGGCCCGCTGATCGGCAGACCGAAGAGCGCAACCTTCAGAACGCTGGATGTTGTCGGCCTTGATACGTTTGCCCACGTCGCCCGAAACGTATATGACAAAGCAGAGGGAGACGAAAAAGAAGTGTTTCGCCTGCCTGACTTCATGAATGACATGCTGCAAAAAGGCTGGATCGGAAGCAAATCCGGTCAAGGCTTTTATAAAAAAGAAGGAAAAACGATTTATGAGCTAGACCCGATGACGCTTACTTACGGAGAACGGACAAAGATGAAAACGCCGGCTCTTGAAGCGGCAAAGCAAGCTAAAGAGACAAAAGCCAAAATGAAAGCGCTTATTTATTCGGAAGACAGGGCTGGCCAGCTGCTGTGGAATATCACGTCGCAAACGCTGCTTTACTCAGCCCAGCTGCTCGGAGAAATTGCCGACGATATTCATGCAATTGACCAAGCCATGAAATGGGGATTCGGCTGGGAACTGGGGCCATTCGAAATCTGGGACGCAATCGGTCTCAGACAGTCGGCGGAAAAGCTTGAACAGCTTGGAGCGGAGATTCCCGGCTGGATAAAAGATATGCTGGACAAAGGGAATGAGACCTTCTACATCAGAGAAAACGGAACAGTGCTTTATTACGAAAGCGGCGAATACAGAGCTGTAAAAGAAAACAAGAAACGAATCCATTTACAATCGGTCAAAGAAACAAACGGCGTCATTGCCAAAAACAGCGGAGCCAGCCTGATTGACCTTGGAGACGATGTGGCACTTCTCGAGTTTCACTCGAAAAGCAATGCCATCGGGTTCGACATCATTCAAATGATCAACAGAGCTTTGGAAGAAACAGAGCGGAATTACAAAGGGCTTGTCATCGGCAATCAAGGCAAAAATTTCTGTGTGGGCGCCAATCTCGCCATGATCTTAATGGAAGTACAGGATGACAACTTTATGGAAGTTGATTTGGTGATACGGCATTTTCAAGAGACAATGATGAACATCAAATACAGCGCGAAACCTGTTGTTGCAGCTCCATTTGGCATGACGCTCGGCGGAGGGACGGAAGTGTGTCTCCCTGCTGCACGAATACAAGCGGCAAGCGAAGCCTATATGGGACTTGTAGAATCAGGAGTCGGCCTTATCCCTGGCGGAGGGGGCAATAAAGAGCTGTACATCAATCATCTTCGCCGCGGTCTTGATCCGATGAATGCGGCCATGAAAACATTTGAAACGATCGCGATGGCTAAAGTGTCAACTTCCGCCCAAGAGGCTCGGGAACTGAACATTTTAAAAGAGACTGACCGTATCAGCACTAACCAGGATCACCTCCTGTACGATGCAAAGCAGTTAGCCGCCTCTTTATACGATACGGGCTGGCGGCCGCCTGTAAAAGAAAAGGTCAAGGTGGCGGGGGAAACAGGTTATGCTGCGCTTCTGCTCGGTGCAGAGCAAATGAAGCTGTCCGGCTACCTATCTGAGCATGATATGAAAATTGCTAAAAAACTCGCTTTTGTGATTGCCGGCGGAAAAGTGCCGTTCGGAACAGAGGTGGATGAAGAGTATTTATTGGAAATTGAGAGAGAAGCGTTTTTAAGTCTGGCAGGCGAGGCGAAATCTCAAGCGAGAATGCAGCATATGCTGGTGAAAGGCAAACCTTTACGGAACTAGGAGGGAGTTTATGAAAGAGGCAGTCATTGTGGCAGGAGCAAGAACACCGGTAGGGAAAGCGAAAAAAGGTTCATTGGCCACCGTTCGCCCGGATGATTTGGGAGCCATTTGCGTGAAAGAAACGCTGAAACGAGCAGGCGGCTATGAGGGCAATATTGACGATTTAATTATTGGCTGTGCAACACCTGAAGCAGAACAGGGGCTCAATATGGCGAGAAATATCGGCGCGCTTGCGGGTCTGCCATATACGGTGCCGGCGATTACGGTCAACCGCTACTGTTCCTCAGGTCTTCAGTCCATCGCATATGCGGCAGAAAAAATTATGCTTGGCGCCTACGATACGGCCATTGCAGGCGGAGCGGAATCTATGTCACAGGTTCCGATGATGGGGCATGTGACCCGTCCGAACCTCGCATTAGCCGAGAAAGCGCCGGAGTATTACATGAGCATGGGACACACGGCAGAACAGGTTGCGAAAAAATACGGCGTTTCCCGTGAAGATCAGGATGCTTTTGCCGTGCGCAGCCACCAGAAAGCTGCCAAAGCCCTTGCAGAGGGGAAATTTAAAGATGAAATTGTCCCAGTCGAAGTCAAGGTGACAGAAATCGGCGAAAACCATAAGCCGCAGGAAAAACATACTGTTTTTTCTCAGGATGAAGGTGTCCGTCCGCAAACGACCACAGACATTTTAAGCACATTACGCCCGGCCTTTTCCATTGACGGGACAGTTACTGCCGGAAATTCCTCGCAAACAAGTGACGGGGCGGCGGCTGTCATGCTGATGGATCGCGAAAAAGTGGATGCGCTTGGTTTGGCGCCGCTTGTCAAATTCCGTTCCTTTGCAGTTGGCGGGGTGCCGCCGGAAGTCATGGGCATCGGGCCCGTGGAAGCCATTCCGCGCGCACTGAAGCTTGCCGGGCTTCAACTGCAGGACATCGGGCTGTTCGAACTGAACGAAGCTTTTGCATCACAAGCCATCCAAGTCATCAGGGAGCTGGGGATTGATGAGGAGAAAGTGAATGTCAACGGGGGCGCTATCGCACTCGGACACCCGCTTGGCTGTACGGGCACAAAGCTTACTCTCTCGCTGATTCACGAAATGAAACGAAGAAACGAGCAATTTGGTGTCGTCACAATGTGTATCGGCGGCGGGATGGGAGCAGCCGGTGTATTTGAATTATGCTAAAGGGGGAAAAATAAATGACGAAAAAAACGGCTGAAGTACTAAAAGGCGGCGGTTTCTTAATCGAGGATGTCACATATGATCAGATGTATACACCGGAGGATTTCACTGACGAGCATAAAATGATTGCGAAAACAACGGAGGATTACATTGAGCAGGACGTTCTGCCGCATATAGATGAAATTGAGAACCATCAATTTGAACATTCCGTCCGGCTTTTGAAGAAAGCGGGAGAACTGGGGCTTCTCGGAGCCGATGTTCCCGAGGAATACGGCGGGCTGGGCCTTGATAAAATCAGCTCGGCGCTGATCACTGAAAAATTTTCGCGTGCGGGAAGCTTTTCACTTTCTTACGGTGCACATGTCGGCATCGGTTCCTTGCCGATCGTATTCTTCGGAACGGAAGAGCAAAAGAAAAAATATCTCCCTGATCTGGCTTCAGGGGAAAAGATCGCTGCGTACGCACTGACTGAGCCGGGTTCCGGATCTGATGCGTTAGGCGCAAAAACGACAGCGGTGCTGAATGAAGCAGGAACGCATTACGTATTAACCGGGGAAAAACAGTGGATTACCAACTCAGCTTTTGCCGATGTCTTTGTCGTTTACGCCAAAGTGGACGGCGAAAAGTTTTCCGCTTTTATTGTAGAAAAAGATTTTCCGGGCGTATCAACCGGACCTGAAGAAAAGAAAATGGGAATTAAAGGGTCCTCGACAAGAACCCTCATTTTGGATCAGGCTGAGGTGCCGAAGGAAAACCTTCTTGGAGAAATCGGCAAAGGGCATGTCATCGCTTTTAATATTTTAAATATCGGCCGCTACAAGCTGGCAGTAGGAACGATCGGCGCGTCAAAACGGGTGATCGAGCTGTCTGCAGCTTACGCAAATCAGCGCCGCCAATTTAAAACGCCGATCGCAGGCTTTTCGCTGACCCAGGAAAAAATCGCGACGATGGCATCAAGACTGTATGCGATGGAAAGCTCTGTGTACAGAACCGTTGGGCTGTTTGAAGACAATATGAGCCAGTTCACAGCTGAAGACCTAAAGGACGGAAGACAAATTGCGAAGTCCATTGCCGAATACGCCATTGAATGCTCTCTCAACAAGGTGTTTGGCTCTGAAACGCTTGATTATATTGTCGATGAAGGCGTGCAAATCCACGGCGGCTACGGATTTATGCAGGAGTATGAGGTGGAAAGAGCCTATCGGGATTCCAGGATCAACCGGATTTTCGAAGGAACAAATGAAATCAACCGGTTAATCGTGCCAAGCACGTTTCTGAAGAAAGCGATGAAAGGCGAGCTACCTCTTTTTGAAAAGGCACAGGCGCTTCAAGAAGAACTCATGATGCTTATGCCTGAGGAGCCGGGCACCGGCGTATTAGAGCAAGAGAAATATATTGTCAAGCAAGCCAAAAAAATCGCCCTGTTCGCCGCGGGTCTTGCCGCGCAAAAATACGGAAAAGCGATCGATCGTGAACAAGAAATTCTCGTAAACGTTGCTGATATTGTCAGCAATGTATATGCAATGGAATCAGCCGTGCTCAGAACGGAAAAGGCCATTGCCGCGCAAGGAAGCGATAAAGCAGCGCAAAAGCTGCTGTACACAGAAATTTTCGTTCAAGAAGCCTTTAACGAAATTGAAGCCCATGCGAAAGAATCTTTACTTGCAATGGAAGAAGGAGATTCTCTCCGTATGATGCTCTCGGCTCTCCGCAAGCTGACACGCGTGACGCCTAAAAATGTCATTCGGAAAAAACGTGAAGCGGCAGCGGGTGTGTTCGAGGCAGAAAAATATATTGTCTGAGTCCCAAGGAGCTCCGCTCATCCGGAGCTCTTTTTTTATGAAGCACTGTTTTAGGTTTTTAAAACAAACTGTGTTAAAATAACCTCGATTATTTTATTGAGGGGGAAGAAGATGTCGTTAACTTTTTACTGGTACCCTAAATGCGGAACGTGCCGCAAAGCGAAGAAATGGCTTGAAGAGCACGGAAAAGAAATCAACGAAATACATATTGCAGAACAGCCTCCAAGCAAAGAGGAGCTAAAATCGCTTTATGAAAAAAGCGGGCTGGATTTAAAGAAATTCTTCAACACAAGCGGCATGAAATACCGTGAACTGAATCTGAAGGAAAAACTGTATCACATGTCAGAAGACGAACAGCTTGAACTGCTGGCTTCGGACGGAATGCTGATCAAGCGCCCGCTCACAACAGACGGCGAAAAAGTGACAGTCGGCTTTAAAGAAGATCAATTTGAAGAAAACTGGTCATGATGTAAATTTTTTTCGAAAAGTGTGGTATCTTCTTATTGTAGTGCTGTAAAAAATGGAGGGATTCAATTGAGCATACCTAAAGATTTGCGTTACTCAGAAGAACACGAGTGGGTAAAAGTTGAAGGAGAAAAAGCCAAAATCGGCATTACCCATTTTGCCCAATCCGAGCTCGGAGATATCGTGTTTGTTGAGCTTCCTGAAGTCGGCGCTGAAATCAAAGCGGACGAGCCTTTCGGAAGTGTAGAATCCGTAAAAACGGTATCTGAGCTTTACGCACCGATTAACGGAACTGTAGTGGAAGTAAACGAAGATCTTGATGACAGCCCGGAGTTCGTCAACGAATCTCCGTATGAAAAAGCATGGATGATCGTCGTTGAACCGTCTGACGCGTCTGAAATTGAAAAACTAATGACAGCAGAGCAATACGAAGAGATGACACAACAAGACTAAAACCGGATAGCTGAGAAGGCAATTGGATACGCTAACGCTATGGGAGGTGTCCAATATGGCTTTCAGCAAACAAAAGCTCGATGTCACCAATGATGTGACAGGCCGCTTTCAAAATGGCCGGCTCTCGTTATATCATGAAGATGAGATGATCGGCCAAATGACAGGCATGAATGAATATGAGCTTAAGTCCGGTTTTACCTACGAAAATGAAAAGTTTTATAAGACAGCCGACGTGGTTTCAGGAGACGATCAGAAATATGTGGATTGTGACTACGAAAGCGGCTGGTGTTAATGTTGGCGGTGAATTTCACTGCCTTCTTTTACAATCTGAACGTTTCAAATTTGACGCGGCAGGTGAAGCAGATGAACATGGACGAGCTGGAAAAAGTCATGATTGTTGAAGGGAAATCAGATAAAGAAAAGGTTGAAAGCGTCCTGGATGAGCCAGTGCGCATTATCTGCACAAACGGAACAATCAGCCAGCTGAAGCTGGAGGAATTGGCAGACGAGCTTTACGAGAAGGACGTCTATATTTTGGTTGATGCCGATGAATCAGGCGAGAAATTGAGAAAACAGCTGAAAAGGGAATTTAATGAAGCCTACCATTTACATATCGACAGAGCCTATAAGGAAGTGGAGGCGGCGCCCAGACACCATATAGCATCTGTTTTGCTGAGCGCAAATCTGAATGTCCATACGATTTTTCTTGAAAGAAAGACCTGAGGTGTTATAGCATGAAAGAACTCCAAGAACAAGAACTTGAACACATTACTGATGATGTGTATCTCCTATATTTATATACTCCGTTATGCGGGACCTGCCAGCTGGCAAGCAAAATGCTGACAGTTGTCGAAGAAATGCTTCCGTCTGTCGCCTTCTATAAAAATAATCTCAACTATTCACCGGCGTTTGCTAAAGCATATCAAATTGAAAGCGTCCCTTGTTTTCTGCTGTTTAAGGGCGGGAAAGTAATTGAAAGAGGGTATGCGTTTCATTCCGTTTCTTACTTATATGAGCTGATCAAACAAAAATCATCTTCTGCATCTCATTTATGACATTTTTCTCGGCGCATTCCAATGAAATTGTCGTTCGTTTTATAAAGGGGTTCTTGCGCTGAAGAGAGAAATGTGTATGTATGACCAACAAATAGGAGGTTGTACAAATGGAGAAAGCGGAAGTTTTAGAAGATGATTACCAGCATCTGTTTTTAAAACCCCTTTTGAACACTTCAACATTGCTCATTACCTTCCAAGGAGAAACAGAAGCCTTAACCGTCTCAATAAACGAACAAGGGGAAATGAAAAAGATTTCTCCGCCCCACACGTCCAACCTGACCTTTTATGGAAACCAAACAGAAATCATTGATCTTTTGCATGGAGACATTTCCCTTCAGCACCTGATCCAGAGCGGAAGCCTAAAGGTAAAGGGTTCATTCAGAGCGCTGTTAAAGCTGGAAGCCATTCTGTGGCTGACTAATGGTTTTTTTCAGAGGATTCTAAAGAATTGAAAAATAGTAAATTATTATAATAGTAAAAGTTGACATTATTTATTTTATTGACATTTTATCATTCGCCATGCTATTCTACATTAAGAATTTCCGGACGAAAAAGACTATATATTTCTCTTATCAAGAGAGGTGGAGGGAAGTGCCCTATGAAGCCCGGCAACCATCAACACTGTTGAAATGGTGCCAATTCACACGAAGCGTTCAGCTTTGAAAGATGAGAGAAAGGCGAGTTTTATATAAGCCTTTCTGCTCAAGTGTGCAGAAAGGCTTTTCTTTTGCAGAAAAAACCGGAAGATTTCTTAGAATAGTGTTAAGGCAGGTGATCGCTTTGATCAATCTTCAGGATGTTTCAAAAGTGTATAAGTCGAAACATGGAGATGTCAATGCTGTCCAAAATGTCTCGCTTTCCATAAAAAAAGGTGAGATTTTTGGAATTATAGGATATAGCGGGGCTGGTAAAAGTTCCTTAATCCGTCTGCTGAACGGACTTGAGAAACCGAGCTCAGGAATCGTGGAAGTGGCGGGAACAAAGATTAATGAAGTAAACGGACGCAACTTAAGAAAAGCACGCCATGAAATCAGTATGATTTTCCAGCATTTCAATTTGCTCTGGTCGCGAACTGTCAGAGATAACATCATGTTTCCTTTAGAAATTGCCGGGGTGAAAAAAAGCGAGCGGATCAAGCGTGCCAATGAATTGATTAAACTGGTAGGTTTAGAAGGAAAAGAAAAATCTTACCCGTCCCAGCTGAGCGGCGGACAAAAGCAGCGGGTCGGAATCGCCAGAGCGCTCGCAAACAATCCAAAGGTTCTCCTTTGTGATGAAGCGACATCAGCTTTAGATCCGCAAACAACTGATTCAATCTTGGATCTTTTGTCCGATATTAATGAAAGACTCGGTTTGACGATTGTGCTGATCACACACGAAATGCATGTCATCCGCAAAATTTGCAACAGAGTCGCTGTCATGGAAAACGGAAAGGTTGTTGAAGAAGGAGAAGTTCTCGATGTCTTCAAGAATCCGAAGGAAGAAATGACAAAACGATTTGTCCAGCAGGTGACTGAGCCTGAAGAAACAAAAGAAACGCTTCAGCATCTTTTTGACGAAAAAGCGTCAGGAACAACGGTTCAGCTCACATTTGTCGGCGAAGCGGCTGAACAGCCTCTGATTACAGAGATGATCAGAAACTTCAATGTCAGTGTCAATATTCTGCAAGGGAAAATCTCGCAGACGAAGGACGGAGCATACGGTTCATTGTTCATCCATATTGACGGTGACGAGGAAGAAGTGCAAAACGTGATCCGGTTTATTAATGACAAACAGGTGAAAGCAGAGGTGATCACGAATGTTTGAAAAATACTTCCCGAACGTTGATGTAACTGAATTATGGAACGCGACATACGAGACGCTTTATATGACGCTGATCTCTTTGGTTTTTGCCTTTGTCATCGGGGTGATCCTCGGTCTGCTGCTCTTTCTCACAAGCAAAGGGAGCCTCTGGCAGAACAAAGCGGTCAACACTGTGATTGCGGCCATTGTCAATGTATTCAGGTCTATTCCGTTCCTCATTTTAATTATTTTATTACTAGGTTTTACGAAGTTTTTAGTCGGCACCATCTTAGGGCCGAACGCGGCACTGCCGGCGTTAGTCATCGGCTCAGCCCCGTTTTACGCGCGGCTTGCTGAAATTGCGCTGCGCGAGGTGGATAAAGGCGTCATCGAAGCTGCGAAATCAATGGGAGCCAAAACATCAACGATTATTTTCAAAGTGCTGCTTCCGGAATCCATGCCGGCCCTTATTTCTGGGATCACGGTTACGGCCATCGCTTTGATCGGCTCAACGGCAATTGCAGGCGCCATCGGTTCAGGAGGCCTTGGAAACCTTGCATATGTAGAAGGATATCAGTCTAATAATACTGATGTTACCTTCGTTGCTACTGTATTTATTTTAATCATCGTTTTCATTATTCAAATGATCGGTGATGTCATAACAAATATAATAGACAAACGATAAGGGAGGATTTACATTGAAAAAGCTATTTTTAGGTGCATTACTGCTTGTATTTGCAGGAGTTATGGCTGCCTGCGGTTCTAATAACGCTGAATCCGGCAAGAAAGAAATTGTTGTTGCAGCTACAAAAACACCGCATGCAGAAATTTTAAAAGAAGCTGAACCATTGTTAAAAGAAAAAGGCTACACACTGAAAGTGAAAGTGCTTAGTGATTACAAAATGTACAACAAAGCCTTGGCTGATAAAGAAGTGGATGCGAACTTCTTCCAGCACATTCCTTACCTTGAGCAAGAAATGAAAGAAAACAAAGATTATAAACTTGCGAATGCCGGTGCGATTCACTTAGAGCCATTCGGTATTTATTCTAAAAAATACAAATCATTAAAAGATCTTCCCGACGATGCGACAATTATCCTGACAAATAACGTCGCTGAACAAGGCCGTATGCTTGCAATGCTTGAGAATGCAGGATTAATTACACTTGATTCCAAAGTGGAGACAGTCGATGCAACACTGAAAGACATTAAGAAAAACCCGAAAAACCTTCAGTTCAAAAAAGTAGCGCCTGAATTAACGGCAAAAGCATATGAAAACAAAGAAGGAGACGCGGCCTTTATCAATGTGAACTACGCGATCCAAAATAAATTGAATCCTAAAAAAGACGCGATTGAAGTGGAATCAACAAAAGATAACCCTTACGCCAATATCATTGCAGTGAGAGATGGCGAAGAGGATTCTGCGAAAATCAAAGCGCTGATGGAAGTTCTTCACTCTAAAAAAATCAAAGACTTCATCGATAAAAAATATGACGGAGCTGTGCTTCCTGTATCTGAATAAGACTGAAACCCCGGATGAGAAATCCGGGGTTCAATTATTGACAAAGCCCTAAAACGATATTGGTTTTAGGGCTTTGTCATCTTTTCGGCGTGATTGAACACCCTTGAAGTCTAGGAAGACCGAGCATTGGACCGGGTTTTCACAGGATGTGATGACAACGGTGTTTAGGCAGGACACCTGAGAATTTAGCCGTTGTTCCACTACGTATTGAGCACCAACGCGCAGGTCTGACAACGAATGCGAGGGTTTGCTGACCCGCTGAAACCCCGGATGAGAAATCCGGGGTTTTTTGGGTATTTTCCTTAAAGCTGTTCATAATAAAAAGGAATGTTAAACAGATGGAGGGATTTTCTTTGAATCAAGATAGAGGAAGCATGCAGGACGCGCTAAAACAATATAAACAAAGTTTAGGCACATTTGAACAGAAGATGCCGATGATGGGAAGAAAGTTTAACGAATTCACCGAACAATGCTTTGCAGCTAATTCACTAACAGAAAGAGAAAAACAGCTGATTGCACTGGGGATCGCTATCAATGCTCAGGACGAATACTGCATGATCTATCACACAAAAGGCTGTCTTGACCAAGGAGCGACGGAGGAAAACATTCTTGAAGCGGTCAGTGTGGCGGCGGCATTCGGAGGCGGAGCTGCCCTAAGCCAAGGTGTGACAGTTGTCCAGCAGTGCATAGAGGAATTTGGAAACACTACGCATTAGAAGAAGGAATATTCCGAAAAACGATTCTCATTTCAACTCAAAGGGTCCTTTCGTCTCATCCGTTGTTATATCAAGCCATATCCATTTTGCAGCGTCAGTCGCAGAGCTGATACAATAGCAGTAAATAAATGAAGGGATTGATTCATTATTTGCAGCAGCCAGGACAGACTGGACCTCGATTATACGTCAGAAATGGAAAAAGCGATGCAGCTGTCGCATGGGATCGGGTACGAGGAATACGGACGCCGGCTGGATACAAGAATGGAAGTTGAGCGGCAGAGAGAGCTTGAATATAAAAAATGCAAGCGGTATTCTGCGGAGCTTAATGAGAAAATCGGTCTTTAAAAAAAGGGTGGGAATCCACTCTTTTTCTTTTTCAATTGCTTTAATAAAGTGCTGAACTTTGTTAAACTTGAGAAATGTGCAAGGCACGATAAAAAGTTGTATTTACTTTTCATTTGTTATAAAATTAGAATGAGAATAAAATGAGAATAATGATTATATATTTTTGGAGGTATAGATATGGCTGCTTCAACATTAACGATCAAAGATCTTCACGTTGAAATCGAAGGGAAAGAGATCTTAAAAGGTGTAAACCTTGAAATAAAAGGCGGAGAGTTCCACGCCGTAATGGGACCGAACGGTACTGGTAAATCAACTCTGTCAGCTGCTATTATGGGGCATCCTAAATATGAAGTAACGAAGGGCAGCATCACGCTTGACGGCAAAGATGTACTGGAAATGGAAGTGGACGAGCGTGCGCAGGCAGGTTTGTTCCTTGCAATGCAGTACCCAAGTGAAATCAGCGGTGTGACAAATGCCGACTTCCTTCGTTCTGCGATCAACGCGCGCAGAGAAGAAGGCGACGAAATTTCTCTTATGAAATTCATCCGCAAAATGGACGAAAACATGGAGTTCTTAGAAATGGACCCTGAAATGGCTCAGCGCTACCTCAACGAAGGCTTCTCAGGCGGGGAGAAAAAACGCAACGAAATCCTTCAGCTGATGATGATTGAACCGAAAATCGCCATCCTTGATGAAATCGACTCAGGTCTTGATATTGACGCTTTGAAAGTTGTATCAAAAGGGATCAACAAAATGCGCAGCGAAAGCTTCGGCTGCCTGATGATCACTCACTATCAGCGTCTGTTAAACTACATCACTCCTGATGTGGTTCACGTTATGATGCAAGGCCGCGTTGTAAAATCCGGCGGTGCAGAGCTTGCACAGCGTCTTGAAGCAGAAGGTTATGACTGGATTAAAAAAGAACTTGGCATTGAAGACGAAACTGTAGGCCAAGAAGCGTAAGCGTTAGGGGGATTAATATGACACTAGATACAAAACTATCCGTAGATCAGGAGTATCTCAAAAGCTTTTCCGAAAAGCATCAAGAACCTGCCTGGCTGAAAAACCTGCGCTTACAGGCTCTTGAACAAGCTGAGGATCTGCCGATGCCGAAGCCTGACAAAACAAAAATCACAAACTGGAACTTCACGAACTTCGCGAAGCATACAGTTGATAATGAGCCGCTTTCTTCATTAGAAGATTTGACTGATGAAGCAAAAGCGCTGATCGATGTCGAAAACGAAGATAAAACGTTATATGTACAGCGTGATCAGACGCCTGCATACCTTTCTCTTTCTCAGGAATTGAAAGACAAAGGCGTTATCTTTACTGATATTTTGACTGCTGCACGCGAGCACAGCGACTTAGTGGAGAAATACTTTATGAAAGACGGCGTGAAAGTTGATGAGCATAAATTAACTGCACTTCACGCAGCTCTTGTTAACGGAGGGGCATTCCTCTATGTTCCGAAAAATGTTCAGGTGGAGACGCCGGTTCAGGCTGTTTATGTCCACGAAAGCAACGATACAGCTCTATTCAACCACGTATTGATTGTGGCGGAAGACCATAGCTCAGTAACGTATGTAGAAAACTACATCAGCACGGTCAACCCGAAAGATGCTGTATTCAATATTATCAGTGAGGTTATCACAGGTGATAATGCCAGTGTGACATACGGTGCGGTGGATAATCTGTCTTCCGGCGTGACAACTTACGTCAACCGCCGCGGTGCTGCACGCGGCCGCGACAGCAAAATCGAGTGGGCTCTCGGCCTCATGAACGATGGCGACACCATTTCCGAAAACACAACAAACCTTTACGGTGACGGCACCTACGGCGACACGAAAACGGTTGTTGTTGGAAGAGGAGAGCAAACAGAAAACTTCACGACACAAATCATTCATTTCGGTAAAGCTTCTGAAGGATATATCTTGAAGCACGGTGTGATGAAGGATTCCGCTTCTTCTATCTTTAACGGAATCGGCAAAATCGAACATGGCGCTTCTAAAGCAAATGCGGAACAGGAATCCCGTGTGCTGATGCTCAGCGAAAAAGCGCGCGGAGATGCAAACCCTATTCTTTTAATTGAAGAAGACGATGTAACTGCAGGACATGCGGCATCTGTCGGCCGTGTGGACCCTATTCAGCTTTACTACCTGATGAGCCGCGGTATTGCGAAAGAAGAAGCAGAACGCTTAGTCATCTACGGATTCCTTGCGCCGGTAGTTAACGAACTTCCGATTGAAGGCGTTAAGAAACAATTGGTTTCTGTTATCGAAAGGAAAGTGAAGTAATGAATATCACAGATATTCGTGAACAGTTCCCGATCCTTCATCAGCAAGTGAACGGACATGATCTCGTTTATCTCGACAGCGCGGCGACTTCCCAGAAGCCGCGTGCTGTCATTGAAACACTGGATAAGTATTATAACCAATACAATTCCAATGTTCACCGGGGCGTCCATACGCTTGGAACCAGAGCGACAGACGGTTATGAAGGAGCGCGTGAAAAAGTCCGCAAGTTTATTAACGCGAAGTCAATGGCTGAGATTATTTTCACAAAAGGCACGACCACATCACTGAATATGGTGGCGTTAAGCTATGCGCGCGCCAACCTGAAACCGGGTGATGAAGTGGTCATCACCTATATGGAGCATCATGCGAATATCATTCCGTGGCAGCAGGCTGTCAAAGCGACTGGCGCCACATTAAAATATATTCCGCTGCAGGAAGACGGCACGATTTCATTAGATGACGTCAGAGCAACAGTCACGAGCAATACGAAGATTGTTGCGGTATCTCATGTGTCTAATGTTCTCGGCACGATCAACCCGATAAAAGAAATGGCGAACATCGCTCATGACAACGGGGCTGTCATTGTGGTGGACGGTGCACAAAGCACGCCTCACATGAAAATTGACGTGCAGGATCTCGATTGCGACTTCTTTGCGCTTTCTTCCCACAAAATGTGCGGTCCTACCGGAGTAGGCGTGCTGTACGGAAAGAAAGCCCTGCTGGAAAACATGGAGCCTGCCGAATTCGGCGGTGAAATGATCGACTTTGTCGGGCTTTATGAATCAACTTGGAAAGAGCTTCCGTGGAAATTCGAAGCGGGTACTCCGATTATTGCTGGAGCAATCGGTCTCGGTGCCGCAATTGATTTTCTCGAAGAAATCGGCCTTGATGAGATTTCCCGCCACGAGCACAAGCTTGCAGCTTATGCGCTTGAACGCTTCCGTCAGCTTGACGGCGTGACGGTTTACGGACCAGAAGAGCGTGCCGGGCTGATCACATTTAACCTTGATGATGTTCATCCGCACGATGTGGCAACCGTACTTGATGCGGAAGGGATCGCTGTCAGAGCGGGTCACCATTGCGCCCAGCCGCTGATGAAATGGCTGGATGTAACTGCTACTGCGAGAGCAAGCTTTTATCTGTATAATACAGAGGAAGAGATTGATAAGCTTGTGGAAGCTCTTCAAAAGACAAAGGAGTATTTTACAAATGTCTTTTAATGCAAACTTAGATACATTGTACAGACAGGTGATTATGGATCATTACAAAAACCCGCGCAACAAAGGGGTTTTGAATGACAGCATCGTCGTGGATATGAACAATCCGACATGCGGCGACCGAATCAGGCTGACAATGAAGCTTGACGGAGACATCGTGGAAGATGCGAAATTTGAAGGGGAAGGCTGTTCCATTTCAATGGCATCCGCTTCGATGATGACTCAGGCGATTAAAGGGAAAGATATTGAAACAGCCCTTTCTATGTCTAAGATTTTCTCGGATATGATGCAAGGGAAAGAATATGATGATTCTATAGATCTGGGTGATATTGAAGCCCTTCAAGGCGTTTCAAAATTCCCGGCCCGTATTAAATGTGCAACCCTGTCATGGAAGGCACTTGAAAAAGGAGTCGCTAAAGAAGAAGGCGGCAATTAAAAGGATTGGAGTGAAAATGGATGGCTAAAAAAATGCCTGATATTGGTGAATACAAATATGGTTTTCACGACAAGGACGTTTCCATTTTCCGTTCAGAGCGCGGATTGACAAAAGAAATCGTAGAAGAAATTTCTCGCATGAAAGAAGAGCCTCAATGGATGCTTGATTTCCGCTTGAAATCACTTGAACATTTCTACAACATGCCAATGCCTCAATGGGGCGGAGATCTAAACTCACTGAACTTTGACGAAATTACGTACTACGTAAAACCGTCTGAGCGTTCAGAGCGTTCTTGGGATGAAGTTCCTGAAGAAATTAAGCAAACTTTCGACAAGCTCGGTATTCCTGAAGCTGAACAAAAATACCTTGCGGGTGTTTCTGCTCAGTACGAATCAGAGGTTGTATACCACAACATGAAAGAAGATCTTGAAGCGCAAGGCATCGTCTTTAAAGACACAGACAGCGCGCTGAAAGAAAATGAAGATATTTTCCGTGAGCACTGGGCAAAAGTGATTCCGCCGACTGATAACAAGTTTGCGGCGCTGAACTCAGCTGTTTGGTCCGGCGGATCTTTCATCTATGTGCCAAAAGGCGTGAAGGTTGAAACACCGCTTCAAGCTTACTTCCGTATCAACTCTGAAAACATGGGTCAGTTCGAACGTACACTGATCATCGTTGACGAAGAAGCAAGCGTGCATTACGTTGAGGGCTGTACGGCACCTGTTTACACAACAAACTCTCTTCACAGTGCGGTTGTTGAAATCATCGTGAAAAAAGGCGGCTACTGCCGTTATACAACGATCCAAAACTGGGCGAACAACGTTTACAACCTTGTAACAAAGCGTACGATCTGTGAAGAAAACGCAACTATGGAATGGATCGATGGCAACATCGGATCTAAACTGACAATGAAATATCCGGCTTGTATCCTAAAAGGCGAAGGCGCGCGCGGTATGACGCTTTCTATCGCTCTTGCGGGTAAAGGCCAGCATCAGGATGCGGGTGCGAAAATGATTCACCTTGCGCCAAACACATCTTCCACAATCGTATCAAAATCGATCTCTAAACAAGGCGGGAAAGTAACCTACCGCGGAATTGTCCACTTCGGACGTAAAGCGGAAGGCGCCCGTTCCAACATCGAGTGTGATACGCTCATTATGGATAACAAATCAACATCAGATACAATTCCTTACAATGAAATCTTAAATGATAACATTTCATTGGAGCACGAAGCGAAAGTGTCTAAAGTATCTGAAGAACAGCTCTTCTACTTGATGAGCCGCGGCATTTCCGAAGAAGAAGCGACTGAAATGATCGTAATGGGCTTCATCGAGCCATTCACAAAAGAGCTTCCAATGGAATACGCAGTTGAAATGAACCGTTTGATTAAGTTCGAAATGGAAGGTTCAATCGGTTAATGTAAAAATAAAACCCGGCGGAATACCGCCGGGTTTTGTTTGTTTACAGACGAACACTAATCGTGACAACTCCTAGTACGCTTGTTCCCTTATAGATCGTAACTTGAGCAGAACCAGGAATTGACTTGCTGTATACCATTCCGCTTTGACTTACAGAGATATAATCACGACCGGAAGTGACAACATAGCTAGTGGCTCCTTCTCTAGCAATATTTAAGTAACTGTTTACTTTCATTTGGTAAAAGGCATCCATGACTTTAATAGGGCTGTTTGATACATTTTGAATTGAAGGTGTTGGAGTAGCTGACATTTCTTCAGCAGAGGCCACACCGCCTAAGCTTAAAGCCAAAGCTGAAACTGAAAGTGCAGAAATAATCGCTTTTTTACATTTCATTTGTAACACTCCTTTTTTATTTTTCCTTACACCTTACAATTTGGATAAAGAAAGGTTAGTTCCTGTTACTTAATATGTATAATTTGTTAAGATATGGTTATTAACTCAATGATGTATACTTTAAATGATGAGAACCGCAGGCATGTTTAAGCCTGCGATTGCTATTTCAACTTTCGGATATATCATTAGGATGAATATTGATGGTGGATGCTGCTGAGGGAATATCAACTTTTTTCATCTCTAGCAATTGAGTATAGGCCGTGTCGAATTCATCTTTTGTCATCTGTTTTGCGGCTAATGCAGAGCATAAAATGGCAAAGGCAATCGGCATTGTGTCAATGTGAATATCAATATGGACTTCCGAATTGCCGCTGTTTTCGATAACAGAGCCATTTTTGGGCATTTCCGCAGTATGTCTGTTGATAGGAATGATGTTTTCGTTCATTATTCTTCTCCGTCTTGTGACTGCGCCTGTGACTGATCCTGATCTGAATTCACGTTGACCACGACGCTTGAATTGCCGCTGTTTACAACTTTGGCAATTGCCGCATTGCGGTCTGTGTTTTCTTCATTTTCATGACGATTTTCGCTCATGGTATCATCCTTTCTCTATTGATAGTGACAGGATATTCAATAGGAGAGTGAAGAGATTGGACGAACTTCGCGGTTTTTCCACATTGGGTCTATAGGTCGAAGGAAAGCACTCTATTTGGTAAAATGAATAGATATTATAAAAGAAAAGGTGTTTGCATATGAAGTCTTACATCATCGTCGGCGCAGGCATACTAGGTGCATCGACGGCTTATCATCTCGCAAAATCAGGAGCCCGGGTTACGGTGATAGACCGGAAGGAACCGGGACAAGCTACGGATGCGGCGGCGGGGATCGTCTGCCCTTGGCTGTCGCAGCGCCGCAATCAGGATTGGTATCAGCTCGCTAAGGGCGGAGCGCGATACTATGCGGATTTAATCAAACAGTTGGAAGAGGACGGAGAAACGGATACAGGATATAAGCGTGTCGGTGCGATCAGCATTCACACTGATGCGGTGAAGCTCGATAAGATGGAGGAGCGGGCGTATAAGAGACGGGAGGACGCGCCGGAGATCGGTGAGATTACCCGCTTGTCCGCGAGTGAGACGAAAAAGCTGTTTCCGATTTTAGCTGATGGCTATGAATCGGTTCATATCAGCGGCGCCGCTCGTGTGAACGGGAGGGCGCTATGCCGGTCGCTTTTAAACGCTGCCGAGAAACATGGTGCAGTCATTGTAAAAGGAAACGCGTCCTTGCTTTTTGAGAACGGAAGAGTCACCGGTGTCCAAACAGACAAGCAGCAGTTTGAGGCAGATAATGTGATCGTGACTGGAGGGGCATGGGCCAATGAATTGATGAAGCCTCTGGGCATTCATTTTCAAGTGTCCTTTCAGAAGGCGCAGATTATGCATTTTGAAATCCCTGGCGCAGATACCGGATCATGGCCGGTGGTGATGCCGCCGAATGACCAGTATATTCTGTCCTTTGATGACGGCAGAATTGTAGCAGGCGCCACCCATGAAAATGAGGCCGATCTTAAAGACCTGCGTGTGACAGCAGGGGGACAGCATGAAGTCTTGAGCAAAGCACTTGCCGCAGCCCCTGGGCTTGCTGACAGCACAGTCATTGAAACAAGAGTGGGCTTCAGACCGTTTACACCGGGGTTTCTGCCAGTGGTGGGTGCCGTGCCGAATGTTCAAGGACTTTACGCCGCTAACGGTTTAGGCGCGTCGGGACTAACGATGGGACCGTTTCTCGGTTCAGAGCTCGCAAAGCTAGTTCTCGGAAAGCAGACAGAAATAGACCTTAGCCCTTATGATCTTGCCTGTGCGCTTGCATAATAATGAAAGGCATGACAAACAAATATAGTAAAGCTGTTCTAGCTTTTCTTTCCTGTCTGTGTTAGCATTTATCTTTAATGAAAAAGAGGACGTGAACTGATTTTGATAAAAATTGATATACCCGCACCGAATGTCACCATCACTGAACGACAGCAGTCAGCTAATGATAACGAGCCGAAAATAAAGGCGATTTACGGATTCATCGACTTTCACCAGATACCTAGGGATAAAGGCGGCATCTTCATGTTTTATAACATTCATGACGAACTGCTATTTGTCGGTAAAGCCAGAAAGTTAAGACAGAGAATTAAGAAACATTTTGAAGACACTGTCTCACCGATCAAAAATCACAGGGACGAAGTTTATAAAATTGAAGTATGTGTAGTCGAAGATCCAATGGAAAGAGAAATTTACGAAACCTACATCATCAATACACAGCACTCGAAGTACAATATAGACAAGGTATTTTTTAAATAAGAAGTCAGTCTGCGGATTGAGCAGTGAAGCCAGAGCTTATGTTAAGTTCTGGCTTTTTGATTTGGCATTTTTGTACACGTAGGCCTGTTGTCTATCACTTGATTAAATTATTGAGAAATTTCAGAAAATGATATTGACAATCCTAGCTGCGGACTTTAATATAACAATATATAATGTTATATAACGTTATATAATAAAAACGAGGAGTGAAGGATTTGAGTCAGGTCACAGCAAAAGTTAATCGTGAGGTTCAAGCTTTCTTGCAGGATTTGAAAGGAAAAACCATTGACCATGTATTCTTTGTCGCATGCGGAGGGTCTTCGGCCATCATGTATCCGAGTAAATATGTGTTTGACAGGGAGTCAAAATCAATCAGCTCTGACCTTTACAGCTCTAATGAATTTATTCAGCGAAACCCTGTGCAGCTCGGTGAAAAGTCTCTTGTCATTTTGTGCTCGCATTCGGGAAATACCCCGGAAACGGTAAAAGCCGCTGCATTTGCGAGAAGCAAAGGCGCGCTTACGATTGCAATGACGTATAAGCCGGAGTCTCCTTTAGCACAGGAAGCGCAATATGTAGCCCAATATGACTGGGGGGATGAGGCGCAGGCGATCAATACGAACTATGGCGTTCTATATCAAATCGTTTTCGGCGCTTTGCAGGTATTAGAAAACAATACGACATTTGAACAAGCAATAGAAGGTTTAGATCAATTGCAGGCTGTGTATGATGAAGCCCTTAAGCAGGAAGCTGAAAACACACAGCAATTTGCGAAAGCGCATGAAAAAGAAAGCATCATTTATACAATGGCAAGCGGTGCAAACTACGGTGTCGCTTACTCCTACAGCATCTGCATTCTCATGGAAATGCAATGGATTCATTCCCACGCCATTCATGCCGGAGAATATTTTCACGGACCGTTTGAAATTATTGATGAATCCGTGCCATTTATCATCCTGCTCGGTTTAGATGAAACAAGGCCTCTTGAAGAGCGGGCGCTTACCTTCTCGAAAAAATATGGCAAAAAGCTGACTGTGCTTGATGCCGCATCTTACGACTTCACTGCAATTGACGATTCAGTAAAAGGCTACCTTGCTCCGCTCGTTCTTAACCGTGTGCTGAGAAGCTATGCGGACGCTTTGGCAGAAGCAAGAAATCATCCTTTATCTCATAGAAGATACATGTGGAAAGTTGAGTATTGATCTGAAAAAGAGGAACCATTATGCATTAGACTATAATGTTATATAACATTATAGTCTAATGTCCAGAGGAGGCCAACCCTTTGAAGAAAATGTTTTTATTTTTGATCATTGCAGCTGTCAGTATGCTCACCATTGCGGGCTGTTCGAGCCAGGGCAGTTCAGCGGATGGAAAGGTGACATTGAAATTTTTCCACAGATGGCCGAAGGAGCCGGAAAAAAGGTATTTTGAAGAGGTTGTAAAGGAATTTGAAAAAGAGCATCCGGATATCGACATTCAAACTGAAGCGGTTTTGAATGACTCCTATAAAGATAAAATTAAAGTTATGCTGGGAACCAGCAGCCCTCCTGATATTTACTTCTCATGGAGTGACGAGTTTGCTTTTAAATTTATCAGAGGAAATAAAGCACTTGATCTCTCGTCCTACTACAAAGATGATACAGATTGGTCATCGCAGCTCGTTCAATCGCAAGTTACACCATTTACGTATGAAAACAAACAATATGGCGTGCCGTGGCAAATGGACGCTAAATCATTTTTCTATAATAAAGATATTTTTAAAAAGCTCAATCTAGAGCCGCCGGCGACTTGGGATGAACTCATCGATGTCTCCAAGAAGCTGAAAGAAAATGGCTATACGCCGATCAGTTTCGGAACAAAAGCGCCTTGGACAATCTCACATTATATCGGCACGCTGAATCAGCGGATGGTCGATGAAAAAACAAGAGAAAAGGATTATAACGCCAAAACGGGTGAATTTACCGATGAAGGCTATGTGAAAGCACTTGAAAAGCTGCAGGAACTGATGCCTTACTTCAATAAACATGTAAATTCCGTCGACCATGAATATGTGAGACAGCAATTTAAGAGCGGAAAGTCGGCGATGATATATGCGGAAACGGCTGAAATCAAACTGGTCGAGCCAGTGAATCTAGGGATGTTCTCATTCCCTGAAATCAGCGGGCAAAAAGGATCTTCAGAAGCGTTAACGGGGGCGCCTGAAGGATTTATGATTTCCTCGAAAACAAAACATCCGAAGGAAGCAGTAGAATTTTTGCAATTTCTGACGTCGAAAAAAATGGGTGAAAAGCTCGTTAAAGACGTCGGCAAATACAGTGCGGTGAAAGGGACGGCAACCGAAGAAAATTCTACAGCCATTCAGCGTGAAGCCGTTCAGCATATCGTAGATGCCAAATCAATGGTTCCGTGGTTCGATATGGATGTAGATGTTGAAATCGCAGATGTGTACTTAACAAGCGTCCAGCAAATGCTTGGCGGCGACATGACACCGGAGCAGGTCATGAAAGCCGTCCAAAAAGCAGCCAAGCAAGTGAAGGCGTCAGCTGAATAAATCCAAGAAAAGGTGAAGCGACGCACCTTTTCTTTTTATAAAGGAGATGAGTTATCCTTGGTCAACCAAAATAGAATAATCCCCTATTTGTTTTTACTGCCGGCTCTTGTTTTTCTACTTTTCGTTTATATCCCGATTTTTGAGAATGTCTTTCTCAGTCTGTTTCAATGGAGCTCTTTTTCTCCGGAAAAAACGTTTATCGGATTGAAGAACTATGTTGAATTATTTCGTGATCCTGTCTTTTATCAAGCCCTCACGAATAACGTGCTCTACGCAGTGATCTCAATTGTATGCCAGGTGTTTGGCGGTTTGATTTTGGCGGCGGTGCTTGAGGATAAGCTGGTCAGAAAATGGTCGCCTTTTTTTCGTACCGTTTTCTTTTTGCCGGTTGTCATCTCAATGACGGTTATCGCGCTTTTATTTGATTTTATTTACAACCCTGAGACGGGGCTTTTGAATCAGCTGCTTCAGGCAATCGGGCTGGATCAGCTGACGAGGGCATGGCTCGGGGAGGACAGCACGGCTATGCTTTCTGTCATCTTTGTGTCGCAGTGGCAGTCTGTCGGTTATATTGCGATGCTGTATATTGTGTCGATTCAAAAAATACCGGATGAACTGTATGAAGCAGCGCGGCTTGACGGTGCGGGGAAAATTCAGCAGTTTTTTCACATTACCATTCCCCAGACGAAAGAGATGTCTTTTGTTGCGGTGGTGATGACGCTGACAGGCGCTTTTACAGTGTTTAACGAGCCGTACATTTTGACAGGCGGCGGACCGGGAAACGCTTCTGAGGTATTAAGCACATTCTTATATAAAAGTGCCTTTACAAAGGATATGATGGGTTATGCTTCAGCGATTGCCACTATTGTGTTACTCATTACACTTGCTTTGTCGCTCATGCAAATGAAGTTCTTTAAAACCGGAAAGGAGGATTAACAGATGCTGCCTCAAAAGAAGACAGATTCGTTTAGATTAGAGCCTGTGCCTGACCGGCACATCGAGGTGAAAAGAAAGCCGAGGCGAAAATGGTATATCGGAGAAACGTCTGTGTGGGTTTTTCTGTTTCTTTATCTAATCGCGATTGCTTATCCGCTTTTATGGATGGTCATGAGCGCCTTTAAAAGCTCGGATGATATTTTTGAGAACAGCTGGTCGCTGCCGTCTTCGTGGCATCCGGAGAACTTTGTGTCCGCCTGGAATCAGGGGATTTCTTCTTATTTTATGAACAGTGTGATCGTGACGGCGCTGACATGTGTGATTACTGTTTTTATCAGCGCATGGGCGGCGTACGGGCTTTCGAGGTTCGAGTTTAAAGGAAGAGGGTTCTTCTTGGTGCTTTGTCTTGGCGGTTTGATGCTGACGCCTCAGGTCAGTCTTGTGCCGCTTTATTCCATTATTCAGTCGCTGGGGCTTTACAATACGTATTGGGCTTTGATTTTGCCTTATGCGGCTTATCGGATTCCATTTACCATCATTTTAATCCGCTCTTATTTTCTTTCTATTTCTAAAGAATTGGAAGAGGCGGCTTATTTAGATGGGTGTACGAGTTTCGGGGTATTTTTCAGAATTTTCTTACCAATGAGTGTGCCGATTTTAGTGACGTCGGGTATTCTGACAGCTTACCATACGTGGAATGAGTTTATGTTTGCGATTATTTTCATAGATGACGAGAATTTGCGGACCATTCCAGCGGGGCTGATGCAGTTCCGAGATGCGCTGCAGACGGATTGGGGCGTCTTGCTGGCGGGATTAACGATTTCTGCCGCGCCGATTATTATTCTATTTTTATTTATGCAGAAATATTTTGTCCGCGGGATTGCAAGCGGAAGCGTAAAAGGATAAAGGAGGAAGCACAATGAAATTAATTGCTGTTGGAGACAATGTTGTAGACTACTATCAGGATCAAGAAACATTCTACCCGGGAGGAAATGCCTTAAATGTCGCAGTGCTTGCAAAACGGCTCGGGCATGAGTCTTCTTATATCGGAATCGTCGGCAATGACGAAGCCGCGGCTCATCTGCTGAATGTGCTGAAATTGGAGAAGGTCAACGCTGATTTTATTCGCCAGGCGCATGGGGAAAACGGAATGGCAATCGTTACCCTTGATGAACAGGGGGACCGGATCTTTGTCCGATCGAATAAGGGCGGCATCCAGTCGCGTCTCCGTCTTGCGTTTCAGGAAAAGGACTTATCTTTTATCAGCGGGCATGATCTGCTTCATACCAGTGTGTACAGCAGGATTGAGAACGATTTGCCGCAGCTGTGCGGGCTGATCCCGGTCTCTTTTGATTTTTCAACAAATCGAGAGGATGAGTATTTGAAAAAGGTCTGTCCTTATGTGACGTACGCGTTCTTTTCAGGAAGCGATCTGAGTGAGACGGAGTGCGGCCAGCTTGCCAAAAAGGCACATGAGTACGGAGCAAAAATCGTTTGCATGACCCGCGGCGGGCAAGGGGCGATCCTGTCTGCGGGGGACCGAATCTATCATCAGCCGATTGTGGAAGCTGATATAATAGACACACTCGGAGCGGGAGATTCATTTATCGCGGGATTTTTGACTGCGTTTTGTGAAAAGCAGGATATGATGAACGCTTTGCGCCAAGGAGCGGAAACAGCTGCGAAAACATGCGGAGTGTACGGGGCATTCGGTTACGGCTATCCCTATCGCCTGGAGGAAGGGGGAAGCAGTGAAAAAACGAGAATACTATAAGCAGTGTCTCGTTTTTTATGCCTGTCATGTGTAGGGACTGTTGATTGTAAATGTGACACGGTTTGTGTGCATCAAAAACAGTGAGCAGTAGATCGGCTGATCGTTTGAGGTAAATGCGGTTTTATCGATTTCAAACAGCGCATCCCCGATATCGCAATCCAAGTATTTGCTTTCCTCCTGCTGGGCATAGACAACATTTAATAGTTTTGTATTGTGAGTGGGAACAACTTGGTATTGCTGTTTCAAAATATCATGCATAGATACACCGTCAGCAATAAACGTATTGATGGCAGGAAACATGTCCAGCGGGTAATGCGTGATCTCAAAGGTGAGCGGCTGATCATCGTTATATAAAATCCGTTTTAATTCAACGACAGAGCTCTCGGGATTGATCTGAAGCTTTTCGGCGATCGGTTTCGATGCTGGAATGATTTCATGGGACAGAACCTGGTGCTTCGGTTTTTTTCCGGTTGATTCCATAAATTCCGAGTAGCCGTTTACTGCGATCAGCTCTCTCTTCAATTTAGGGCTTTTAACGAACGTTCCTTTTCCCTGCTGCCTGATCAGATAGCCTTCTTCGACCAGATCGAGAATGGCTTTTCTGACGGTAATACGGCTGACATTATACTTGCTGCAAAGCTCGTTTTCTGTGGGCAGCTTGGCAGCCGGGGAATACAAGCCCTTTTTAATGTCATCTGTTATGATTTGTTTTAGCTGAATGTATAAAGGTGTTGAACTTCCGTTGTTTAACAAGGGGTAGCCTCCTTTTAAGCTATTATTTATATTATAATGTATTATGACGTTATAATACAAATTTGCATTTTTTGTTTTAGAAATATAGCAAATATGGGAATCGATTACTCTAAAAATAACAGAAAGACCGAGTTGTTTCCAGTGACGAAATAACGGAGAAAAAAAGACGGGGGGAGTTTTCTGATGGCTTCATTAACATTTGAACATGTCAAAAAATCATATCATTCACAATTAACGGTGAAGGATTTTGATTTAGATGTAAAAGATAAAGAGCTTTTGGTGCTGGTGGGGCCGTCAGGCTGCGGCAAATCGACAACCCTGCGGATGGTGGCTGGGCTGGAAAGCATTTCGGAAGGAAGCCTCTTTATCGATGGGGAACGGGTCAATGATCTTCCGCCGAAGGAGCGTGATATCGCGATGGTGTTTCAAAACTATGCGCTGTATCCGCATATGACTGTTTTCGATAACATGGCATTTGGACTGAAGCTCAGAAAAATGCCGAAACAAGAAATTGCCGAGCGGGTGCATGCAGCTGCAAACATTTTGGAGATTGAGCATTTGCTGAAGAGAAAACCGAAGGCACTTTCCGGCGGCCAGCGGCAAAGGGTGGCGCTTGGCAGATCAATTGTGCGGGAACCAAAGGTCTTTTTAATGGATGAACCGCTTTCTAATCTGGATGCGAAGCTGAGAGTGACGATGCGGACAGAAATCAGCAAGCTTCACCAGCGGCTGGAAGCAACCATTATCTATGTCACCCATGATCAGACTGAAGCGATGACGATGGGCGATCGGATTGTCGTCATGAATGAAGGTAAAATTCAGCAAGTGGCCAAGCCTCATGATATCTATCATTATCCGGCAAACCTGTTCGTGGCCGGGTTTATTGGCTCTCCCGGAATGAACTTTTTCAAAGGCATGATTGAAGAGCACCATGGCGAGCTGTTTTTCACAAACCCTTCGATCCGGCTTCATATCCCTGAAGAAAAGGCGAAACGGCTGAAGGAAAAAGGCTATGCCGGAAAACAGATGACAGCCGGTGTACGGCCGGAGCACATCGCACAAATGACTGGAAATGACCGGCTGTTTGATTCCGTGTTTAAAGCGACGGTGGAAGTGAATGAAAATTTGGGATCTGAGCTGATTGTGCATGTCAGCGCCGGGAACGAGCGGCTCACGGTTCGCCTGGATGGCGGCAATCGAATCGCCGCGGGCGATACAATTCAGCTGGCGGTGAAAATGGATCACGCCGTCTTTTTCGATGCTGAAACGGAACAGGCTGTGTATTAGAAAAGGTGCTCCCCCGAAGGGAGCACCTTTTTCTTACGGCCAAATGTCGTCTGCCCATTCAGGGTGATCGATAAATGGATTTCGGTTGTGCTGATATTTTTCATAAATGATTTCATTTCTTTTTCTTTCGCGGGCATCAACAGGGTCCTGCCTATTCCATTCAAGCAAGGCGGATTGTTTTCCGTGATAAGGAGCAGAGCCGTTTCCTGTCCTATCATTGAGCTCAAGATCAGGGTAGCCGTCATCTCCTTCGTAACGGACAGCCATGTAAAACAGCATGCGGGCGACATCGCCTTTCACATCATCGCGGGGCTCCCAAGAATCTCCGTCATAATAATTTCCGGGCGCTTTCGCATACTCGTTGCCGCCGTTGTCAAAGTCCATGTTGCCTCTGGCGCTGTTTACTTGGACGTCTGCTGGACGCAAGTGATGAATATCAGTGCCGGGCCCTTTGCTTGTACCAAAATCGCCATGGGATTTCGCCCAGACATGCTCCCGGTTCCAGTCCCCGACATTGCCGCCGTTCAGGTTTTTCGAACGGGATTCATTCGTATAGAGCAGGATGACGTTATTCGGATTGGCCGGATCTGCATCTGTTTCTTTCAGCGCGTTCCATACCTCGCTGTAAGACAGCATCGTATGTCCGCTAATGATACGGTGCAGCGCGCTTTTTAACGCCTCTCCGCTTTTTCCTTCAGCACCTTCATAATAGGTGTCTGTGTCGGCGTATGGTGCAGCGGGAGAGACTAATGAGAGAATGCCCCCGGAGGCTGCGGAAGAAGTAGCTGCACGGCCATTCAGGTTCAATCCGGTTTGCGCGCTTGCTGAAGCAGAGGGCGCAAACCATCCGGAAATCAGTAATACACAGACGAGCGGCAGAAACCTTGCTTTTTTTGTCATCACTTGCCCTCCTTTAGATCAGATCATGTCTATTATCTAAAATTGAGATAAAGGTTAGAAGTGTCATTTTGTATATTTTTTATTAAATTTGTAAATTGGTAACTTTGGAGGAGGCGGAACTCTATTATTCCGGGATCTTTAGTCCGCGTTATTGCTCCCGCTGAGTTTTGGCAAGCGCTGTTCCTTGATCGAGTGCTGCTTCACTGAAAGCATTGCCTTCCCGTGTTTTTCGCTAGTTCATACAATAAATCTTTAGAGCCACTTTTTCCTCTCGCTGTTTTTGTAATCCATCGCTGCCTATTGACTCTCCTCCTTACTGGCTGCTATTCCTAAAATGGAATGGCAGACTGGTTATTATGACCAAAAAATAAACGTTTTTTTGGTTTATGTGCTGATGAACTATACGTCTTCCTCCCTCTATAATGAAGTCACCATAACGGACAGAGGAGGAAGCACATGGAAAAGCAGAGGCTTTCAGCAGAAAGCGGCATCGCTGATTACATCGATTGGCTTGCCCAATTCGGTGCGTCTGCTGATGGCGGGGTGACGAGACTTTTGTACACCAAGGAGTGGATGGACGCGCAGCTCGCCGTGAAAGCGGAGATGTCGGCATTTGGGCTTGACGCCAGATTTGACGATGTCGGCAATGTCTTTGGAAGGCTTCAGGGCACCCAGTCCCCGGATGAAGTGATTTTAGCCGGCTCACATATCGATACTGTGATCAATGGGGGAAAGTATGACGGCTCATATGGCGTGCTTGCGGCAATGCTTGCTTTAAAGCAGCTCAAAGAAACATACGGAGCGCCGAAAAAAACGCTTGAGGCCGTGTCTTTATGTGAGGAAGAGGGCAGCCGTTTTCCGATGACATACTGGGGATCAGGGAATATGATGGGAGCTTTGTCATTGAAGCATGCGGAAGTACCGAGAGACCGATCAGGTGTTTCATTACAAGAGGCGATGCATGACAACGGTTTTGGCAGAGGCGTGTATCCGTCAGCGCACAGGACAGATATCAACGCTTTTATTGAAATTCACATTGAACAAGGACAGACGCTTGAAATGTCAGGACGAGATCTCGGTGTGGTGACAAGTATAGTCGGGCAGAGGAGATATCTGATTACGCTTGAGGGAGAATGCAACCACGCAGGGACCACCTCCATGAAGTGGCGCAAGGACCCGCTCGCAGCCAGCAGCCGAGTGATTCATGAATTGCTGTTTCGCGCTGAAGAACAGCCGGATGAGCTTCGTCTGACATGCGGAAAAATGACGGTGGAGCCCAATGTGGCCAATGTCATACCTGGACGGGTGCAGTTTTCAATCGATATTCGACATCAAAATCAGCATGTACTGGAGCATTTTCATAAAGAAATGACTGCTGTCATCAACGGCATTTGTGACGAAAAAGGGATTCACGCTATGATTGATGAATATATGCGGATAGAGCCTGTGCCGATGGACGAAACGCTTTCTGCCAAGGCTCTTGAGACAGCGGCAGAAAACGGTATCAGCTGTGAAGAAATGGTGAGCGGGGCAGGGCATGATGCGCAAATGATCGGAAGGAGCTGCCCCGCTTGTATGCTGTTTGTGCCAAGCAGAGGCGGCATCAGCCATTCGCCGAAGGAATTTACTTCTGCACGTCAGCTTGAGATCGGCGTCCGCACATTGACTGATTTATTATACAAACTGGCTTACTGATGAAGGAGGAATGGCTGTGTCAGGCAGAAAAGAATTATGTACACCATTAAGAACGATTATGACACCGGGACCCGTAGAGGTCGATCCGCGTGTATTAAGAGTGATGAGCACGCCGGTTGTCGGCCAATTTGACCCGGCGTTTACCGATATCATGAATGAAACGATGGAGATGCTCCGAGAATTGTTTCAAACAAAAAACCGCTGGGCGTATCCGATTGACGGCACATCCCGGGCGGGAATCGAAGCGGTGTTAGCGAGTGTCATTGAACCGGGAGATGACGTGCTTATTCCGATATACGGACGCTTCGGCTTTTTGCTGACTGAAATTGCCGAGCGGTACGGGGCGAATGTTCATACGCTTGAGTGTGAGTGGGGAACGGTTTTAGACCCTGACGCTATTATACGGGAAATGGAAAAAGTGAAGCCGAAAATTGTAGCAATGGTACATGGGGAAACATCAACTGGCCGAATTCATCCGCTGAAAGCGATCGGAGAAGCGTGCCGTGCTTGGGATGCACTGTTTATAGTCGATGCGGTAGCGACAATTGGGGGCTGCGAGGTGAAAGTGGATGAATGGAACATTGACGCAGCTATCGGCGGCACGCAAAAGTGTTTGTCTGTTCCGTCGGGGATGGCGCCGATTACATATAATGAACGGGTGGCGGACATCCTTGCGGCGCGCAAAAAGGTGGAACGCGGAATTGCGACTCAGGCAGACAAGGCGCCGCTTACCGGAAATCGTCCGATCACCAGCAATTATTTTGATTTGAGCCAGCTTGAGGATTATTGGAGCGAACGGCGGCTCAATCATCATACAGAAGCGACGACGATGCTTTATGCCTTGCGTGAGGGCGTGAGACTGGTGCTTGATGAAGGTCTTGAAGCACGTTTCGAGCGGCATCAATACCATGAGGCCGCATTAATAGCCGGGATTAAGGCGATGGGGCTGAAGCTGTTTGGGGATGAGAGCTGCAAAATGCCTGTTGTCACCTGTGTGCAAATCCCGGACGGCGTGGACGGAGAGTCGGTCCGCCATATGCTTTTGGCACAGTTCGGAATCGAAATCGCCAGCTCATTCGGCCCTTTAGCCGGGAAGATTTGGAGAATTGGTACGATGGGCTACAGCTGCAGAAGAGAAAACGTACTGTTTGTCCTTGCCGGATTAGAAGCTGTGCTCCTCAGACACGGCGCTGTGATCGAAGCGGGAAAAGCGCTTCAGGCCGCGCTTGATGTATATGAAAATGCTAAGAGCCAGGCAGCGATTTAAAGAAAAAGCTTGCGGAATTCCGCAGGCTTTTTTCATTTTCGCTCATTCTCCAATCTGATTTTCTCCGTTTGACTCTTTTTACAAATCCGTTTTCTCTGTGTTGCATTTTCTGACGGAGCATGAGTCACTTTTTCTTTTTTCATCTATTCTTTATACAAGGCACCTATAAAATGACGTTTTATTTCTTACAGCAATTTTTGAAAGGGGGATGCGGCATTGGAGTATTTTCACACGATATTAGATGCGCTTCGGGAAGATCAGGATGAAGCTGTGCTGGCGACTATTGTTCAAGTTGAAGGCTCTGCATATCGAAAAGCAGGCGCCACCATGCTCTTTAAGAAAAACGGAGAAAGAATCGGCTTGCTGAGCGGCGGGTGTCTGGAAGAGGATGTATCCGAAAGAATCGGTGAGCTCGGCGATCAGCTGACGACAGCGCTTATATCCTATGACATGAGAGCTGAAGACGATCTTTCGTGGGGCATGGGAGTCGGCTGCAATGGCGTTATTCATATCTATGCGGAACGAATCTCTCAGGAAAAAAAGCGGCACTATGAAAGAGTAAGAGACTGCCTTCATTCAGGAAAAGCCGTAACAGCCGTTACACAGATTGAATCCTCACAGTCAGGGCGTTATCTGTTTTTGTCAGAGAACGGGTATTTTGGGCACTGGCCGGATGTGCCGCTTCAAGATATTCAACGCACCGCTTCAACGCTTCATGTACCGCATTTTGATCCATCATCAAACATTTTTATTCAGCGTATTGAGCCGAAGCCGCGTCTCATTCTGTTTGGGGCGGGCCCAGATATGATACCGCTCGCCAATTTGGCGGCTGAGACCGGATTTTCTGTCATTGTGACAGATTGGCGGCCTGCATATTGCACAGCCGCTCTTTTTCCAAAAGCAGATCAGCTGATCACTGCCTTTCCGGAGCAGATGCTCGGTGAATTTGGATTTTCGCCTCAGGATTCCGCTGTTGTGGCGACTCACCATTTTCAGCACGATCAAGTCATCGTTGAATCCTTATTTTCTCGGGACCTTCATTATATCGGGCTTTTGGGTTCCGAAAACCGCACGAAACGGCTGCTGAATGGAAAACAGCCGCCCGCGCATTTTTACAGTCCGGTCGGGTTGAAAATCGGCGCGGAAGGCCCAGAGGAAATTGCCGTCAGCATCGTTGCGGAAGTCCTTCAAACAAGAAAACGGCTGGCGGTTATATGAGCATTATCGGTATATTTCTGGCGGCCGGAAAAAGTGAGAGAATGGGCACAAACAAGCTGGCATTGCCGCTAAAAGGAGAAACGATCGGATCGGCTTCATTAAAAACAGCTCTATTATCCCGTCTTGACCATGTGCTGATTGTCGAGAGGACAGAAAATGCTTCACTTGAGTGGATCGGGGCGCAATATCAAGCACCGCCTTTTCTGGATCGCTGGAGTTTGCATGTCTGTAAAGAGGCGGAAAAGGGCCAAGGGCATTCTGTCAGCAGCGGGGTGAAAAAAGCGGAAAGCATGGGGGCAGACGGGGTCGTCATTCTGTTGGGTGACCAGCCGCAGCTTTCTGTCGATCATGTAAATGCCCTGATATCAAGGGCTCATGAAATGTTTGCCGTGTCAGCATCTTTGCGTACGCTCAGTCCGCCTATTTATTTCTCATCCGCCTGTTTTCCATATGTAAAGGAGTTAAAGGGAGATGAGGGTGCCCGCAGGCTGCTGAAAAACGGACAGCTTGGCACTGGAGCGGTGCTGGCAGTGAAAGCGTGCGAGGAACTGGAAGATATTGATACGCCGGAGGAATATGACACTGTCAGGAGGCGAATACATGAACGGACAAGTGACACAGGCGCGAATGAACATTCAATTATGGAGGCCGGCAGCGCTTAATGAGGCATTTTCTCTTTTGAAGCAGCTTGCGCCAGATGTGTGTGCAGCATCGGGCAGCACGCTGCTCCAGCTTCAATGGGACAAAGGAATTCTTCCGAAAGCGCATCTCATCAGCCTTGAAGGCATTGATGAGATGAAAGGCATTACCGCTGACGGCACCAACGTGTCGATCGGGGCGCTCACCACGCTGAATGAATGCAGAAAAAACAGCCTCATCAAGCGGGAGCTGGCTTGCTTATGTGATGCAGTTTCTGCTGTTGCAGCGCCGGGAATCCGAAGCCGGGCCACAATTGGCGGCAACATAGCGAGTAAAATAGGGGATTTGATTCCGCTTCTGCTTGTGCTTGATGCGGAGCTTATCGTTTATCAGAAGGAGCTTGTCAGGCTGCCGCTTGCTGAATGGATCTCCAGTGAAGCGTATTCACATGGAATCGTGACGCGTGTGATCATCCCGCGTCCAGAGGGAGATCGTGTGTTTTTCCGAAAGCTCGGAAGGCGGCAGGCATTTACAGGAGCGGTTGCTGTGGCGGCAGGACGTTTACTGAAAGACGGTGACATTCGCCTCGCAGCGGGCCATGCCGATATCAGGCCGAAAAGATTAATAGAGAGCGAAGGTAAATGGATGGAGCCTGAATGGGAGGCGCACGAGCTGTACGAAACACTTATCAAGGAGCTGCCGTTTTCAGCCGATGCTTTCGTGTCAGCGGCATACAGAAAAAAAGCGGCTGCCAACGTCATCATGTCCGAGCTGATGTTTGAGGGAGGGGAATAAATGAGCATAAGCAAATCATCAAGAATAAGGCCGGATGGAAGGGAAAAGGTCACGGGTGAATTGAAGTATATGACTGATCTCACCTTTCCGGGAATGCTGTACGGCAAAATCCTGAGAAGCGCTTGCCCTCATGCGGAAATCGTGTCGATTTGCACCAAAAAGGCTGAAGAAATGGAAGGTGTGCGGGCGGTCGTCACCCATAAGGATGTTCCGGGTTTCAACCGTTTTGGGATTGTCATTCCTGACCAGCCGGTTCTATGCGAGGATAGAGTGCGTTATGTGGGGGATGCAGTTGCCGCAGTCGCCGCAGAAACAGAAGACATTGCCGAAGCCGCGCTGGAGCTGATTCACGTGGTGTACAGGGAGCTGGAGGTCATTGATTCTCCGGAAAAAGCGCTCCGACCAGATGCGCATATGCTGCACCCGGACGGTAACATCCTTCATCGTGCGTTTTTCTCGCACGGCGATGTGGAAGCGGGATTCCAATCGTGTCACACCATCCTTGAAGAAACCTACGAACTGCCGCGGCAGATGCATACGTATATGGAAACGGAAGGGGGTGTAGCTGTTCCGGAACGTGACGGGGGTTTTACAATGTACGCTGGCACTCAGCACGGCTACAAGGACCGTTTTCAGCTTGCCCGCATTTTTGGTATTCCTGAAGAGAAAATTCGGGTTGTGTCGAGTCCGATGGGCGGCTCATTTGGCGGAAAGGATGAGCTGAATATTCAGCCGTATGCCGCGCTTTTAGCCCGTAAAAGCGGGCGTCCGGTCAAAATTCATCAGACGAGGCAGGAATCTGTACGCTCAGGAATCAAACGCCACCCGATGAAAATCACGATCAAAACAGGGGCTGATCAAACAGGGAAGCTTCTGGCTCATGATGTGAAAATCATTGCCGATACAGGCGCTTACGCCACGCTGGGACCGGCAGTCCTGGATTTTTCTGCCGAGCATGCCGCCGGTCCGTACCGCATTCCGAATATCCGTACTGAAGGGATTTCTGTGTATACGAACAATGGGGTGGCGGGAGAATTCAGAGGCTTTGGCGGCAATCAAATCACATTTGCGCTTGAAACCCATCTAGATCGCCTCAGCAGCATACTCGGCATCGACCCGCTGGAGCTGCGAAGAAGAAATATCAGAAAATCGCATGACCTGGGCCCGCTTGAGCATCGGATTGCGCCCACTGACGGAGCGGCGCAGGTGTTGAACGTCATTTCTGCATCTCCTATTCTCAAAAGAAAACATCAGACGTCTCGTTATAAACGAAGAGGTGTTGGAGCCGCGATTACCATGCACGGGGGCGGGCTTGGCTATGGCCGGATGGATGCCGCAGGAGGGCGCCTTTCCCTTTCAAGTGACGGCAAAATCACGGCTTCGTTTGGGTTTGAAGAGTGCGGGCAGGGCATACTCGCCGCGATTGAACATATTGTCACCGAAGAGCTGGGCTGTGCGGCGGAGGATATTTCCATTATCATCGGGGATACAGCAAAAGTGCCAAAGTCAGGCTCCTCCACAGCATCCCGCGGCACGAGCATGGTGTGGCACGCGATCCAGCGTTTGAAGAAACCGTTTCTAGCTCAGCTGAAAAAACGTGCCGCACAATTGGTCCCGTGTTTGCCTGAACAACTCATTCTCAGCGCTGGGGGGCTGCGGATGCATAATACAAAGGATCTGGTGGTGACCTATAAGGAATTGGCAGAAAAAGGTCCTTTGACTGAGGAAACAGCATTCGATTTTCCGACAACGCCTGATCCTGTGGTCGGCGGCCATTTTCTCTACTCATTTGGAGCGGCTGCAGTTGAGGTGGAGGTTGATCTATTAACAGGCGATGTCAGAGTGATAGATTGTGAGCACGCCATTGCGGCAGGTCCGGTTGTCAGTCCGCAGGGCTATCGTGGACAAATCGAAGGCGGCGCTGCTATGGCGCTCGGCTATACGCTGATGGAGGAAGCAAAAATGACGGACGGCCGTTACACGGCGGAGAATTTGGATCAATATGTAATTCCGGGAATCAAAGATGTTCCGGCAATGAAACTGACCGCGATAGAAGAGCTGATGGATGGTGACTCATATGGCCCGCGCGGTGTCGGAGAAATAGGAACGATCGCCATCACCCCGGCGATTGTAAAGGCGGTACATGATGCCGTCGGCTGCTGGGTGAACAAGCTGCCGATTTCGCGTGAAGAGCTGCTTGGTGAGATAGACAGAAAGGGGATAAAGCAATGGACGTAAAAGAAGCAGGATCTTTCTCTGTAAAAAAGCATCGGTTCCGAATGAACGTAAATGGAATAGCGCGGGAGGTTGATGCGGTTCCTACAGCTTGCTTGAGTGACCTTCTGCGGACGGAATTCCAGCTGACCGGAACTAAAATTTCCTGCGGAATCGGCCGTTGCGGTGCATGTTCTGTCCTGCTAGACGGCAAGCTCGCCAATGCGTGTATGACCATGGCATACCAAGCGGACGGCCATTCGATCACAACCATTGAGGGGCTTCAAAAAGAAGAACTGGATATCTGCCAAACCGCTTTCCTGGAGGAAGGAGGCTTCCAATGCGGATATTGCACACCAGGGATGACGATTGCGCTCAAAGCTCTGTTTCAGGAAAACCCGCAACCTACTGACGAAGATATTGAAGAAGGGCTGGCGGGCAATTTGTGCAGGTGTACCGGTTATGGAGGGATTATGCGGTCGGCTTGCAGGATTAGAAAAGAGGTAGCAAGTGGGAAAAGGGAGTCATTGGACTTTTCCCGCAGCTACGGCAAAGCACCGGATATAAAAAATTAAGCGAATCGATAAAGGATAAACGTCAATTACAGATCGTGAAGATGAAATACCTCTTCTCCCTTTACTTTTTGCCTAGTTGTGTTTGATACTAGAAATGGGTAATGTTACAAATTAAGGAAAGAGGGAGAAGAGATGATGAATAACTTAAATTGGTGGAAAATACTTTTACTAACCTTTCTTTGTTCCCTGATTTTTTCTGTCGTCTTTGTCACTGTTCAACGGATTGACTTAATACTCAATCCACCGGAAGTACCTGTTAAATCGATTGAAAAAATAAAATAATTCATTTTGGAGAAAAGGGAATGAAAAAAAATTTTTGTAGGTGCGGAAGAAATCGATCCGATAGAAACTAACAAATCCGTTAACAAGCGTTTCTAAATGGTAGGATTAATTGAAGAGCGTGATCAAGACGCGGCCGCGTTGTGGGAAAACATCTCGCTCTCATCTCATATTGTAATGGAGGACGAGGATTTGTAGCGAGTGTTATATTTCCCTGTCAAAACCTTGTCGCTATAGCAAAACAAACGCCATAAAGAATTCTTATGGCGTCTGACGGATATGGGGTAAGGTGAGTTCTTAATAGCCACCGAAGAAAGAAGTGCCAACGATGATTAATAGGATAAATAGCACCACGATCAAAGGGAATGACCTCATAACTTCACCTCCCTTAAAAGAGGATAGTACATGATATGCTGATGGAGATAACTTGATAGTGATACTAGTTTAATTGATTTTAAATTTTTTTTAGTCTAAGTAGAAATAGAGAACGATAAATTTAATATTTAAAAATAAACTCGAACTCTCAAATACGAGGTCCGGATGTGGCATAATTCGCAGGAACCTTCTCACAATAGGGAGGGTCTTTTATTTATGCAGTGATCCAGCAACCCAGCAACCCCTAATCATTTGCGGAGCCCGCCTCACCAGCGGGCGGGCTCTTTTCTTAACTCCCCCTATACACCTGATAACCAAACGGCGACAGCAAAAGCGGGATATGATAATCAGCTTCCGGATCAGAAAGATGGAAACGAACTGTTACAATCGTTAAGAACGGCTCAGCCGTGTTCGCTTTCTTTCCCGCAAAGTAGTCCCCCGCATGGAACTCCATCACATACTCCCCGGACTTCAGCTCTTCTCCCGCAAGGAGCGGAGCATCGACTCGGCCGTCCTTATTCGTAAAAGCCCCTTTGATAAGAATAAGACTTTTGTCTTCGCCCAGCCGCTTCAATTCGATTTTTACGTTCGCCGCGGGTTTGCCGCAGGTTAAGTCCAAGATATGCGTTGTCAGCTTCCCCATCAGGCATTCAGGCTCCCTAATGCTTCACCGGCTTTCCGTTTTTCTTTCTCGGCGTCTTCTCTCGTCACGGTGAACCGCTGGAAACCGAATGGCGGGCGCGGTTCTGTGTAGACTTTTCCTTTTGTGCCCGGAATCTCTTCGACGACTGTATCCCATGTGTGATTTTGAGATTGGAAGCTGACATCCGCGAGCTGCGGGAATCTCGTTAATATTCTGCATCCGATATGATAGATTAAGTTTTGAATGGAGGGCGTTTCGAGCTCGTGAAATACAGTGCTCGCTAAGTCGCGGACCTGCTCAGCCGCCACGTAACGGGCTGGATCGGCGGCGTATGCATCATCCGCATGTTCGTAACGCCAGCTGATGTTTAAATAGACAAAGAGCGGCCGATTGCCATCTTCAGGGAGAGTCGTATATTCGTCTCTGATAAAGCCGACGAAGGAGTTTCCGCTTACTTTGACAAGCTGGAGATCCGTGATTTCGCTGTATTGCTCCTTCAGCGTTATCGTATCCCCAGTTCGTTCTGCTTTCAGCACCGACCGAGCGCGTTCATTGCGCGATCTTCTGAAGACAAGCTGGCTTGTGCCGAGCTCTTGATCGTCGTATGCAGGCATCGCTTCAAACGGAATGTCTTCGCCTGTCAGAGTGATCGTGTCCATATGTGAATAGGTGTCTAAAAATCTGTGAGCCACATAATGCAAGAAGCCTTCGGTGGTTGTTCCCTCATAGGAAGCGAGGTGGCGCTGAATAAAGTTTTTCATCGAATCCGTAGCCACGATGAGTGTATTATCTCCGTCTGTAAATGACGGCAAAAAGGCATCTCCGCCAATTTCGCATGTCACATCAATGCCGACAACTGTATTGGTTCTGCCCGTAAAAGAAGACTCTGGGATTTGATTTATGCCTGTGAGCGGTTTTAAAAACGTTCGGTAGGCAAACACATTTCCTTTGCCGTAAGACATGGTTCTTTTCATTTGAATCTCTCCTTTTTCTGTAATGATGTCCTCTAAACGAAAGCGGGCGATGCGGTATATTTCCTCAAGTGCCTGCTGGAATTCTGTTTCTGGTTTGTTCTTCAGCCTTGTCAGCAGGGCTTGGCGGATCTCCTGTTTCGTTTTTTCCTTTACCGCTAAAATAAAAGGAAAACCGAAGTTGTGATAGTAGTCTTCATTTTGTTTGAGAAATTCCTCGTATTCCTGCTGTTCAAGCTTACTGAGCCCTGCGTTTTGCTGCTCTTTTACAGAGGAAGCGCTCATTGGTTTCTTGGTGCCGAGCCGGGGGTGTTTGCAGATGAGCTCAAGCTGTGTCTTGCGATCCGCAGCTTTGACTAAGCGGGACATTTTTTGATGCAAATCAGAAAGGGAGGAAAACGGGCGGAGTGCCGCGGCCTCCTCCGCAATCCATGCAGAGTGCTCGAAAATAGATCCAAGTGTGTCAGTCAGTGTTTGTCTATCCATTTGATTCAGGTCGTCAATCGTGAACATGAGCCATCACCCTTTACGTATTGATTTCCGCGCCATGGGGCCGTTTGAATTGATAAAAAGCGTTCAGTGCGATCGCGGTTAAGCTGCCAATGACAATGCCGCTTCCGGTCAGCACGGAAGCTGCTCCCGGAAGAGATGAAAACAAAGCGGGCACCGTCGTGGCGCCAAGCCCTAAGCTGACAGAAGAAGCAATGATCAGGAGATTGCTTTGTGATTTAAAATCGATGCCGGAAAGCATTTTAATGCCGTAAGAAATGACCATGCCGAACATGACAATCATCGCGCCGCCGAGCACTGCATTCGGGATCACGGTCGTCAATGCCGCGGCTTTTGGAATCAGACCGACTGCCATCAGCATAAATCCCGTGATGGCGATGACATTGACACTTTTCATTTTTGAAAGCTGAACGATGCCGACGTTTTGCGAGAAGGCTGTATACGGAAACGCGTTAAATAAGCCGCCAAGCACAATCGCAAGCCCTTCCGCACGGTAGCCTTTCTCAAGATCTTTTTCTGTTAGTTTCCTGTTTGTCATATCGGAAAGAGCAAAGTAAACACCCGTTGATTCAACAAGGCTGACAATCGCAACCAATAGCATGGTGAGAATGGCGGGAAGCTCAAAGGTTGGCGTGCCGAAATAAAATAGAGAAGGAATATGAACCCAGGATGCCTCCGCGACGTCAGAAAAATCGACTTTTCCCATAAAGAAAGCGGCTGCCGTTCCAGCTGCAAGGCCGAGCAAAATCGCAATGGAGCGGATAAACCCTTTAAAGAAATAAAACAGCACTAAAATAAAGGCTGTAACGGCAAAGCCAAGCAGCACGTTGCCTAGTGAGCCGAAGTCTTTGCTGCCTTCGCCGCCGGCCAGATTATTCATCGCCGTCGGAATCAGGCTGATGCCGATAATCATAACGACTGAGCCGGTTACGACCGGCGGGAAAAAACGGACAAGCTTCCCGAAGAAGCCCGCGGCTAAAACGACAATCAGCCCGGCTGCGATAATCGAACCGTAAATCGCTGAGACACCGTATGTGCTGCCGATAGAAATCATCGGGCCGACTGCAGTAAACGTACAGCCGAGCACAACAGGAAGGCCGATGCCGAAATAGCGGTTTTTCCAGAGCTGTAACAGAGTCGCAGCCCCGCACATAAACAAATCAATGGCAATTAAATACGTCAGCTGGCCCGCATTGAGCCCGATCGCAGCTCCGACGATCAGAGGGACGAGAATGGCTCCTGCGTACATCGCCAGCATATGCTGAAGCCCAAGCATCAAAAGCTGAAAGGAATGATGCTGTTCCTTCATCTCTATTTACACCTCTTTTTCTAAAACAAGTGTGTTTTCTAATACCGGCAGTTCTTCCTTCTGAACGGTTTTTTTCTTGCTGGCGCGCAAACTGAAGAATAGGTTTAAAAAGAGCGCGGTCAGGCTTCCTGTGATGGTGCCGTCACTGACCAAAATGCGGATCGGAGCGGGAAACTCTGCGAAAATCGCCGGTACTGTGCTGGCGCCGATGCCGAGTGCGATTGAGCAGGCGATGGTCAGCAGATGATATTGGTTTTTCAGATCCACTGTACTGAGCATTTTTACTCCGGAGGCGATAACCATGCCGAACATGACAACGGTTGCGCCGCCGAGTACAGCCGCGGGAACGGAGGAAGCAAGAGCGGCAACCTTAGGAATCAGCCCAAGGAAAAGAAGGATACAGCCCGCGGTGACGACGACGTTTCTCGTTTTCACCTTTGTCAGCTGCAATAATCCGGCGTTTTGTGCAAATGTATTATAGGGAAAGGCGTTGAACAGCCCGCCTATCATAATGGCGATCCCCTCTGCCCTATAGCCTTTGACCAGATCTTTTTCGGTTAGGGGCCGGCCGCATATCTTTCCGATGGCGTAAAAAACGCCGGTTGATTCAACGATAATGACAATTCCGACGATCAGCATCGTGATGATCGGACCGATTTCAAAAGATGGAGCGCCGAAGTAAAACGGCTTCGGGATTTGAAAGAATGGGGCTTCAGATACAGATGAAAAGCTGACATTGCCCATGACGGCAGCGGCCGCAGTACCCGCAGCAATCCCGATCAGAACGGAAAGCGTTCGGGCAAACCCTTTGAGAAAGCGGTTGAGGACTAAGATCAGGATAAGGACGCCGACAGAAAGAAGAAGGTTTTCGAGTGAACCGTATTCGGGATTGGCGCTGCCGTTTACTTTTTCTCCGCCAGCCATATTTTTCACACCTGTCGGAACAAGAGAAAGACCAATCAAGGTCACAACAGTTCCTGTTACGACAGGAGGGAATAACACGATCAGCTTGCCGAAGAAACGGGCACACAAGAAGATCAAGACACCGGCTGCAATGATTGAACCGTAAATCGCTGAAATGCCGTAATTTGCACCAATTGCAATCATCGGGGTGACGGCCACGAACGAGCTGCCGAGCATGACGGGAAGGCCGATGCCGATGTACGCTCCTCGCCAGGTTTGCAAAAGCGTCGCGGCTCCGCATGTTAACAGGTCAATCGCCAATAGATAGGACAGCTGTTCCGACGTTACATTCAGCGCTCTGCCGACAAGCAGAGGCACCAAAATCGCACCTGCGTACATGGCCAGCACATGCTGCAGGCCAAGAGTGAACACTGCAAACGGTTTTTGTTTCACTACAGTCCCTCCTTTTTTATGTGAACTTTAGTAACATGATAACGTGCCGTTTGCCGGCTGTCATTGGCTACAGTAGCTGAAAAATAGGAGCGTTATTGCTGAAAGTAACGAAAAGACATTTCGTTTGTAACATCATGTGACAAGTGCTAGCTAATCAGCCGCTGCATCCGCAAAGCAAGCCGCAACCGCATTGTCGTTTCGGGATCTTTTAAGCTTTTGCCCAGTAATTCTTCACATTTTTCGAGGCGGTAGATGACCGTATTGCGATGCACGTACAAACGTTTTGCCGTCTCGGAAATCTGGCAGTGTGTCTCTAGATAGACAGACAGTGTATGAAGCAGGCTTTGATCCTCCTGCTGCTTTTCAGCCAGGCTTTGAAGAGTGGAATTGTAAAATTTCTTCAAATCCTCAACCGGAAGCAGTCGGAGCAGCTCAGGTACATCTTTTGCGTGATACACTTGGATAAACTCCGTGCTTCTTGATAAATGCCCTGATTGGAGAGCGTCAGACGCTTCTGTGAAAGCGTCCGGAACATCGATAAGCTTTTGGCAAATGTTGCTGATGCCAAAGGACAATGTCCGTTTAAATTGGGTTTTGACCTGTGTTTGGAACTGTTCTAAAAAGCTGATCACCGAGGCGTGCATTTCACTCCAGCTGTCTGTCGCCTCGATCAGCAGAATGCCGACATTTCCTTTAATAAAGAGGTGAGGCGGAAACGGGAAGGCAGACAATTCGCCTTCAAGAAATTCAAATACGCTGTCAGAGGCCAGCTGATTTTCAGTAAAGCTGATCGATCTGTCATTCCGGTCGAGCTTTCCGGCGATGCACATATATTTTTGATCCCAGCGGAGCTTAAATTCTTTTGCCCGGTTTTTGATTTCGTCGTCAGAAGAGAACGACCGCTCGATAAAATTACTGAAAAACTCATTCCGCGCCCGCCGGCTATATTGCTTCAGCGCGTTTTCCTTCAGCAGCTCAAAGGAAATCACGTTCGCAGCCTGTTCAATGGTGAGAATCAATCCTTTATCAGCGGCTTGGACCATTTCCGGTATAAGCAGGTAGCCGCAGCTTTTTTCGTGATTATAGATAGGAAGGACAGAATATGTTTTCTGATTTGAGATCGAAGAAAAACAAGTGAAAAACGGCCCGGACACGGTGTGCAGCGTGCTTTTGAGCTTTTCGGTTTCAAATGAAATCTGATGAGATGCAGAAAGCATTTTGGCATGCTGGTCAAGGAGCAGCACGGGAAGATGAAGGAGGTCTGATACCTTTTTGAGCAGAGATTGCAATCCCTTGCCGCTCATAATGTGGTTTGTGAATTTTTTATGTGCGTAAATGGCTTGCTGAAGCTCGTTTGAACGCATATCAAGAATATGGCTCAGCGTGGCGTTGACAATGTCTCCGAGGCGTATATGCTCAGGGAGCTCGATGATCGGAAACGCGTGTGAATCGGCGAGGTCAATGATTTCTTTCGGGATATCCTCCAGGTACCGTTTTGTTTTAATGCCGAGACCGGCACAGCCGCGTTTTGCCATTTGCCGAATCAGCTCTGATAACTGGTGAGGATTGTCCTTCAGGTGATACGCGGTGGTGACGAGCAGCTCGTCTTTATGCAAAAAATCCGCGATATCAGGAGCATCCATCATGTTGACATGCTGAACCTCTCTTTCTCCCCCTGCTTTTCCCGCAATTAAAACTGCATTTTCGTAAGCTGGTATTTTCATCACATCAAAAATATTCATAGCTCATTCTCCTTTTCGCACAAAAAGTAACCATTGGTTAAGATGAATAAATTTCATTATTAATTCTAGCTGTTTTGCTGATGTAATACGATCATAGTAACAGTAAAATGTTGAAAATAGACTGATTGTGTTACATAAACTGACATAAAAATTCATCATCCTTACAGGGGAGGGTTCAGTATGGCTTACGATTTAGTAATAAAAGGAGCAAAGGCAGTCACGCCGGATGGTGTTAAAGAAGCTGATATTGCAATGAAAAACGGGACCATTGCCAAGATCGGTTCTGCAATTGAAGCAGAGGGGGCGCCAGTTGTGGAGGCTAGCGGGCAATATGTTTTTCCGGGTGCGGTCGATTGCCATGTTCATTTCAACGAACCGGGCAGAGAGGATTGGGAAGGGTTTGAAACGGGCTCACAGATGATGGCTGCAGGCGGCTGCACCACTTATTTTGATATGCCGCTGAACTGCATTCCATCCACGGTGACGGCTGAAAACCTTCTCGCAAAAGCTGAAATCGGCAGGCGAAAATCGGCGGTGGATTTTGCGTTATGGGGCGGCCTTGTGCCCGGTCATATTGATGACATACATCCGATGGCTGAAGCGGGTGCGATAGGATTTAAAGCATTTTTATCAAAATCAGGCACAGAGGAGTTTCGCTCTGTTGATGAACGGACCTTGCTCAAAGGAATGAAAGAAATTGCGGCCGCAGGAAAAATCCTTGCTCTTCACGCAGAAAGCGATGCGATCACAAGCTTTTTGCAGATGGAATGGGCGAATAAAGGGAAAGTGAATGCGGATGCGTACGCGGCCTCCCGCCCGGAGGAAGCCGAAGCTGAAGCGGTGTATCGCACGATTCAGTATGCGAAAGTGACGGGCTGTCCAGTTCATTTTGTCCATATCAGCACGGCGAAAGCGGTCCGGCTGATCAGAGAGGCGAAACGGGAAGGGCTTGATGTTTCGGTCGAAACATGCCCGCATTATGTTTTGTTCAGCCATGACGATTTACGGGAAAAGGGTTCTGTCGCAAAATGCGCCCCTCCGCTCAGATCGAAGCCATCAAAAGAGGCGTTAATTGATACGCTGATCGCGGGGGATATTGACATGGTGTCCTCGGACCACTCCCCCTGCCGTCCTTCTCTGAAGCGGGAGGATAATATGTTTTTGTCATGGGGCGGAATCAGCGGCGGGCAGTTTACTTTATTGGCCATGCTTGAATTGGCCCTTGAGCGGGATATTCCATTTGAAACCATTGCTGAATGGACAGCGGGGGCACCCGCGAAGCGATTCGGCCTTCAGCAAAAAGGGCGGCTTGAAGAGGGGCGGGACGCGGATCTCGTTCTCGTCAGCATGGAGCCGTACACAGTCACAACAGAAACGATGTTTGCAAAACATAAGCAGAGCATTTATGAAGGACATACTTTCCCCTGCCGCATCTCGGCCACCTACAGCAGAGGACGGAGCGTGTACAGTGATGGGGAGAAAGCAGACAGCGGAATTGAGGGAGCATTGGTCGTTCCTTCGTAAGCCCGGCAGATTGAATTCTGCCGGTTTTTTTATGTCAGTGACTGTAGTTTTTAAAAATCCATCATCGTGGTATCTTTTTAAAAAGGGGGCTTTCGATGATGGAACACATCAAACACATACTAAACCAATCATGGTCGCTGCATACGAGTTCCAAATGGACGAAAGAATGTCCGGCATGCGGCCAATGCGGCGTGACGGCATTGGTGATACAGGAGCAATTCGGAGGCGATATTTTCAAAACAAAGGTCGGTGAGAGCTGGCATTTTTATAACAGCATAAATGGGGCTGTGTATGACTTTACGAGTGAACAGTTTCAGGAGCCTATTGAGTACCAAAATATCCCTTCCTCAAGAGAGGAGGCGTTTTTGGATACCAATGAGGAACAATATCAGCATCTGCGCTCAGCGTTTTTCCGCAATATGAACAGCATTTCCGAGGAAACCTGAAAACGCGTGTGATAAACTGGAAGAGAGGTGAATGAATGTGATTTATATCGGACTGACGGGATGGGGGGATCATGACAGCATTTATCCGCCGAAAACGGCCAGCCAGAAAAAATTGCAGGCCTATTCCTCCCATTTTCCGATCGTGGAATTAGACGCGAGCTTTTACGCGATTCAGCCGGCGCGCAACAATGAAAAGTGGGTGAAGGAAACACCGGAAACCTTCCAATTTATCATTAAAGCGTATCAGGGCATGACGGGGCATCAGCGCGGCGACATTCCGTTTGACTCCAAAGAGGAGATGTTTGATGCTTTTAAGCTGTCCTTAACGCCATATTTACATAGCCATAAGCTCGCCATGGTGCTGTTTCAATTTCCGCCGTGGTTTGACTGCAAGAAAGAAAATGTCGCTTATTTAAGATGGTGCAAAAATCAAATGGGCGATATTCCTTGCGCGCTTGAGTTCAGAAACCGCTCCTGGTTTTCGCCGCCATTTTATGAGCAGACGCTTTCCTTTATGAAAGCGGAAGGCTGGATTCACAGCGTATGTGACGAACCGCAAATCGGCGAGGGAAGCGTCCCGACTGTGTTGCGGGCGACCGATGAAAACAAAACGCTCGTCAGGTTTCACGGACGCAATAAGCAGGGCTGGATGAAGCCCGATGGCGGGAAAAACTGGCGTGAGGTCAGATATTTATACCGCTATAACAAACAGGAGCTGGAAGACTGGAAAAAGCATCTGAACGAATTGCAGCAGCAGTGTAAAGATGTATTTGTCCTGTTCAACAACAATTCCGGCGGAGACGCCGCGGATAACGGCAAGCAGATGCTTGAACTGCTTGATATCGAGTACCCCGGACTTTCTCCGAGACAGCTCGATTTATTTTAGAAAAGAGGTTTTGATTGATGTCGTTTGTGATTTTGATCGTACTGGGATTTATCGCGGGTACGGTAGGAAGTTTGATTGGACTCGGCGGCGGGATTGTCATCGTTCCGGCCATGATGTTTTTAAGCGCGGTGACGCCGTATTTTCAGGATGTGACGCCGCAAGTCGCCATCGGGACTTCGCTTCTGGTCATTATTTTTACGGGTCTTTCCTCAACTTTGGCTTATATTAAATATAAAACGGTTGATTATAAAAGCGGGCTCATTTTCTTTATCGGTTCAGGTCCCGGCAGCATTATTGGGGCTTACGTGTCAAAGCTTTTTAATTCAAACTCGTTTTCCATTTGGTTTGGCATATTTATGATTCTTATTTCATTATCCTTAATGCTGAAAGCGAAGGCGCGGCCGGTAAACAAAGAGCACAGAGGAATAATACGGACTTTTCAGGATGATGCCGGAGAGCCCTATACTTACTCATATCAGGCATCTGTCGGGATTGCCATCGCCTTTGTTGTCGGCTTTTTAGGCGGGCTCTTTGGAATAGGCGGCGGCTCGCTGATGGTTCCGGCCATGATGCTGTTATTTCTGTTCCCGCCAAAGGTTGCGGTGGCAACGTCCATGTTCATTATTTTCCTGTCCTCTATGACAGGATCTGTTTCACATATCATGTCCGGGCATGTGAATTGGCTGTATGCCCTCGCACTTGTGCCCGGCGCTTGGTTCGGCGGAAGGCTTGGCGCCGCCATCAACCGAAAAATGCAGACGAAAACGATCGTCATGATTATGCGGATCGTATTAATTTTGATCGGCTGCCAGCTCATTTATGAAGGCATTTTCAGCTGAACGATTAGGGAGAGAATGGTATGAAAGAGAAGCTCCGCTTATATCACACAAATGATTTGCACAGCCATTTTGAAAATTGGCCCAAAATAACAGATTATATTGAGCAAAAGAGAAAAGAACATCAGTTGCACAGCGAAGAGACGCTCGTTTTTGATATTGGTGATCATATTGATCGTTTTCATTTTGTGACAGAGGCGACATTCGGAAAAACCAATGTAGACCTCTTAAACCGTCTTCAAATTGATGGAGCGGCTATCGGCAATAACGAGGGGATTACGCTTCCTCATGAAGAGCTTGCTTCTTTATATGATCATGCCGAGTTTCCCGTTATCGTCTCTAATCTGTATGACAAAAACGGAAACCGCCCGTCCTGGGCGGTTCCTTACCATATCAAAACATTGAGAAACGGCATGACCATTGCTTTGTTAGGCGTAACGGTGCCGTATTATCCCGTCTATGACAAGCTGGAATGGACTGTTACTGATGCGCTCGAAAGTATAAAAGAAACCATACAGGAAGTGAAAGGACAGGCTGATATCATCGTTCTCCTGTCGCATTTGGGAATTCTTGACGATCAAGCGGTTGCTGAAGCAGTTCCGGAGATTGACGTTATCCTCGAGTCTCATACTCACCATCTGCTTGAAAATGGACAGATGGTCAACGGCGTATTGCTTGCCAGCGCTGAGAAATACGGAAACTATGTCGGCTGTGTAGACATCACGATGGACACTGAAAAGCGAAAAATCATCAGCAAAACAGCGTCTGTTCAAAACATGGCGGAATGGACAGGAGAATCGGCGGAAACCAAAGCATTTCTTGAGGAAAAAGAACGTGAAGCCAAGGAAAAGCTGTCCGTTGCCGTTGCGGAGCTTGCGCAAGATGCTGAAGTCAAGTGGTTTGAAGAATCCGATCTGCCTTTACTTCTGGCATATGCGCTAAAGGAATGGTGCGGAGCCGACATCAGCATGGTGAATTCCGGCGTCATCCTCGGACCGCTTAAAGCCGGCCCGGTGACCAAACTTGACCTGCACCGCATCTGCCCTCACCCCATCAACCCGGTTACTGTCCGCCTGACGGGAGAGGAACTGAAGGAAACGATTGTTCATGCCGCTTCGGAACAGATGGAGCAGCTTCGAATTAAAGGATTGGGCTTCCGGGGAGAAGTAATGGGGAAAATGGTGTACGCGGGTGTCGATGTCGAAACAAAACGGCTGGACGATGGGATGACGCACGTCACCCGGATTACGCTGAACGGAGATGACATAGATAAAAATAAACAATACGCTGTGGCCGTGCTTGACATGTTTACGCTCGGCAGGCTGTTTCCGATCATCCGCGACGCCGAGGTAAAAGAATATTTTATGCCGGAATTTTTGCGGGATCTGCTTGCCTGGAAGCTTGCACAATAAGGAGGTCAGCCCACAACAAGCCGTGCCCTTCATCATAAAGTGATGAAGGAAGGGAGTGGTTGACGTGGTAAATCTGACACCGATTATGATCGAAGGACAGCCTTTTACAGCTGTGACAGTAAAGCTTCCAAAAACAAATTTCATGGCAGTCTCCAATGATCACGGATACATTATGTGCGGCGCGCTTGATGTGGCGCTGCTGAATGAAAAATTAAAGGAGCGTGGAATTGTGGCGGGACGGGCGGTTGGTGTGCGAACAATTGACCAGCTGTTAGACGCCCCTTTAGAATCCGTCACATATGCCGCAGAAGATCTTGGCATTCATACCGGCATGAGCGGCAGAGAAGCGCTTTTAAAAATGGTGAAATAAAATAAATTGGCCTTGGCTATTACTATGTCCCCCCTTACAAGCATACATTGTGATATGTAAGGGGGGATTTTCTTGCCAAGATATCGCGGCCCTCTTCGCAAGAGAGGACCTTTGCCTTTCCGGTACGTGCTGCTGCTGTCACTCGTATTTTTTATCATATCAACAACAGTCAGCCTTTGGATTATCAACGGCTCGATTAAACCGGTATTAATGAGCATCGGTGAAATGGAAACGAAGCGTGTGGCAACAGAGGTGATTCAGGATTCGATTGAGGATTATATGTCTGACAGCGAAAATATGAAAGATATGTTTCAAATGAATTCTGATGAAAACGGAAATTTAACGACAATCGATTTTAATACACAGATTATAAACAGTGTGAAAACAAAGGTGACAAAACAGCTTCAGTCTCATCTGAAAGAGATGGAAACCCACACCGGACACAGCGGCGCCAGTGAAAATATTATGATCAACATCCCATTGGGACAGGTGACAGGAAACAGCCTTCTTGGAAACCTCGGCCCGAAAATCCCGGTCCGGTTCAATTTGATCGGTGACGCCTTTACAGACGTCAAAACAAAAATAAAGCCATACGGCATTAATAACGCACTTATTGATATCAGCATCTTCGTAGAAATTAAAGTGAAGGTCATCATCCCGTTCGCAAGCAAAACAGCCGTGGTCACCAATAATGTTCCTGTATCAATTAAAGCAGTGCAGGGCGAAGTGCCGCAATTTTATAACGGAAGCGGCGGTTCAAGTGTTACGCCTTCTGTCCAGCTTCCAAGCAGCAAAGAAGAAGACAGCCATGATTCAAAAAATGAAAAAAACAGCAAATAAAGCCGCCTTTTCATGAGGCGGCTTTCGTCATTTCTTTTTCTTGTACTCATAGCGCTCCCACGCTCTCAAATGTGGATAAGGATCAAACGACCATTCAGTTTTTCCATTATCCTTATACATGCCATAGTGCAGGTGCGGCGGGAATTTTCCGGCCGTGCCAGGCGGGCCGTATCCTGAGCTGCCCACTGACCCGATCACTTGGCCGGGCTCAACGATCTGCCCTGTTTTAATGCCTTTTGCAAACCCATTGAGGTGGGCGAAATAATGATACGTATTGTTAATATCTCTGATGCCGATTCTCCATCCTCCAAAGCGGTTCCAGCCTTTCATTTCAATGACGCCGTAACAGGTGGATTTAACAGGAAGGCCATAGTGGGCAAAGAGATCTGTTCCTTCATGAATCCGCCTTCCCCCAAAGCCCCGGGCGTCTCCCCACGTGCTGCGGTAACTGTAATCCGTTCTGATCGGAAGCGGAAACGCATGCTCGCCCAAATCAATATGACCGTAAGCCTTAAACAGCTTCATGAACTCGGATATGATTCCCACCGTTTGATCACGGCGGTAATAATTCCAGAGCCCGATGCGGATATTCTCCTCATCTGTGCCGTACGACAGCAGATATTGTGCGAATGTATACAGAATGTCTTCATCATTGCTGACCTCGGCTTTCCCGTCGCCGTCACCGTCCATTCCGATTCCGTCAAACACTTTTATGCTTAACGGCGCATCGTCTTTCGGGTTCGGGTTTTCTGGTCCGCTCCAGATCTCATCCGGTACATAGATGCTGATGATTCCCGTTTTGTCAGGCAGATCCTTTCTGTTGCTCCGCACATTCTCCTCGTATTGATCAACAGCGGCAAGCGCATACCAAGGAATCTGCGTTACAGCCTCGACTTTATGATATAATTCCATCCGTTTGGAAAGCACCGGATCTGAAAGCTCTTTTCCAGACGCATAAGGTTCAAATGCAAACAAAAGGAGAAGAAGGGCAGATAACACAACTTTCACAAAATAATCTCCTTTCAATATTGAATACACATAGTTTGCGGCAACCCGGCGAGAAAATGTCAGTAATCATCTTCCCTTGTCGAGAAATTTTTCCTATGTTAAAGTGTCTAAAGAAAAGACTTTCTTTAGTTAGAAAAACATTATTTTTGTTGCAGAAATGAAAAAACTGCACCTATCTCGTTTTCAGAATGTTTCGTGTCAGAAATTGAGTATATTGGATATTGGAGATGATGGGAATTGGCAAAGAAAGACGAACACCTCAGAAAGCCCGAATGGCTCAAAATTAAATTAAATACAAATGAAAATTATACAGGACTCAAAAAACTCATGCGGGAAAATAATCTGCACACCGTATGTGAAGAAGCAAAATGTCCGAATATTCATGAATGCTGGGCAGTGAGACGTACAGCGACATTTATGATCTTAGGATCTGTTTGTACGAGAGCGTGCCGTTTCTGCGCCGTCAAAACGGGCCTTCCGACTGAACTTGACCTGCAAGAGCCGGAACGCGTAGCAGATTCCGTCGCTCTGATGAATCTGAAACACGCGGTTATCACAGCTGTTGCGCGTGATGACCAAAAAGACGGCGGTGCGGGTATTTTCGCGGAAACTGTCCGTGCAATCCGGAGAAAAAGCCCGTTCACAACGATTGAGGTGCTTCCGTCAGATATGGGCGGAAACTATGATAACTTAAAAACGTTAATGGATACGCGCCCTGACATCCTGAATCACAATATCGAAACGGTTCGCCGCCTGACGCCAAGAGTCCGTGCGCGTGCGACTTACGACCGTTCATTGGAATTTTTGCGCCGCGCGAAAGAAATGCAGCCTGACATCCCGACAAAATCAAGCATCATGATCGGACTCGGTGAAACGAAAGAAGAAATTATCGAAGTGATGGACGACCTCTTGGCAAACAATGTTGATATTATGGCAATCGGCCAATACCTGCAGCCGTCGAAGAAGCACTTAAAAGTCCAAAAATATTATCACCCTGATGAATTTGCAGAATTGAAGGAAATCGCGATGCAAAAAGGCTTCAGCCACTGTGAAGCCGGTCCGCTTGTCCGTTCCTCCTACCATGCGGATGAACAGGTTAACGAAGCATCTAAAAAACGCCAAGCGCAAGCATAATGCCAAAACGCCAGATCATCTGGCGTTTTTGTCATTCCTATTGGTTTCCTTGTCCTGGCGTGTTTCTCCATTGGCATTTTCGTTTTCCGAGACAGGGCTTCCTTGCGGGGAGGTTTTCATTTCTTGTATCGTCCCCGACATGATATCTCTGACATCTCTTGAACTGGAACCGAGATTGCTGTAATTTTTGATGGCCTGCATGTGATTCGGATTGTCGGAAATGTACACATGATAGTAACGTGGAATCACCGAAACCGCCGTTTTTTTCACTTGATCAGCTGTCAGCTCACGGTTTTTCGAATCGGTTTTGTACACGACAAGCGCTTCTTGGTCAGTGACAAGCGCTGCGGCATCTTGAATATGAGGGAGCTGAACCGTTAAGCTTGATATGATGTGAGCGGTTTCTTCACGGTCTGGCGCCGGTGTCTCCTGCTGTTCGGCGTCCAATTGTTCTTTTTGATAGCGGACATAACCAAACTGTTCATTCTCATCATGCCTGTTAAAAGCCTCATCGCGGTCAGATACATGAATGGGTCTGGTTTCATTTTGATGCTGGGCATTCTGCTCAGCGTTATTGAATCCTGCGCCTCCGCATCCGGATAAAAGCCCGGTCATCAGGCAGAGGCTGACAGCAGTTCGTTTCATTTGTAATCCCTCCTCATGTGTAGGGTAGCCAAATCACACGAATTATTCTTTAGCAATTGATGGGGACGGGGCAATGAATTATGATAGGAATGAGTGAAAAAGAGGTGAGATCATGATTCTTATTCAAAATGCCGAATTTGAGCTGGTGCACAATTTCAAAGACGGCTTCAACGAAGAGGCTTTTAAAGCCCGTTATTCCGATATTTTAAATAAATACGATTACATTGTGGGAGACTGGGGATACGGCCAGCTCAGGCTCAAGGGCTTCTTTGACGACCAGAATCAAAAGGCGACCTTTGAAACGAAAATCAGCACATTGGACGAATACATTTACGAATACTGTAATTTCGGCTGTGCGTATTTTGTCTTAAAACGGATCAGAAAATAACCATTACACAAAGGGGATGCTGTCATGTATTTTGTTGACAGAAACAAAATAGAGCATACACTTGGGTTCTACGAGCGTCAGCTGGCGCTGTTTCATTCACAAACAGACTGGGAATCCGAGATCGAGGGGCTCGCGCTTGAACGCATCGGCCACCTGTTAATCGAATGCATTCTCGATACAGGAAATGACATGATTGACGGTTTTATTATGCGGGACCCGGGCAGCTATGATGATATCATGGACATACTGGTTGATGAAAAAGTCGTAACGGAAGAAGAGGGGGCAGAGCTGAAGCAATTGATTGCGTACCGAAAAACATTGGTTCAGCAATATCAGCTCGCTGACAGTGCAGAGCTTTACAAGCTGATCACCGCGCATCTAGCGGTCCTTCAAGTCTTTCCGAAACGAATCAGAAGCTACTTGGAAACAGAGCTGGGCCCTGTTTCCGCGTTTAAATAACGACAGGAAAGCCACAGGAGTGTTTAAAAATGAAAACATATAAAGGATATCTAATTGATTTAGACGGAACGATGTACAACGGCACAGAAAAAATCGAGGAAGCTTGTGAATTTGTGAGAACGCTGAAAGACCGCGGCATTCCTTATCTTTTTGTGACAAACAACTCTTCCCGCACACCGAAGCAGGTGGCGGACAAGCTGGTCTCTTTTGACATTCCGGCAACAGAGGAGCAGGTTTTTACGACAAGCATGGCGACTGCCCAGCATATCGCCCAGCAGAAAAAAGACGCGTCTGTGTATGTGATCGGGGAAGAAGGAATTCGCCAGGCGATTGAAGAAAACGGCCTGACCTTTGCAGAGGAAGATGCGGACTTTGTTGTTGTCGGAATTGACCGCGGGATTACATACGAAAAACTTGCCGTCGGCTGCCTCGCAATCAGAAATGGCGCCCGCTTTATTTCCACAAACGGTGACATTGCCATACCGACTGAAAGAGGCCTTCTGCCGGGCAACGGTTCACTGACCTCCGTGTTAACCGTATCCACAGGCGTGCAGCCGGTATTTATCGGCAAGCCGGAATCCATCATCATGGAGCAGGCGATGCGTGTTCTCGGCACTGACGTATCCGAAACACTTATGGTTGGCGACAACTACGCGACTGACATTATGGCAGGCATTAATGCAGGGATGGATACGCTGCTTGTCCACACAGGCGTAACGAAAAGAGAGCATATGACAGACGATATGGAAAAACCGACTCACGCTATTGATTCTCTGACTGAGTGGATTCAGCATATATAAAAAAGGGCGCCCCAAAAGGGTGCCCTTTATTCTGTATGCCGCGCGCGGTGTGCAAGCCTGCTGGAGGCCGCAGCGGAAATAGCGCCGACAATGTCATCAAGAAATGTATGGCATTCGCCGGTTGATTTATCATTTAAACGGCCGAGGATACCGGGTTTTTCCTTGTCGATGTATCCATAGTTTGTAAACCCGATGGACCCGTAAATATTCACGATGGAAAAAGCCAGAACTTCATCTACTCCATATAGGCTTTCATCTATCTCCAGCATCGTTTGCAGCGGTTCAGACAGTTTTTTCTGCTCAGCAAGAACGTCCAATTCAATGCCCGTTAAAATCGCGTTTTGCACCTCACGCTTTGCGAGGACCCGATTCACATTCAACGTGCATTCATCCATGGTTAAATCCGGATGATATTTTTTCTGCAGAAAAAAGACAAGCTCGGCAATATCAGATACCTCAACGCCGCGCTCCTTCATCCGTTCTCTTGCTTTGGCTTCCATCTGACTGATTTGTTCTTTATCTGACATCAACTTCACCCAATCTTTTTTTACTAGTTTATACAAAACGTACGAGATGTTTACGACTTTTTCTTGCTCCTTCGTCGGATTAAAATATGTATTCATAATTCCGCCTGTGTATGACTACGATGTGATGAGCCCTAATTCAACAGGCAGGTGATCATTGTGAAAGGCACAATAAAAGAAAAATACGGCATTCATATCAGGCAGCTTTCCATGTATCAGCATACGTATCAATGCTTTCAAACACCGAATTCCTTCTTTTTGATTGTTCCCGTTTCCCATTTCTCAGATGAGGAGCTGGCGGAGCTTTATTACATGAGTCAGTATTTACAAGAACAAAGTGACCCATACGTTTCCGTTTTTATCTTTACAAAAGAAGGCGAGCTGACCTTTGAACATGAAGGAAAAACGTACGCCCTGCTGAAGGCGGCTCCTCCTTTTTCAAACCGGGCATTTTCCATAGGGACAGAACTGGCGGAGTTTCATCGAAAGGGCAGAGGATACCCGTACGAAGTGAAGGAGGCCGGAAGAATCGGGCAGTGGAAAGACCTGTGGGGAAAACGCATTGATCAGCTTGAAGCGTTTTGGCAGCGAAAGGTTCATACCCCTCCGCACGAGCCCTTTGATAAAAAAATGATTGAATCGTTTCCATATTATTTAGGACTGTCAGAAAATGCAATTCAATATTTAGTCGATACTGAGCTCGATGACAAACCGCAAGCAGCTGATTCAGGAACAATATGCCATCAGAGGATGGAAAGAAATACGTGGTCTTCTGAATCCCTTATCAGGATTCCGGCTGACTGGGTCTTTGACCACGCTGCACGCGATTTAGCCGAATATATGAGACACACATTTTTGCACCATCGTGATGATTTTAACCGGCAGGGCTTTCGCTTTTTGCAGGAATACGAGCAAATCACACCGCTGTCTTCATTTTCGAAACGTCTTTTGTACAGCCGTCTCCTTTTTCCGCTTCATTATTATGAAATCGTGGAAGGCTACTATATTTCTTCAGAATCGGAAAAGCACTATTATGAAGAGCAGCTCGACTACATTCTCAGCGATTCGGGCTATGAACAATTTCTGAATGCCGCCCAGGAGTTTATGAACATGAGGGCGCAGAACATTTTTGTTCCCCCTGTCAGCTGGCTCGGAAAGGGCGGCTTGTAAGGAAGGAGAAAATCTGACAAAAATAATTAGAAAATAAAGAATCTTGTCATATCAATTGGTTAAGCGTTTACATTCGCAAAATTCAGCAGATTGTTGTCTTGTCAAAACAGAAGTGGGCTTATATAATATTTGTAACTTATATGTCTGTGTTGAGTTAACAATTGTCTCTCTTGAGAGGACAATTCGAAGAAGGGTGGAGTTTTTTTGAAAGCAATTCGTGTAGGGCTTTTAGGCTTAGGTACCGTCGGAAGCGGTGTCGTTAAAATTATTCAAGACCATCAGGATAAGCTGATGCATCAGGTTGGCTGTCCAATTACAATAAAAAAAGTGCTTGTGAAAGATGTAGAGAAAAAAAGAGAAGTAGATTTGCCGAAGGAAGTGCTCACGACAGAAGTATATGATGTGATCGACGATCCAGATGTTGATGTCATCATCGAGGTAATCGGCGGTGTTGAGCAGACAAAACAATATTTGCTTGACGCTTTGAGAACGAAAAAACACGTTGTCACGGCAAACAAAGATTTAATGGCCGTGTACGGTTCTGAACTGCTAGCCGAAGCAAAGGAAAATGGCTGTGATATTTACTTCGAAGCCAGCGTTGCTGGCGGGATTCCAATTCTTCGCACATTAGAGGAAGGCCTCTCATCAGACAGGATTACTAAAATGATGGGAATCGTAAACGGAACAACGAACTTTATCTTAACCAAAATGATTAAAGAGAAAAGCCCTTACGAGGAAGTGCTTAAGGAAGCCCAGGATCTGGGGTTTGCCGAAGCTGACCCGACTTCAGATGTGGAAGGGCTCGACGCCGCACGGAAAATGGCAATATTGGCGCGTCTCGGCTTCTCAATGAACGTCGATCTGGAAGATGTCAAAGTGAAGGGGATCTCCCAGATTACAGACGAGGATATCAGCTTCAGCAAACGTCTCGGCTACACAATGAAGCTGATCGGGATTGCCCAGCGTGACGGCAGCAAAATTGAAGTCAGCGTTCAGCCGACGCTGCTTCCAGACCACCATCCGCTTTCTGCCGTGCATAATGAATATAACGCCGTCTACGTGTATGGCGAAGCTGTCGGAGAGACGATGTTCTATGGCCCGGGAGCGGGAAGCATGCCGACAGCCACATCAGTTGTGTCTGACCTGGTTGCTGTCATGAAAAACATGCGTCTCGGCGTAACCGGCAACAGCTTTGTTGCGCCGCAATATGAGAAAAACATGAAGTCGCCGTCCGATATTTATGCACAGCAATTCTTGAGAATTCACGTGAAGGATGAGGTGGGCTCATTCTCGAAAATCACGTCTGTGTTCTCAGAACGGGGCGTCAGCTTTGAAAAAATTCTTCAGCTGCCGATTAAGGGGCATGATGAGTTAGCAGAAATCGTCATCGTCACACACCACACATCAGAAGCTGATTTCAGTGATATCCTGCAAAACTTAAATGATTTGGAAGTCGTTCAAGAAGTCAAAAGCACATATCGTGTAGAAGGGAACGGTTGGAGCTAATGTGGAAAGGACTTATCCATCAATATAAAGAGTTTTTACCCGTAACGGATCAAACACCGGCGCTTACGTTACATGAAGGCAATACGCCGCTCATTCATTTGCCGAAGCTGTCTGAACAGCTCGGGATTGAGCTCCATGCCAAAACAGAAGGCGTAAACCCTACTGGATCTTTTAAAGACCGCGGGATGGTCATGGCGGTGGCAAAGGCGAAAGAGGAAGGCAACGACACGATTATGTGCGCGTCAACCGGAAATACATCAGCGGCTGCGGCTGCTTATGCAGCCCGCGCCGATATGAAATGTATTGTCATCATCCCGAACGGGAAAATCGCGTTTGGCAAGCTCGCTCAAGCAGTCATGTACGGAGCTGAAATCATTGCGATCGACGGCAACTTTGACGATGCCCTTAAAATTGTCCGTTCAATTTGTGAAAAATCACCGATCGCGCTTGTCAACTCGGTCAACCCTTACCGCATCGAAGGCCAAAAAACAGCTGCCTTTGAAGTATGCGAACAGCTGGGCGAAGCACCGGACGTTTTGGCGATCCCGGTCGGAAACGCGGGAAACATCACAGCGTACTGGAAAGGCTTCAAAGAATATCATGAGAAAAACGGCACTGGCCTTCCGAAAATGCGCGGTTTTGAAGCGGAAGGTGCAGCTGCGATCGTCCGCAACGAAGTTATTGAAAACCCGGAAACAGTGGCAACAGCGATTCGTATCGGAAACCCGGCAAGCTGGGATAAAGCTGTAAAAGCGGCTGAGGAGTCCAATGGGAAAATTGACGAAGTCACTGACGATGAAATTCTTCATGCGTATCAGCTGATTGCCCGTGAAGAAGGCGTGTTTGCAGAACCGGGCTCCTGCGCATCTATTGCAGGTGTGCTGAAACAAGTAAAATCCGGAGAAATTCCGAAAGGCAGCAAGGTTGTGGCTGTGTTAACAGGGAACGGGCTGAAAGACCCGAACACAGCGGTCGACATTTCTGAAATGAAGCCGGTCACCCTGCCGACTGATGAAGACAGCATCCTCGAATACTTAAAAGGAGCGGCCCGTGTATGAACGATGCCGACATGCTGTTCTCTGTCACTGTTCCAGGAAGCACGGCTAACCTAGGCCCCGGCTTTGATTCAGTCGGAATGGCGCTCAGCAGATATTTGAAGCTGACCGTCTTTGAAAGCGATCATTGGTCTTTTGAAGCTGAAACAGAAACAGTCGCCGGAATTCCGGCGGGTACAGATAATATGATCTATCAAGTGGCGAAACGGACGGCAGATATGTACGGAAAAGCAATGCCTCCTGCACATGTGAAAGTGTGGAGCGACATCCCGCTTGCACGCGGTCTTGGCAGCAGTGCTGCGGCCATAGTGGCGGCTATAGAACTGGCAGACGAATTATGCGGTTTACAGCTCTCCGAAGCAGACAAGCTGCATTTAGCCAGCCTTGAAGAAGGACATCCGGACAATGCAGGCGCTTCTCTCGTCGGCGGGCTTGTGATCGGACTGCATGAAGACGACGGGACGCAAATGATCCGCGTGCCGGATGCCGACATTGATGTCGTGGTTGTCATTCCTTTTTACGAGGTGCTGACAAGAGACGCGCGGGACGTGCTCCCGGCAGAGTTTCCATATGCGGACGCTGTAAAAGCCAGCGCCGTCAGCAACATTCTCATCGCGGCGATCATGTCAAAGGATTGGCCGCTTGTCGGAAAAATCATGAAAAAGGATATGTTCCATCAGCCGTATCGGGCGATGCTTGTCCCGGAATTGTCTAAAGTGGAGCATGTTGCCGAGATGAAAGGCGCTTATGGAACTGCCCTCAGCGGAGCGGGGCCGACGATTCTCGTCATGACCGAAAAAGGAAAAGGAGAAGCGCTGAAAGAGCAGCTCGCACTTCATTTCCCGCATTGTGAAGTCGACGCTTTGACCGTTCCGAAAGAGGGAAGTATAATAGAGCGAAATCCTTTCTATCAAGTGAAAAGTGTATAGTTCATTCCAAGCGTTCCTCAGCGTCAGCGGAGGACGCTTTTTTTCTTCCTGATATAAAGGGATTTTTATTTAGAAAAACGAAATACATGTAAAAAGGAGGAGATTGATATGAAAAAGCTGATGACCGCGGAAGATATGACAGCCATTGTCTCGGTGACAGACCCTCAATACGCCCCGGACGGGAAGCGTGCGGCTTATGTGAAGTCACAAGCAAACAAAGAGAAAGATTCATATACTTCAAATATATGGGTATATGATGCAGAAAGCGGCGCGTCCATTCCTTGGACATATGGAGAAAAGCGGAGTACTGATCCTAGATGGTCTCCTGACGGACGCCAGATTGCGTTTGTTTCTGACCGTGATGGCGATGTGTCTCAGCTTTATATAATGAGCGCTGAAGGCGGTGAGGCAAAAAAACTGACTGATATTCCGTATGGTGTGTCTCAGCCGGTATGGTCTCCGGATGGAGAGTCAGTGCTTGTCACGGTCAGTCTTGGAGATGAAGAAAGTGTTTATGATCAAGAGAAAACGGAACCCGACAGCTTTGAACCGGTTGAAGTGCATGGTTTAGCCTATAAACGGGACGGAAAAGGGCTGACGAGAGGCGCGTATGCTCAGCTTGTGCTTGTCAGCGTGAAGTCTGGTGAGGTAAAACAGCTGACTAATGAAAAAGCTGACCACTTCGATCCGGCTTTTTCTCCTGACGGCAAATCTCTCGTTTTTTCGGCTAATTTGACTGAAACGGATGATGCCAGCAAGCCGCACGATGTCTGCATGGTGTCGCTGGAGACAGAAGATCTCAAGCTGATTACCTCTCATCGCGGCTCATTCGGACCCAGCTCTTTTTCACCGGACGGAAGGTACCTTGCTTTGCTTGGGCATGAACAGGAATATCGGAATGCAACGCTAGAAAAAGCGTGGCTTTATGATATAGAGCTAGACCGCCTTACGTGTCTCACTGATATGCTGGACGTTCACTTAGCGGATGCGTTGATTGGAGATTCGCTGATAGGAGGAGCTGAACAACGCCCGGTTTGGACAAAAGACAGTCAAGGGTTTTATGTCATCGGCACAGAACAAGGCAGCACGGGAATCTATTATGTTTCTATAGAGGGACTCGTATATCCGATTCGGTTAGAAAAAGAATATATCAACAGCTTTTCTATGCATCCTGATGAACACAGCTTTATTGCCAGTGTGACAAAGCCTGGCAGACCTAGTGAGCTTTACAGCATTCCGCTTGGACAGGAAGAAAAACGGCTGACTGATGCGAATGACAAGTTTGTTGACGAGCACCTCATTTCGTTACCTGAAGACATTCAATATGTGACAGAAGACGGGATGACGGTGAACGGCTGGCTGATGAAACCTGCTCACGCTGCAGAGGGCAAAAACTATCCGCTTATTCTCAATATACACGGCGGTCCGCATATGATGTACGGGCATACATATTTTCACGAATTACAGGTGCTGGCGGCGAAAGGATATGCAGTGGTTTATGTAAATCCAAGAGGAAGTCATGGCTACGGACAGGAATTTGTGAACGCAGTCAGAGGGGATTACGGCGGAAAAGACTATCAGGACGTGATGCAGGCAGTGGATGAGGCGATCAAAAGAGACCCGCAGATAGATGCCGAGCGGATAGGGGTCACAGGCGGAAGCTACGGAGGCTTTATGACCAACTGGATCGTGGGGCAGACACATCGTTTTAAAGCAGCTGTCACTCAGCGTTCGATTTCAAACTGGCTCAGCTTTCACGGCGTTAGTGATATCGGCTATTTTTTCACGGACTGGCAGCTTGAGCATGACATGTTTACCGATACGGAAAAACTGTGGGACCGTTCCCCTTTAAAATATGCGGCAAACGTGGAGACGCCCCTTTTAATTCTTCATGGCGAACGTGATGACCGGTGCCCGATTGAACAGGCTGAACAGCTTTTTATCGCCTTGAAAAAAATGGACAAGGAAACCGTGCTGGTCCGTTTTCCGAAAGCATCGCATAATTTGTCACGCAGCGGACACCCGGGACAGCGGATCAAGCGCCTGGCCTATATAAGCTCATGGTTTGACCAATATCTCTCATAAAAAAAGCCAGGCTGATCAAATATCAGCCTGGCTGCTTTATTAAAAGACTTGTTCTACTTCAATTACACCCGGCACTTCTTCAAGAAGAGCGCGTTCAATTCCGGCTTTCAGCGTAATTGTTGAACTTGGGCAGCTGCCGCACGCGCCTAAAAGACGAAGCTTAACAATACCTTCATCAATGTCTACAAGCTCACAGTCACCGCCGTCACGAAGTAAAAACGGACGAAGTTTGTCCAGTACTTCCTGCACCTGTTCTTTCATTTCAACTTCAGTCATGACATTCGCTCCTTTCGTCGTCATAAAACCATTATATTCAGTGTAACAATAAAAATCTATTGTTTGGTTTGCAGAATTGCTCCCATTATTATAGCACATTCAGACTTGAACACAAAAACGGTTTTTTTCTATAAAAACGTCTTTTGTCTCTGTATACTTAATAGAAAGAACTAACGCAGAGAAATGGGGGCATTATCAATGACCAAAACAGTCATGCTCAGCGTATATGGGGCAGAAACCGTTTGTGCAAGCTGTGTCAATATGCCGACGGCTAAAGATACATATGAATGGCTTGAGGCTGCGCTGAAAAGAAAATATCCGAATCAGCCTTTTGAAATCCAATACATCGACATTTACGAGCCGCCTGACGTCGAAAACGTAAAACAGCTTGCGGAAAAAATCAGAAATGACGAATATTTTTATCCGCTCGTCCTCGTCGAAAATAAAATTGTCGGAGAAGGCAATCCGAAATTGAAGGATGTATATGAGGAAATGGAGAGATACGGTTATACAGAAAACCGCTGACTTCATCAGCGGTTCTGCTATTATCCGTTATGGTGTTTGTACATCCACAGCAAGCCGGATTTCAGCAAACGCGGAACACGGCCGATCAGCGGCCGGTCAGCAACAAGTCCGAAGCCGGCTTTTTTTCCGAGTGAACCTAAAACGCCTTTCAGCTTAAACTGAGGCATTGATTCAGGAAGGGCTTCACCATTCCAGCGTTTTTGCAATATTTGGACAATCTGTTCTGCTTGAGCTTCTGCCAGCTGGGCACTCGGTGCGTGAGGAAGGCTGGCACAATCTCCGACAACGTACAGATGTTCATCACCCGGGACATTGTGATGAGGGGTTAACACGACACGGCCTTGTGCGTCCTTTTCCACATCCAAGTCTCTGACGACTTTATTCGGCTGTATGCCGGCTGTCCATACGATGGCGTCTGCGGAAATTGCGTCATCGTGGTTATACACAACGCCTTCTTCTACTCTTGTGATATTTGCCCTGTTAATAATGCGGACACCGTGCTCTTCGAACCATTTTTGCACATATTTGCTCAAACGCTCGGGAAAGCTTGATAAAATGAGATCTCCGCGGTCAAACAAAATAATGTTCAGATCGTCACGGCTTTCTCTTAATTCACTTGCAAGTTCAACGCCGCTAAGGCCTGCTCCGACAATGGCAACAGTCGCTTCGGCGCATAAGTTGTTCAGCTTTTGATAGGTTTCGCGGGACTGATCGATGGTTTGAATGCTGTAGGTGAATTCGGGCGCTCCCGGCACGTTATGATATTTATCCTCGCAGCCGAGCCCGATCACTGCGTCATCGTAAGAAATCGGTTCGCGGTCATGGAACAGCACTTGTTTTTGTGCAATATCAATTGATGAAATATCGCCGTACTCGACATCCAGGCGAGGGTGCTCTGGGAACGTCACTCTGATATGGTGGTCAGAAATTGTGCCTGCGGCAAGGGCATAATATTCTGTTTTTAAGCAGTGATAAGGATTTCTGTCAATTAACGTGATTGAAACATCATGAGGCAGCTGGTTGGGCAATAAGCGATGAAGAACACGCATGTTTCCGTAACCTCCGCCGATCAAGACCAATTTTTTCATTTGAATTCCCCTTTAACCCGAAGAGTATGATAGACACATTGATGAAAAATACGAACTTTGTAAAATAACATCTAGAATTATATCGAATTTGATCTAAAATCACAATATTAGTTTCAAAATAACCTACAAATTAGCCTTAAAAGGCAAATTAGTAAAACGTTATTGCAGGAATGATATGTTACGATAATAAATTTTAATGCGTTCGTTGTCTTTGACGAATAGTGAAAAATTCGCGATAATGTTCATATGTGAGGTGAAACCGCATGAATCCAATGATTGAATTTTGTGTCAGCAATCTGGCTCACGGCTCTCAGGAAGCCCGAGCGATTTTAGAGAAAGATCCGAATCTGGATGTTCTTGAATACGGCTGTTTAAGCTATTGCGGGAAATGTATGGAATCACTATTCGCTCTAGTAAACGGAGAAGTCGTTACGGGTGAAACACCTGCTGAGCTTGTTGAGAATATATATACATTTATTGAAGAAAACCCAATGTTTTGAAGAAAAGGGCCTGTCTCAGGCCCTTTTTTATTTTGCGGTACAAAAGTACTGAAAAAATGTGTAGACATCAAAAAATATTATTGTTATCGTATAAAAGATTTGTTTTAAATAAATTTTAAGAGGTGTAGGTGTATTCATGAATGTTCTTTGGGGACTGCTCGGCGCAGTTGGGATAATCGCCATCGCGTTTTTATTTTCAGAAAAGAAAAGCAATATTAGAATAAGAACCGTCATCGTTGGTTTATGTATACAGGTGGCGTTTGGATACATCGTGTTGAAATGGGAAGCGGGACGCGCTGTTTTTTTATGGTTTTCAAGCCGTGTACAGCTTCTGATTGATTATGCGAATGAAGGCATCAGTTTTATATTTGGGCCGCTTTTAAAAGTCGGCGACAGCCCGGCGTTTGCATTAAGTGTACTGCCTGTTATCATTTTCTTCTCAGCACTGATCGCAGTTTTATATCATTTAAAAATCATGCAGCTCATTTTCCGTGTGATCGGCGGCGGATTGTCGAAACTTCTTGGGACAAGCAAAACGGAATCTCTTGCGGCTGCTGCTAATATTTTTGTAGGGCAATCGGAATCTCCGTTAGTGATCAGGCCCCTCATTGCAGGGCTGACGCGCTCTGAACTGTTTACAATTATGACGAGCGGTCTATCGGCTGTTGCGGGTTCAACTTTGTTTGGCTACGCCCTTCTCGGTATTCCGATTGAATACTTGCTCGCGGCGAGCTTCATGGCTGCTCCTGCGGGTCTGGTATTCGGAAAATTAATCATTCCTGAAACGGAAACGCCGCAAACAGTAAAAGGCGATTTCAAAATGGATGAAGGCGAAGGAGCGGCCAATGTGATTGACGCGGCTGCAAAGGGTGCGTCAACAGGTCTGCAAATTGCGCTGAACGTTGGTGCGATGCTGCTTGCATTCGTCGCATTAATCGCCGTGGTCAACGGTATTCTCGGCGGTGTTTTCGGCTTGTTCGGTTTAAAAGATGTCACATTAGAATCTATCCTCGGCTATGTGTTTTCTCCAATCGCCTTTATGATTGGTGTGCCATGGCATGAAGCCTTGCATGCCGGAAGCTTTATCGGCCAGAAACTGGTGCTGAATGAGTTTGTCGCTTATTCTCATTTCGGTCCGCACATCGGCGAGTTTTCTAAAAAAACCGCTACGATTATCAGTTTTGCGTTATGCGGATTCGCAAATTTCTCTTCGATTGCGATTATGCTCGGTACGCTTGGCGGTTTAGCGCCAAGCCGCCGCTCAGATATCGCACGCCTCGGGTTAAAGGCTGTTCTGGCGGGAACATTAGCCAATCTGCTGAGCGCAGCTATTGCCGGCATGTTCATATAAAAGATAAAAGCTCCTTGCGTCATTGCAAGGAGCTTTTATGTATGAAAAACGGGGGATAATTGTATTGTGTCCGTTTATAATAGCTTTTATACTAAGAAAAAGAGAAAAAGTTGGAGGCCTCTATGAACTCATTTCGATTTACCAAAATGCACGGACTTGGAAACAGCTATATATACGTGAATCAATTTGAAGAACAACTGCCGGAAGAACAACTGTCTGAAATAGCGGTTCAAGTGTCTTCCGTTTATACAGGGATCGGCTCCGACGGAATGATCCTCATATGTCCTTCAGATCAAGCACCTGTCAAAATGCGGATTTTTAATAATGACGGGTCTGAAGGGAAAAACTGCGGCAACGGCCTGCGCTGCGTTGCAAAATATGCGTATGAGCATAAGCTGGTTGAGGAAACATCTTTTCTGATTGAAACCCTCTCCGGGCTTGTAAAAGCGGAGGTTCAAGCTGAAAACGGAAAAGTGAATGTTGTCACTGTCGATATGGGTGAACCGCGTCTGACAAAAGCCGAGCTTCCGATGCTTGGCGGCGGTGAGGAGCAAACCATTAATGAAACAATGACATTTGGCGAAGCTGAACTAAAAGGCACCGCGGTTTCCATGGGCAATCCGCATATCGTTTTTCCGATTGCCGATATTGAACAGGCTCCGCTGACGACACTGGGGCCGGTGATTGAGAAAGATCCAAAATTTCCGGAAGGTGTGAATGTCGAGTTTGTGGAAACCGTGAATGAACATGAACTGCACTTCCGCGTGTGGGAACGGGGATCAGGCATCACTCAGGCTTGCGGAACAGGCGCTTGTGCAGCGGCTGTCGCATCTGTTTTAAACGGCGTATCAAGACGAAATGAAGACATTACGGTCCATTTAGCGGGCGGAGATTTGGTCATTAATTGGAAAGAGAACGGCCATGTGATGATGACAGGCCCGGCAGAGACTGTTTGTGAGGGCGTCTATTTTTTATAAAACAGCTAGTTTGAGAAATGAGCCGATCAAGTTTATAATAAAAGACAACATCCGGTTTTTAAAAGGAGGTTCACATTAATGAGCAACCCTGTAACAATTACAGAAGCAGCAGCTTTGCATATAAAAGATATGATGAAAGAGCATGAAGAAGAAAACGCGTTTCTGCGTGTCGGCGTTAAAGGCGGCGGCTGCAGCGGCCTTTCATACGGAATGGGCTTTGAGCATGAAAAAAGCGTAGCAGACAGTATGTTTGAGGAGCACGGCATTACTGTTCTCGTTGACAAAGAAAGCCTTGATATCATGAACGGCACTATTATAGACTTTAAGCAATCCATGCTTGGCGGCGGTTTTACCATCGATAATCCAAACGCCATCGCCTCATGCGGCTGCGGTTCTTCTTTCAGGACAGCGACGAATGCAGGTAAACCAGAAGAGTGCTAATGATAGAAAAAAGCCAAGTCAAGCGGCGAGCCGCTGACTTGGCTTTTTTTATTTTTAATACTTATCTCCATTAAAAATCGAATTCTTCACGATGACATAATCCACATTGCGGATAGCCTCCAGCTTAGTTCCGCCAGCATAAGAAATAGAAGATTGAAGATCCTGTTCCATTTCAATCAGCGTATCCATGATTGCGCCTTTATGCTCTACGTGCATTTTTTTGCCTTCGACATTTTTCTTTTCGCCTTTTTGATATTCAGAGGCTGAGCCAAAGTATTCTTTGTAGAGCTTTCCGTTTTTTTCAATGGTTTGTCCCGGTGATTCCTCGTGTCCGGCAAATAGTGAACCGATCATGACCATGGTGGCGCCGAATCGAATTGATTTTGCGATGTCGCCATGTGTGCGGATTCCGCCATCCGCGATAATCGGTTTGCTGGCGGCTTTTGCGCACCAGCGCAGCGCGGCTAATTGCCATCCGCCTGTGCCGAAACCGGTTTTAATTTTCGTTATACATACTTTTCCCGGTCCGATGCCGACTTTTGTGGCATCCGCTCCGGCATTTTCGAGCTCTCTGACAGCTTCCGGTGTTCCGACATTTCCCGCGATGACAAAGCTGTCCGGAAGATGCTTTTTGAGGTGCTGAATCATCTCAATGACGGCATTGGAATGTCCGTGAGCGATGTCGATGGTTACGTATTCAGGGACCAGATTTTCTTCTGCCAGGTGACGGACAAATGCATACTCCTCATCTTTGACCCCAACGCTGATAGAAGAGAAGAGGCCGCGTGCGTTCATGTCCTTTATAAAGTCAATCCGTTTTTCAGGTTCAAAGCGGTGCATCACATAAAAGTAGCTGTTTTCGGCTAATGAAACCGCAAGTTTCTCATCTATAATCGTCTGCATATTGGCAGGAACGACGGGCAATTTAAATGTACGTTCGCCTAAACGTACGGATGTATCACATTCAGAACGGCTGTTTACAATGCATTTTGCAGGAATTAGCTGAATATCTTCGTAATCAAACACGTTTTCCATAGAATCCACTCCTAAATACGAATATTTATAATAAATATATACCAAATGTTCGCCTTGTATAATGTACTCTGTTTTAGGGAGGATGTCAAACGATTTATCTGATGATGGATGTGATTCAGGTGCGGAAGCTTGTCATTCAGGATGAGTTTGGGTATCATAGTCTTAACGAATGATCTCATAGAGCGGATGATAAAACGCTAATATAGAAGTTCAGCACAGCTTGGTCCTACAGCACCAGGCTTTCTTTATGACATGGACATGTGAAAGGAGCGAGTGGAGATGACTCAAAACGAAGAACAAACACCGAAGTCCCAAAAGATCCAAGACCGCATTATCATGACCACGATCTGGGTTGTAGCAGCCCTTGTGATTGCGCTGGTTATCGGAACTGCGATGAATTATATAAATATCTTTAAATAAAAAAGGAGCTGTGTCACCTTGACACAAACTCCTTTTTTTATTATTTATTTTCAAAAAGACTTGTAGAGTGCAGAGGCTGTACGCGAGCTTTCGGGTCCATGTAAGCTTTCGCGTTGTTAACAGCTGTCGGTGCTTCGCCGAAGCCGCTTGCGATCAGGTTGACTTTTCCTTCGTATGTGCAAATGTCACCTGCTGCGAAGAAGCCTTCGATATTTGTTTCCATCGTCGATTTGACGACAATGGAATTTTTCTCAATTTCAAGTCCCCAGTTTTTAATCGGTCCAAGAGATGAGACGAAGCCGTAGTTGACAATTAAGTCATCGATTTCTAAAATCTCTTTGCGCTCGCCTTTCACTTCCTCAAGCACAAGCTGCTCGATTTTGTCTTCTCCGATGAGCTCTGTCGGAACAAATGGAGTCAGGACATTCACTTTAGATGCGTGAAGGTTTTCCACACTGTGCTCATGCGCGCGGAATTTATCGCGGCGGTGAACGATGGAAACTTCTTTTGCGATTGGCTCAAGCATAAGCGCCCAGTCAACCGCTGAATCTCCTCCGCCCAGAATCGCAACGCGTCTGCCGGCGAATTTTTGTAAATCATCAACGAAGTAGTGAAGGTTTTTGCCTTCGTATTGTTCGGCTGTTTCAAGCTCGAGCTTTCTTGGTTTGAATGCGCCGTTTCCTGCTGTGATGATGACCGTTTTAGAGTAATGGGTTTCTTCGTTTGTCACAAGCTTAAACACGCCGTCTGCTTGTTTTTCAACAGATTCAACCGCTTGCTCTAAACAAATCGTTTGGTCGAATTTCGCCATTTGCTCTTTTAAGTTGTTCACTAGCTCTTGGGCGCGGATTTTCGGGAATCCTGCTACATCATATATATATTTCTCAGGGTACAGGGCACTAAGCTGTCCGCCAAGCTGAGGCAGGCTTTCGATAATTTTGACGCTTGCCTGTCTCATGCCTCCGTAAAAAGCGGTGAATAAGCCGACCGGTCCCCCGCCTATAATTGTAATATCATAAACCTTTGTATCCTCTCGCATACGAAAATTGCCTCCTAAATGAAAATTGTTATTAATTATACCATATTGCTCTTAAAATTGACGAGTCAGCAGAAAAATTTGCGAGTGCATTGTATGCGCATTCATTCTTGATCATATGCCCGCGGGCCGATACGATAAGAAAAACATGAATTCATCTTTTTTCTGAATGTTTCATGAACCAGCCGGATACACATGATAGTAGTGCTATGGGTGTGGACTTCACAAAAAACTTTTCAATATATTTCATAAAATCCTGCCAATAAGCTGAAGATAACACAAATGATGATTTTTATATGCGTCTAACAGCAAAAAAAAGAGAAGGTGGATGTGATGGCATTGAATAAGCCCAAAATCGTGATTTTAGGTGCAGGTTATGGCGGATTGATGACAGTGACAAGGCTGACGAAGCATGTCGGTCCGAATGATGCTGATATTACGCTTGTGAATAAACACAATTATCATTACGAAACGACATGGATGCACGAAGCGAGCGCCGGTACGCTCCATCATGACCGCTGCCGTTATCAGATAAAAGATGTAATCAACCAGTCACGTGTCAATTTTGTACAGGATACCGTGAAGGCAATCAAAATAGACGAGAAGAAAGTTGTGCTTGCCAATGGAGAGCTGCAGTACGATTATTTAGTTATCGGCCTCGGGGCGGTACCTGAAACGTTCGGCATTAAAGGCTTAAAAGAATTTGCGTTTCCGATCGCCAATATCAATACATCTCGCGTGCTTCGGGAACATATTGAGCTGCAATTTGCGACTTACAACATCGAAGCTGAAAAAAGGCCGGACAGGTTAACAATCGTTGTCGGGGGAGCCGGATTTACGGGTATTGAATTTCTTGGCGAACTGGCTGCCCGCGTGCCGGAGCTCTGCAAGGAGTATGACGTTGACAGAAGCCTTGTACGCATAATCTGCGTAGAAGCAGCGCCGACCGTATTGCCGGGCTTTGATCCCGAGCTTGTCGATTATGCTGTTCACTATCTTGAGGAGAATGGCGTTGAGTTTAAAATCGGCACGGCGGTTCAAGAGTGTACCGCAGAAGGAGTCACAGTCGGCAAAAAAGATGAGGAGCCCGAGCAAATCAAATCGCAAACGGTGGTGTGGGCGGCAGGTGTCCGCGGACATCCGATTGTGGAAGAAGCCGGCTTTGAAAATATGCGCGGCCGGGTGAAAGTCAATCCTGATCTCCGCGCGCCCGGACATGACAACGTCTTTATTCTCGGCGACAGCTCGCTGTTTATCAATGAAGACACTGACCGTCCTTATCCGCCGACCGCCCAAATCGCGATGCAGCAGGGGACTACGGTCGCTAAAAACATTGCAAAACTCATTAAGGGCGGCGAGCTTGAAGAATTCAAACCTGATATAAAAGGAACGGTGGCTTCTCTTGGCGAGCATAATGCGGTCGGAGTCGTGTACGGAAGAAAACTGAAAGGCACGCCGGCTTCTTTTATGAAAAAAGTCATCGATAACCGTTCGCTGTTTTTAATCGGCGGACTCGGACTCACACTGAAAAAAGGCAAGTTTAAGTTTTTCTAAAAACCCGCTCTCCGCGGGTTTTGTTTTATTAAAAAACGCCAAAATAAAAAGAGAACAAGAGGAAAATAAAAATGTTTCCGCTTACATCAAAAGATTTGTCACATGATCTGACTTTATCATTGACAGCTTGGTATGGTATTATTATCTGAAAATTAAGAAAAAAGGTGATGCTAAGATGAAAACCGCAACGACAACCGCTTCACAGGCATGCCCGTTTTGCTCAGGGAAAGGGTATTTTCAATTAATCCTCGGCGGTTCAGAAACTTGTCCGTCATGTCAGGGGACAGGTAAAGACAGTCATTCATTTTCCAGCCGTTGACTTTTTAAAAGCCCCCGCGGTACACTAAAAGTAACGCAGGGGGTGGGGTTTTGATTAGTCTGCCAGTCGTTATCATCTCAATTGTTTTATTTTTTGTTTTGTTTTTTGGAATCGGTTTCTTATTAAACATGCTGCTGAGAATGTCCTGGATTATGGCTGTGATTTATCCGATTGTATGCCTTTTTATAATCAGCAAGGAAAAGCTGATCAGCTATATCCAATCGCCAGGCGAATCCTTTGCCAGCCTGTTTCAGAGAATCGTATCGTTAGCTGCTGCAGATGTATTGATTTTAGCCAGCGGTCTGGCCGGCGCCATTGTCTCAGGCATAGCGATCAACATGCTCAGAAAAAGAGGATATCAGATGTTTTAATGCCGCTTTCTTTCTAAAGAAAGCTTTTTTTTGTGCCTTCAGCGCATTCACCGTTTTGAATATTGCTCCCGCTATTTGGGAACAATGATTCGGAGGAGAGGTGAATAATGTTGAAAATGATCAGACGTTTGCTGATGGCCTGTTTATTTCTGCTCGCGTTTGCCACGACATATTTAGCCATATCAGGAGTAGAGGCGAAGGACCTATCAAAATGGGTGCAAGAAAATAATGAGAAGCACTCGAAGAATACAGGGCTGACATTAAAAGCATTGCAGCAGAAAAACGAAAAAACGATGTCCGCTGCAGCCAAAGCAAAAGACAAACCATTGGAAGAAGCCTTTGACTGGAACCAGTATCCGGCGCAAAAAGTAACGGCTACAGGCTATACAGCGGGAGTCGAATCGACGGGTAAAAAACCTGGTGATCCATTATACGGGCTTACATATTCAGGTGTTAAAGTGAAAAGAGATTTATACTCTACGGTTGCCGCCGATCCATCCGTTTTTCCGATCGGCACCATTTTATTTATCCCGAACTATGGTTTGGGTGTCGTTGCGGACACAGGATCGGCCATCAAGGGAAACCGCATTGATCTGTACTTTGAAACCGTTCATGATGTCTACAATGAATGGGGCAAAAAAACCCTGGACGTGTATGTGATTAAGAAGGGGACCGGAAAAGTCACTGAGGATGAACTGGTAAAGCTTAATGAAACAAAATCATTGCAGGTGTTCAGAAATCAATACAAAACAGTGAAAGAATAAAACGCTCCAGCTGCGGCTGAAGCGTTATTTTTTTACAGAAAAAAGTATGCCAGTGCCAGTGTTAATAAAATTCCTGTCAATCCGCCAAAAAAGACCTCGATTGGCTGATGGCCGAGAAGCTCTTTCAGCTTTTTTTGTTTTTCTTTCTCTTCGGCTTTCGGGAAATCTTTTGCTTCATTCACAAAACGGTTAAAATCAATCACAAGTTTATTAATGACTGTTGCCTGCTCGCCGGCATGACGTCTGACGCCGGTTGCGTCAAACATGGTAATGACGGCGAAAATGGCTGAAACCGCAAAGAGAGAGGAACCTAATCCATGCTCTAAGGCTACGCCTGTAGAGAGCGCCGTAACAGCTGCGGAGTGGGAACTCGGCATGCCGCCTGTGCTTGTCACCAGCGACCAGTCCAGTTTTCTGGATACGATAAATTGTATCGGCACTTTAATGACTTGTGCAAAGATGATGGCAGCAAGGCTTGATAATAAAGGAAAATTCATAAAAAGTTCCATAGGCGACATCCTTTCTATATGAAAATCTTTCGTGTTACAAAAGAAAAAAGCAGGTCTTTGTCTGTTGTTTGATAAAATAAATGTAAGGAAAGAATGTTTTTCCTATTATACCATTGTTCATTACAAATACCCATTACGTTAGGAGTGTAAGCCTTATGTTTTATGCGGTTCAACAATTAGAGCATACTGAAACCCTAGTGGTCGGACTTTTTCAAAAAAGCCAGCTGACAGGCAAAGCAAAGGAAATTGATGAAAAACTGGAAGGCCATCTGACTCAGCTTCTGAAAGACGGTGATGTCTCTGCCAAACGGAATCAAGTATCAAAAGTATTCCCTCCGTCCTCCGCTGGTATGAAACGTATTTATTTCGTCGGTTTGGGAAGAGAGGCGAATTATTCATTTGAAGAGGCGAAGGAAAGCTTTGCCCATGTTTTTCAAGCCATTCATAAAGACAGAAAACAAGAGGCTGCCGTACTGCTTGACACATTTATTTGTGAAGAAGTTCCCGCAGCGGATGCCGCTCACGCATTAGCTGAGAGCTGCCTGCTTGCTTCTTATGAGGTGCAGGATTATAAGCACAAATCAAATGAGCCGGATAAACAGCTTGAATCCATCTATGCCGTCACAGATGAAGATACACAAGAAGTGCAGGCCGGTCTTCTTGTCGGCCGGGCATACGGGCAGGGCACAAATTCGGCGAGAACGCTTGTTAATATGCCGGGAAATATGCTGACAGCAACTGACTTGGCTTCTTATGCGTCCGAGCTTGCGGCGAAGTATGATTTTGAGTGTGAAATATTGGAGAAATCGGATATGGAAGAGCTCGGTATGGGAGGGATCCTTGCGGTAAACCAAGGCTCTGCCGAACCGCCCAAAATGATTGTCTTAAAGTATCAGGGCAAAAAGGAATGGGAAAACGTTATCGGACTTGTCGGAAAAGGAATTACCTTTGACACAGGCGGTTACTCTATTAAAACGAAAACAGGAATTGTCGGCATGAAATCCGATATGGGAGGAGCGGCAGCGGTCCTTGGCGCAATGGAAACGATCGGCGAGCTTCGTCCGGAGCAAAATGTGCTGGCTGTCATTCCGTCAACCGACAACATGATTTCAGGCGGAGCGATGAAGCCTGACGATGTCATCGTGTCATTAAGCGGAAAAACGATTGAAATCCTTAACACGGATGCAGAAGGAAGGCTTGTGCTTGCAGACGGCCTTACATATGCGAAACAGCATGGCGCGTCTGTTCTTGTTGATGTGGCAACGCTCACCGGCGGCGTTGTTGTGGCATTGGGCACAGAAACAACCGGCGCCATGACAAATAACGAGAGCTTTTATCAGCGGGTGGCTGAAGCTGCGGAAGAGTGCGGTGAGGCCATCTGGCAGCTGCCGATTACAGAAAAGGATAAAAAACGTGTGAAAAACAGCCAAATGGCGGATTTAAACAATTCACCGGGACGGGAAGGCCATGCCATTATGGCAGGAACGTTTCTTGGTGAGTTTGCTGAAACGACTCCTTGGGTCCATCTTGATATTGCAGGCACAGCAACTTCAAGTAAAGCAAGCTGCTTCGGTCCGTCCGGTGCAACCGGCGTCATGGCAAGAACACTGGCTACGCTGGCAGAAAGATTCACAGCGGAAGAAGACGCAAAAGCATAATAAATATAGCCCTGCTGCGATTTCGCGGCAGGTTTTTTTTCTCCAAAATCTTTAGTTGACTAAAGTATCATGAATATGATACGATACGTTCGTACTTTATTTATCTACTACATTAGCAAACTAAAGGATTTTGGAGGGGTATCATGAATGCAGTCGTCATCGCAGTGCTGCTTATGCTTGTTTTAAGCCTTCTGCGTGTCAATATAGTTATTGCTTTAATCATAGGTGCTTTGGCCGGCGGCTTAACAGGAGGACTCGGCCTTGGTGAAACGGTTAAAGCCTTTACAGAAGGGCTCGGAGGAAATGCCACCGTTGCAGTCAGCTACGCTATGCTTGGTGCGTTTGCTGCGGCTTTAACGAAAACAGGTCTTCCGGATGCTATGGTGGAAGCTTCTGTGAAATTAATTGGAAACAAAGAAGATACTCGAAAAAAGGCACTGTCTAAAGTGCTTATCGTACTGATTATTTTAATCGTAGCTTGTTTTTCACAAAACGTGGTACCGGTTCACATCGCATTTATTCCTGTGCTGATACCGCCGCTTTTGAAAATCTTTAATGAGCTTGAAATGGACCGCAGGCTGATTGCGTGTGTGATTACGTTCGGCTTAACGGCTCCTTATATTGTACTGCCTGTTGGCTTCGGCCAGATATTCCAAGGCATGCTGAAGGACAACATGGCCGATGCGGGTTTAAACGTTCCGCTTGGCGATATCCCGTACGCGCTGATCATACCGGTTGCAGGCATGGTTGTCGGTTTGATTTTATCAGTAATCGTTTTTCGTAAACCAAAAGTGTATGAAACAAAAGAAATCTCAGGTGTAAAAGCATCTCCATATACGAAAAAAAGCCTGGGAATCGCGGTTCTCGCCATTGTAGTGTCACTCGGCGTCCAGCTTTATTTATCGCAGACATTGGGAGTAGAAGGGATGATTATGGGGGCGCTGGCCGGCCTGATTATCCTGTTTGTCAGCGGTGTAATGAAACGTGACGAAGCGGATTCATTGATTACTGACGGTATGGTATTAATGGCCTTTATCGGATTTGTTATGCTTGTTGCAGCCGGTTTCTCAAATGTATTGACAAAAACCGGAGATGTCGAGTCATTGGTCAAAACATCAGCTGGTATTATCGGGCACAGTCAGTCACTGGGTGCATTGCTGATGCTGATTGTCGGCTTGCTGATTACAATGGGAATCGGCTCATCTTTTGCAACGATTCCGGTGATCACAACGATCTTTGTGCCTCTATGTATGCAGCTCGGCTTCAGCCCGATGGCAACGATTGCGATTATCGGAGCGGCTGCCGCGCTTGGCGACGCCGGTTCACCTGCCAGCGACAGTACGCTTGGCCCGACTTCGGGTCTGAGTGCGGACGGACAGCATCACCACATTTGGGACACTTGTGTGCCGACATTTATCTTTTATAATATTCCGCTTGTTATTTTTGGCTGGATTGCGGCGCTTGTCTTATAGAAAAAAGGCTCTCCTTAACGGGAGAGCCTTTTTTGTTTATCATTTCAAAAAACCGTCCATCGGAACGGTTTTTAAGTGGACGATATTTGATGTCTGTTAAAGCCGGTTGCTTTATGAATAGAGCGGTAGATCGCAGGTGCGATAAACGTCAGCAGCACAGCCAGCGCCGTGTCTTTTACCATAAACCAAGTCATAAAGCCCCAAGCCGTGCCGTAGCTCACCGGTGTATGAATCCACAGATTCAGCGCAAGATACATATAGGTGGTGCCGATGATATACATAATGGCCGTTCCGATAAGAGAAGCAATCAGAAAACGGGTTTTACTTGGCTGAATTTTGCGTTCTAATAACCATCCAGCTGCGAATGCTGCAGGAATGTATGAGATAATGAAGCCGCCGCTTTTACCTGCAAATGGTGCGAAGCCCGCGGAAAACTGAGCGAACACTGGTGCCCCGGCCAATCCGACCAGCGCATATACAAGCATCGCGATAGCAGCGCGTTTGCTGCCGAGAAGCAAAGCCGCCAAGAGGCAGAAAAACGGCTGCATCGACAGCGGAATGCCGGCAACTTGCAAAAAGGGCGCGACTGATGTAATGTTGGCGCCGACAGCCATAAGTGCGGCGAACATGCCGATCAGCGCCATATCACCCGCACGAAGTTTATGTTGTTTCATCGTTGTTCCCCCTTAGGTTTACATACACAATCATAGAGTAATAAAGATCTGAATGATTGTCAACATAAATATAATTTAGGTTAACAAAAGGAGGATTTGCATGTATTTCGGAAAAATAAAACAGGCAGATCAGTCAGGAAGAGTGCCGCCCAATCAAAATGTGACGACTTCGTTTCCTGTGCTTCATACGGGGAACGTTCCGTATTATGAGGATATGACGAAGTGGAATCTGCAAGTATACGGATTGGTTGATCACCCTATGCTTTTAAGCTTTGAAGATATAAAAGCCTTTCCTCAGTGTGAATCGGAAAATGACATTCATTGCGTGACAGGCTGGTCGCGGCTTGATAATGTTTGGCAGGGGGTAAGGACAAGGGATATTGCGGAGAAAGCCGGGGTAAGAGAAGAGGCGGGCTATGTCATTTTACACGCGGAAGAGGGCTGGACGACAAATCTGCCGCTCGATGACTTTTTGGCTGAAACATCACTGCTCGCTTATGCGCATAACGGCGAACCTTTAACGCCTGAACACGGCTTCCCGCTGCGAGGGGTGTTTCCTCATTTGTATTTTTGGAAAAGCGCTAAGTGGCTGCGCGGCATCCAATTTACGAAAGAAAATCATCCCGGTTTTTGGGAGCAGAACGGCTATCATATGAGAGGCGACCCTTGGCAGAATCAGAGATTTACATGGGATTAAGGTTCTAGTAAACGTAGGATAATCAGCATCTTTTCAAGGATTTTATTTCCATATTGCTAGTCATCAGGTACCTTATTTAGATAAGGTGCCTTTTTTATTAAGGAAAAAGTTGACTTTGTTTGCCAGAAAACCTATTATTTGAGTTGTCTAGTTGATAGTGAAAATCATTATCATAAATGCAGCCAGTTTTAAGGAGAGGAATGTCGTACTGCATGATTGAGAAAAAAACAGATGGGGCTAAAGGCGGGACCTACAACGCATTTACCATTCCGGGAACGGAAGTGCGTAAAATGTCTTCACGCAATGGCAGCCGCGGCTATCAAATCTTTATCTCAAAACCGAGCACAGAGCCGCCGCCTTCTGGTTATCCGGTTATTTATCTGCTCGATGCCAATTCTATTTTTGGTACAATGTCGGAAGCTGTTCGAGTGCAGGGGCGCCGTCCTGAGAAAACAGGGGTGATTCCCGCTGTGATTGTCGGTATTGGCTATGACACAACAGAACCGTTTTCTTCTGCGCGCCACCGGGATTTTACAATGCCTACGTCTTACTCGGAGCTGCCGGTAAGGCCTGACGGCAAAGAATGGCCGGAGCATGGCGGAGCGGGGGACTTTTTAAGGTTTATTGAAGAGGATCTCAAACCGGAGATTGAACAAGATTATGAGATTGACAGAAACAGACAAACGATCTTTGGCCACTCTCTTGGCGGGCTCTTCGTTTTGCAGGTGCTCTTAACGAAACCGGATGCATTCCAAACGTATATCGCGGGCAGTCCGTCCATTCATTGGAATAAACCATTTATTGAAAAGGAAACTGAGCGTTTCGCTTCCTGTTTAAAGAAAAACGGTCAGCCTGTTAATCTTCTGCTTGCGGCAGGAGAATTGGAAAAGCATCATAAATGCCGAATGAACGATAACGCGAAGGAGCTTTACGAGCGGCTGGCTACTTTGGCTGAACAAGGCGTACGGACAGAATTTTGCGAGTTTTCAGGAGAAGGACATATTTCGGTTCTTCCTGTTTTGGTCAGCAGGGCATTGCGTTTCGCGCTTCACCCTGACGGCCCGCACATTTCAATGAGTTGAGAATTGTCTCAGCTCCCATATTTGTCACAAAAATTATATTTGACTGTCGGATGACATAAGGATATGATTATTTTTATAATTGATAATGATAATCATTATCAACTGATTGCGATTAATGGTAAGGTGAAGCAGTCTTTTTCGCAAAATGTCATTTTTGGCGTTACAAGCGAAGAAAGGAAATGATGAAATGAATGTAAGAGGTATAGAAGGCAAGATCGCATTGATTACAGGGGCTGCCCAAGGAATAGGTGAAGCTGTTGCGCGGACGCTTGCCGGTCAGGGGGCGCACATTGCTGCGGTTGATTACAATCCAGAAAAGCTCGAAAAAGTCGTGAACAGCCTCAAAGCTGAGGGGTGTCATGCCGAAGCCTTTCCGGCGGATGTGAGAGACAGTGCGGCGATTGACGATATCACGGCTCGAATCGAACGTGACATGGGCCCGATTGACATATTGGTGAACGTAGCGGGTGTGCTTCGGCCAGGGCTGATTCATTCTCTCAGTGATGAGGAATGGGAGGCCACTTTCTCAGTGAATTCGACTGGTGTTTTTAACGCGTCGCGCTCAGTCAGCAAATATATGATGAACCGCAGATCCGGTTCGATTGTAACAGTAGGATCAAATGCAGCCGGTGTGCCAAGGACATCTATGGCGGCATACGCCTCATCAAAGGCAGCGGCCGTGATGTTTACAAAGTGCCTTGGCCTTGAGCTTGCAGAATACAACATTCGCTGCAATATTGTTTCTCCCGGGTCAACGGAAACAGACATGCAGTGGTCCTTATGGGCTGATGAAAATGGAGCAGAACAAGTCATCAAAGGATCGCTTGATACATTTAAAACGGGAATTCCGCTCAAAAAACTGGCCCAGCCTTCGGATATTGCGGATGCCGTGCTCTTTTTGGTTTCTGAGCAGGCAGGCCATATTACGATGCATAATTTATGTGTAGATGGCGGCGCGACCTTAGGCGTATAACGTAACTCAAAGGAGGTTTATGAAGATGTTGGAACAAAACGTTATATCTGAAACAAAGGCGGAGCATTTGCTTCGTGATTATCAGCCGGGCACTTTTTTCCTGGCTTCCCCTCACCGTGTGCTGCTTGGAAAAGGAATAAGTGAAACCGTGCCGGATGCAGACGGCCAAAACCAATTAGAAACCTTACCCGGCCGCATTGCTGAGGCGCTTAACAAAGCAAAGCAATCGGGGCAAAGCCGTCCGGTTGTTGTGGGAGCTGTTCCATTTGATCATTTGAAATCGCCCCGGCTCGTCGTTCCGGAGGAGGTACGGTGGTCGGGACCGCTTCAATTCGATCATGCCAACATCGAACAGCAGCGGGAACATACATATCAAATACAGCCTGTACCTGCACCGGAGGACTATAAAAAAGGTGTAGAACAAGGATTGGCAAGCATTGCTGACGGCACACTCAGCAAAATTGTCCTGTCCAGATCGCTGCATCTGACATCATCTGAAGCGATACAAACGGGAGAACTGCTTCACCATCTGGCGCGGCATAATACACACGGTTATACTTTTGCAGCCGATGTATCCGGCCAAGATGATTCATCTTCCCATCGGACACTACTCGGAGCAAGTCCGGAGCTTCTCGTTTCGAGAATGGGAACTCAGGTGGTATCCAATCCGTTAGCGGGCTCTAGACCTCGCAGTGATGATCCTGTTGAGGACCAGCGCCGGGCCGATGAATTGCTTTCCTCCGCAAAGGATCTTCATGAGCATGCTGTTGTGGCTGATGCGGTTGCCGCCGGGCTGCGGCCTTTTTGCCGGACGCTGGACGTTCCGGAAAAGCCTTCGCTGATCCAAACTGAGACGATGTGGCATTTGTCCAGTGTCATTAAAGGAGAGCTTTCTGATCCGACTGTAACCGCGCTGGAACTAGCCGCCGCGCTTCATCCTACGCCGGCAGTCTGCGGAACACCGACTGACCTTGCAAGAGAAGCCATCCGGGAAATTGAACCTTTTGACCGCGGTTTCTTCACCGGCATGGTAGGCTGGTGTGACGATGCAGGCGATGGCGAATGGATCGTTACGATTCGCTGTGCAGAGGCTGAAGAACGTTCACTTCGTCTTTTTGCAGGTGCCGGTGTTGTAGCCGGATCAAAAGCAGAGGACGAGCTCCAGGAGACATCCGCAAAGTTTCGGACAATGCTTCGGGCAATGGGTGTCAATCACATATGATCAGAAATAAATGCAGGAGGGAAACAGCATGCTGAATGGATTTACGCCTTGGCCCAAGGAGTTTGCGGAAAAGTACCGGGAGAACGGGTGCTGGGCCGGTGAGACTTTTGGAGACATGTTAAGAGACAGGGCTGCCAAACATGGCGATCGTATCGCGATTACATGCGGGGACACCCATTGGAGCTATCAAGAGCTTGACACAAGGGCTGACTCTCTGGCAGCCGGATTGCAGAAGCTCGGTATTAAACAAATGGATCGTGTAGTGGTGCAGCTGCCGAATATCGCGGAGTTTTTCGAAGTCATCTTTGCGCTTTTTCGGCTGGGAGCGCTCCCGGTCTTTGCACTGCCCTCTCATCGAAGCAGTGAGATTACATATTTTTGCGAGTTTGCTGAAGCGGAGGCTTATATCATCCCCGATTCTTATTCGGGATTTGACTACCGCACACTTGCCAGACAGGTTCAAAGCAAGCTGCCGTCCTTGAAACACATCATTGTCGCAGGTGAGGCGGAGGAATTCCAGCCGCTTGAGGCATTGCATACAGAACCTGGCGAGCTGCCTGAAGTAAAATCTTCGGATGTGGCGTTTCTCCAGCTTTCTGGCGGAAGCACCGGCTTATCGAAACTGATACCGCGAACTCACGATGATTATATATACAGCCTGCGGATGAGTGCGGAGGTTTGCTGGCTTGATCACAGCACTGTGTACTTGGCCGCATTGCCGATGGCGCACAATTACCCGCTGAGCTCACCCGGGGTGCTAGGCGTATTATACGCTGGAGGAAAAGTGGTTTTATCTCCTTCTCCGAGTCCGGACGACTCGTTCCCTTTGATTGAACGGGAACAGGTGACAATAACAGCTCTTGTCCCGCCGCTTGCAATGGTATGGATGGACGCTGCTGCCTCACGAGATGACGATTTATCAAGCCTTCAAGTGCTGCAGGTAGGCGGCGCGAAATTCAGCGCTGAAGCCGCGCGCAAAGTGAAATCTGTATTCGGCTGCACCTTGCAGCAGGTCTTCGGAATGGCAGAAGGACTCGTTAATTATACAAGGCTTGATGACCCGGAGGAAGTTATTGTTAATACCCAAGGTAAGCCGATGTCTTCTTACGATGAAATACGTGTGTGGGATGACCAGGACCGTGACGTGAAACCTGGTGAAACTGGGCACCTGCTGACACGGGGACCGTATACGATCCGGGGATACTATAAGGCTGATGAGCACAATGCGGCTTCGTTTACCGAGGACGGCTTTTACCGCACTGGCGATCTAGTGAGACTGACACCCGACGGTTATGTTGTCGTGGAAGGACGGGCAAAGGATCAAATCAACCGCGGCGGAGAAAAAGTGGCGGCTGAAGAGGTTGAAAATCATCTTCTGGCGCATCCGGCTGTGCATGATGCGGCAATGGTCTCAATGCCTGACCAATTTCTTGGTGAAAGATCATGTGTTTTCATTATTCCCCGGGATCAAGCGCCGAAAGCCGCAGAGCTCAAAGCTTTTCTAAGAGAACGCGGGCTTGCAGCATATAAAATTCCAGACCGGATCGAATTTGTTGAGTCCTTCCCGCAGACAGGGGTAGGAAAGGTAAGCAAAAAGGCGCTTCGCGAAGCGATCGCCGAAAAACTTCTTGCAGGTTCGAAAAAATAGAAACGATTTGAAAGGGAGTGTTCAAATGGCTATTCCTGCCATTCAGCCGTATCAAATGCCGACAGCGTCTGATATGCCAGCAAACAAAGTATCATGGGTGCCTGATCCAAATCGGGCAGTCTTCTTAATACACGATATGCAGAACTATTTTGTCGACGCGTTTACAGCAGGAGCGTCTCCGGTAACAGAGCTTTCAGCAAATATACGCAAGCTGAAGGATCAATGTGTTCAGCTCGGAATACCTGTTGTCTACACAGCGCAGCCCGGCAGTCAAAATCCGGAGGACCGGGCGTTGCTGACTGATTTTTGGGGACCTGGATTAAGCAGCGGTCCTTACGAGGAAAAAATTGTGGCCGAGCTTGCACCGGAAGACAATGATCTCGTATTGACAAAATGGAGATACAGCGCATTTAAGAGAACGAATCTGCTTGAGATCATGCGTGAACAGGGGCGCGATCAGCTGATCATCTCCGGGATTTATGCTCATATTGGCTGTCTCGTTACAGCATGTGAAGCGTTTATGGAGGATATCGAAGCATTTTTTGTTGCTGATGCAGTTGCGGACTTTTCTCGGGACAAGCATAAAATGGCGCTTGATTATGCGGCTGGGCGCTGTGCGTTTACGCTGATGACCGACAGCTTGCTTGATCAGCTGAAACATACGCCTTCTGCGGCTCAAAAGCCATCAGAAAAAGCTGAAAAACATGTATTTACCTGCGAGAGTATCCGAACACAAATTGCTGAGCTTCTTCAAGAATCGCCTGATGATATTGCAGATAACGAAGACTTACTGAATAGGGGACTTGATTCTGTAAGGATCATGACATTAGTTGAACAATGGCGCCGTGAAGGAGCCGAGGTGACATTCGTCGAACTGGCTGAACGGCCGACAATAGAAGAATGGCAGAAATTGCTTTCAATCCGCATTGAGAGAGTGCTGCCAAACGCGGACTATTTATAAAAGGAGGTAAAAAAACGGATGCCTGATACAAAAGATCTTCAATATTCTTTAACCGGAGCGCAAACCGGTATTTGGTTTGCTCAGCAGCTTGATCCGGATAATCCAATCTACAATACAGCCGAATATATAGAAATCAACGGCCCAATCGACATTTCTCTTTTCGAAGAAGCTTTACGGCACGTGATAAAAGAAGCGGAATCACTTCATGTCCGCTTTGGTGAAGATATGGACGGGCCTTGGCAGATGATGAATCCATCACCGGATGTACAGCTCCAAGTCATTGACGTCAGCTCTGAGCCTGATCCGGAAAAGACAGCTTTACACTGGATGAAAGCTGATTTGGCAAAGCCGGTCGATTTACAGCATGACCCATTGTTCCGCGAAGCTTTGTTTAAAGCCGGGCCACAGCGTTTCTTTTGGTATCAGCGCATTCACCATATTGCGATCGACGGCTTTGGGTTTTCTCTGATCGCCCAGCGGGCTGCACATGCTTATACTGCACTTGCAGGAGGGCGGTCCGCTGATGATCGTTCCTTCGGCTCTTTGCAGGATATTTTGGAGGAGGACGCAGCGTACCGCGCGTCTGAAACATATGAAGAGGATCGGCAATTCTGGCTGAATCGTTTTGCGGACAGGCCTAAAGTTGTCAGTTTAGCAGAACGGGCGCCGCGAACCTCAAAAAGCTTTCTGCGTGAGACTGCTTATTTGCCGCCATCAGATGTAAACGCGCTGAAAGAGGCGGCGCGCTATTACGCCGGAAGCTGGCATGAAGTCGTGATTGCGGTATCAGCTGCTTATGTGCACCGTATGACCGGCTCTGAGGATGTTGTGCTCGGACTGCCTATGATGGGACGGATGGGATCGGCATCCTTGAATGTTCCGGCTATGGTGATGAATCTTCTCCCGCTGAGGCTGTCTGTGAGTCCTTCGATGAGCTTTTCTGAGCTTGTGCTGCAAATTTCCCGGGAAATCCGCAGTATCCGGCAGCATCATAAATACCGCCATGAGGAACTGAGGCGGGACCTGAAACTAATAGGAGAAAATCATAGATTATTTGGCCCGCAAATTAATCTTATGCCTTTTGATTACGGTCTCGACTTTGCCGGAGCCCGGGGGACGACGCACAATCTGTCAGCCGGTCCTGTGGATGATTTGTCGATAAATGTCTATGACAGAACAGACGGAAGCGGGCTGCGAATTGATGTGGATGCCAATCCTGAAGTATACAGCGAGTCAGAAATAAAGGTGCATCAGCAGCGGATCTTACAGCTTTTACAAACGGCGTCAGCCGGTGAGGACATGCTGATTGGGCAAATGGAATTTCTTTTGCCTGCAGAAAAAACACGGGTCATAAGCGAATGGAATGAGACAGCAAAATCCGAGCGGCTGCTCAGCCTTCCGGATATGTTTCAGGAGCAGGCTGACCGTTCCCCTGAACGTATCGCCCTGATTTGCAATCACAGTCAATTAAGCTATCAAGAGCTGAATGAACAAGCAAACCGCCTCGCGCATCTTTTGATAGAAAAGGGGCTTGGGCCGGAGCAGTTTGTCGCCTTGGCCCTGCCGCGGTCTTCCGAAATGGTAGCTGCAATGCTCGCCGTACTAAAGACTGGTGCTGCTTATCTTCCGCTTGATCCTGAGTTTCCTGCTGACAGAATTTCATACATGCTAAAGGATGCAAAGCCATCATGCATTATAACGACTGAGGAAATTGCAGACAGTCTGCCTGACGATCTAACGGCACCGCAGCTTGTGCTGGATCTGCCTGTGACAAAAGAGATTGTGAAGCGTTATTCTGCCGACAACCCAAATGTACATGTATCTCTTGCCCATCCAGCGTATATCATCTATACATCAGGATCAACAGGAAGGCCAAAGGGTGTTGTTGTTACGCTGAAAAGTTTAAGTAATTTTCTGCTGTCTATGCAGGAGACATTTTCTCTTAATGAACAAGACAGGCTGCTGGCTGTGACGACTGTCGCTTTTGATATTTCTGCTTTAGAATTATTCCTCCCGCTTATCAGCGGAGCGAGTATTGTTGTTGCTCAAAAAGATACAATCCGTGAGCCGCAGGCATTAGCCGAAATGATTGAATATTTTGATATAACAATTATGCAGGCAACGCCGACCCTGTGGCATGCGTTGGTCACAAACGAACCTGAGAAACTTCGGGAGCTCAGGGTGCTTGTCGGGGGAGAGGCGCTTCCGAGCGGGCTTTTAGAGGCCTTGCAGGCGCTTGATTGTCCAGTGACTAATTTATACGGTCCTACTGAAACAACCATTTGGTCTGCGGCAGCTTTTCTCGAAAAAGGAGTACAGGGTGTGCCTCCGATCGGAAAGCCGATTTGGAATACGCAGGTATATGTGCTCGATAATAGTTTGCAGCCCGTTCCGCCAGGCATTGTGGGAGAGCTCTATATTGCGGGAACCGGATTGGCCCGCGGATATTTAGGGCGCCCTGATTTAACGGCGGAGCGCTTTGTTGCTGATCCGTACGGACCGCCGGGCACACGGATGTACCGAACCGGAGATCAGGCCCGCTGGCGTGCGGATGGGTCTCTGGATTACATCGGGCGGGCCGATCATCAAATCAAGATTCGCGGTTTCCGCATTGAGCTTGGAGAAATTGATGCCGTGCTTGCTAAACATCCGCAAATGAAACAGGCTGCGGTTGTCGTTCGAGAGGACCAGCCGGGAGATAAACGATTGGTGGCGTATCTGGTCGTTTCTTCAGCTCTAGATATTGCTGAGCTTCGCCGTTATGTCGGTGCCAGCCTGCCTGATTATATGGTGCCTGCGGCATTTGTGGAGATCGATGAACTGCCATTAACACCTAACGGCAAGCTTGACCGGAAAGCATTGCCGGCACCTGATTTTGGGGCGTCTGTCACTGATCGGGGACCGCGAACGCCTCAAGAAGAGATACTGTGTGATCTGTTTGCGGAGGTTCTAGGTCTTGCACGCGTAGGCATCGATGACAGTTTCTTCGAGCTGGGCGGCCATTCTCTCCTTGCTGCCCGTTTGATGAGCCGTATTCGTGAGACGATGGGAGCTGAGCTGGGCATCGCCAAGCTCTTTGACGAACCGACAGTTGCCGGACTTGCTGCACATCTTGATCAGGCGCAGAGTGTCCGTCCCGCTTTGCAAAGAGCGGAACGTCCCGAGAACATTCCGCTTTCTTTTGCACAGCGCCGGCTATGGTTCCTCCATTGTCTGGAAGGGCCAAGTCCTACATATAATATCCCGGTTGCCGTCCGTCTTTCAGGTGAACTGAACCAAGAAGCGCTTCAAGCGGCCCTATATGATCTCATCAGCCGCCATGAAAGCCTTCGGACCATTTTCCCTGAATCACAGGGGACATCTTATCAGCGCATTTTGGACGCCGATCAAGCCCGTCCTGATTTATATGTTACCGAAATGAAGAAAGAGGAGCTTTCTGAGAGGCTTGCCGATGCTGCTCGCTACAGCTTTGACCTTGCAGCTGAGCCTGCTTTCAGGGCCGAGCTTTTTGTTATCGGTCCCGACGAGTACGTGCTGCTGCTGCTCGTGCACCATATTGTCGGAGACGGATGGTCATTGACTCCTCTGACTCGTGATCTGGCTGCTGCTTATACTGCCCGCTGTCACGGGAGAGCTCCCGAATGGACACCGCTTGCTGTGCAGTATGCGGATTATGCGCTCTGGCAGCAAAGTCTGCTCGGAAGCGAGCATGATCCAGACAGTTTGATTGCCGGTCAGCTTGCTTTCTGGAAAGAAAGACTGAAAGATTTGCCCGATCAGCTCGAGCTGCCAACCGATTATTCACGGCCTGCTGAGCCGAGTCATCAAGGAGATACAATCCATTTCCATATAGACTCAGAGCTTCACAGCCGATTGCTGGAGCTGGCCCGTGCCAATAGAGTAAGTCTGTTTATGGTGCTACAATCAGGACTTGCCGCCTTGCTGACAAGGCTCGGAGCTGGTACTGATATTCCGATTGGAAGCCCGATTGCGGGGCGGAATGACGATGCGCTTAGTGATCTTGTGGGACTGTTTATCAATACATTGGTGCTCAGAACAGACACCTCTGGTGATCCGAGTTTCCGTGAGCTTCTTGACAGAGTGCGGGAAGTGAATCTGGCAGCATATGAAAATCAGGATCTGCCGTTTGAAAGACTTGTAGAGGTGCTCAATCCTGCTCGCTCCCGGGCGACGCATCCATTATTCCAAGTCATGCTCGCGTTCCAGAACACACCTGACGCAGAGCTGAGCCTGCCTGGTACAGAAAGCAGCCTGCGCATTCACAGCGTAGGATCTGCCAAATTTGATTTAACATTAGAAATCAGTGAAAGCCGTCTTGATGACGGGACACCAAATGGACTGGAAGGCCTGCTTGAGTACAGCACCGATCTATTTAAACGGGAAACTGTTCAAGCTCTTGCTGATCGCCTTCTGCGGCTGCTTGAGGCTGCCGAGGCTGATCCTGATCAGGAAATCGGAAGACTGGATATTCTTGCACAAGAGGAACGCAGCATCACGGTAACGGATTGGCAAAGTGTTTCTGAAAAGATTCCGCAAGCGTGTCTTCCGGAGCTGTTTGAGAAACAAGCTGCGCTGAGCCCTGATTCCATTGCTGTCGTTTATGAAGATCAGGCGATGAGCTATATGGAGCTGAATGAAAGGGCGAACCGGCTTGCCAGGCTGCTGATCAGCAAAGGCGTCGGACCGGAGCAATTTGTGGCATTAGCTTTGCCTCGCTCATTGGATATGACTGTTAGCCTGTTAGCGGTACTAAAAGCGGGAGCTGCATACCTGCCGCTTGATCCGGACTATCCGGCTGACCGCATCGCTTTTATGCTGAGCGATGCGCGGCCTGCATTTATCATCACGAGCTCACAGGCGGAAAATCAAATCCCGCATGCAGAAAATGTGCAGAACATTGTGCTCGATGATCCGGAATTACGCGAGAAACTAAAAACATACAGCCCTTTGAATCCGGATAATACGGACAGGAATCGCCCGCTGTCACCTTTCAGCACGGCTTATGTTATTTATACATCCGGTTCAACAGGCGTTCCAAAAGGCGTCATGATTCCTCACCAAAATGTGACGAGGTTATTTGGAGCGACCGATCACTGGTTCCATTTCGGTTCAGACGACGTGTGGACAATGTTCCATTCCTACGCGTTTGACTTTTCTGTTTGGGAGATTTGGGGACCTTTGCTGCACGGCGGCCGCCTTGTTATCGTGCCTCATGACATCAGCAGATCTCCGGAAGCGTTTCTGCGTCTGCTGGTAAAAGAGGGTGTGACTGTTTTGAACCAGACACCATCAGCGTTCTATCAGTTTATGCAGGCGGAAAGGGAGCAGCCTGATCTCGGACAGGCGCTCAGCCTTCGATATGTTGTTTTTGGCGGAGAAGCGCTTGAACTCAGCCGTTTAGAGGATTGGTATCATCGCCACCCTGAACAGGCGCCGAAACTGATCAATATGTATGGTATTACTGAAACAACAGTGCATGTCAGCTATATCGAATTAGACCGGAATATTGCAGCTTTAAGAGCAAACAGCCTGATCGGCTGCGGAATTCCTGATCTTGGGGTGTATGTGCTGGATGAGCGTTTACAGCCGGTTCCGCCGGGTGTGGCTGGAGAACTGTATGTGTCAGGCGCCGGATTGGCCCGAGGCTATTTAGGACGGCCCGGTTTAACGGCGGAACGCTTCATCGCTGACCCGTTCGGGCCTCCGGGCACACGGATGTACCGCACGGGAGATGTAGCCCGCAGGCGTGCTGACGGTTCTCTGGATTATGTCGGCCGTGCCGATCATCAAGTGAAAATCCGGGGCTTCCGGATTGAACTGGGAGAAATTGAAGCTGCGCTTGTTCAGCATTCACAGCTTGAAGATGCGGCAGTGATCGTTCGTGAGGACCAGCCGGGAGATAAACGTTTGGCCGCTTATGTCATACCTTCCTCGGAAGAAACGTTTGATACGGCGGAACTGCGCAGGTATGCTGCTGAGAGACTGCCAGATTACATGGTGCCTTCAGCCTTTGTGACGATGAAAGAATTGCCGCTGACGCCGAATGGAAAGCTTGACCGTAAAGCGCTGCCTGCTCCAGATTTTGCTGCAGCGGTGACAGGTCGCGGGCCGAGAACCCCGCAAGAAGAAATCCTTTGTGACTTGTTTATGGAAGTGCTTCATTTGCCGCGTGTCGGTATTGATGACCGTTTCTTTGATTTGGGCGGACATTCCCTGCTCGCAGTTCAGCTGATGAGCCGCATACGTGAAGCGCTCGGGGTTGAACTCAGCATTGGCAATCTATTTGAAGCGCCGACTGTGGCAGGGCTTGCCGAAAGACTGGAGATGGGATCAAGCCAAAGCGCACTTGATGTTTTGCTGCCGCTCCGAACAAGCGGAGACCGGCTTCCGTTGTTTTGCGTACATCCGGCGGGCGGACTTAGCTGGTGTTATGCCGGACTGATGACATCTTTAGGAACGGATTATCCCATCTATGGACTGCAAGCGCGGGGAATTGGACAGCAGGAGGCGCTTCCGAAAACACTCGATGACATGGCTGCCGACTATATAGAACAGATTCGGACGATCCAGCCGAAAGGGCCGTACCATTTGCTTGGCTGGTCCCTAGGCGGAAATGTCGTTCAAGCAATGGCAACACAGCTGCAAAAGCAAGGGGAAGACGTTTCTCTATTGGTGATGCTGGACGCCTACCCAAACCACTTCCTTCCTATAAAAGAGGCACCGGATGATGAGGAAGCGCTTATTGCCCTCCTCGCGTTAGGCGGGTACGACCCAGACAGCTTAGGAGACAAACCGCTTGATTTTGAAACAGCCATTGAGATTCTGCGGCGAGACGGAAGCGCACTTGCCAGTCTGGACGAATCGGTCATTTTGAATCTAAAGAATACGTACGTCAATTCTGTCGGCATTTTAGGCTCATATGCACCGAAAACCTTCCGTGGAAATGTTCTGTTTTTCAGATCAACTATCATTCCTGAATGGTTTGACCCGATTGAACCTGATTCTTGGAAGCCTTATATTGACGGACAAATTGAACAAATCGACATTGACTGCCGCCATAAAGATCTCTGTCAGCCGGAACCGCTCGCAGTCATCGGCCGGGTTCTGGCGGCTAAATTGGAAGAAATGAATCAATAAAGGAGGAAAAGCAATGACAAATCCTTTTGAAAATGCGGATGGCATATACCTTGTTCTCATCAATGAAGAGGGCCAATATTCCTTGTGGCCCGGCTTTATCGATGTGCCGAGCGGCTGGACAGTCGTTCATGAACAAAAAGGGCGTGAGGCTTGTCTGGACTACATCCAATCACATTGGAGCGATATGAGGCCGAACAGCCTAAAGCCTGTCGAAAATGTCTAAATATATTGAGGGTAAAAAAAAGAGACTGCAGCAGGCAGTCTCTTTTTCTATCTTACGCAGACGTTTGGGTATGATCGCAATCTCTGACGGGGTTCCCGTTTTCATCCGTACACCATGACTGGGATAAAAACGCCAAAAACACGGCCGCCCACTGATCGGCAAATTGAATCAGAATACCTCCGTCATGCCAAGAGCCGTTGTCTTTTTTCCAGCGGGTATCCAGCGCATTGCCTTGATTCATGTGGATATTGTGCATACCGTTTGTCGGGGTAAAGCCGAATATTTTATCTGCCGCCTGTTCAGGTCCAAATTTTGATCCAAATATATAAACCGGCGCTTTCTCTTCTTTCGCTTTCTTCATATACGTTTCAATAAAGTCATTTAAATCATTATCAGGCCCCGTGATTTCATGAGGCAAAGGCTTCATTTCCCGTGAATCAAAAAGATTGCCCCGCACGTAATCCAGGGCTACTTCACGATTTTCGTCATTGATCTTCGTATATCCATACGGCATGTTCGGAAGAATGGTAATTGAGCTCGAATCAAACTGATCATCAGCTAAATACAATACTTCTGATTCCTCGGAACTGGACATGACATTGATGGCGCACCTGTAATACGTATTCTCTTCACCGAGCATCTTCACTTGGAAATGAGGACTGTCATCATCTGTTTCCCGCTTCATATCTAAGACAACGCCTTTTAACACGCCATATTGCTGAACAGCCATATGAATCCTCCTTTATGATCAAGTTCTTCGTTTTAATTCGAGAAATCATTTCCTTTTTCCTTTTTAAAAGATAAAAAAAGCCTGCAGAAATTTTTCTGCAAGCTCCATATGAATTAAGCGCCCGCCACAGATGATTCATCCTGTAAGGCTTTCTCGGCAGGGACATATTCGTATCCTAAATCTTTGGCAACCGCCTCATAGGTCACGTGGCCGTTTGCTGTGTTTAATCCCGCTCTTAGTGCCGCATTGTCCGCGAGTGCTTGTGCTGCCCCTTTGTTTGCGATTTGCAGCGCGTATGGAACCGTGACGTTCGTTAAAGCAATTGTTGATGTGCGGGGCACAGCGCCCGGCATGTTCGCAACAGCATAGTGAACGACGCCGTGTTTTTCATATGTCGGCTGATCGTGTGTCGTAATGTGATCGACAGTTTCGACGATGCCGCCTTGGTCAATTGCAACGTCCACAATCACTGAACCAGGCTTCATTTGTTTCACCATTTCCTCTGTGACAAGCGTCGGAGCTTTAGCACCAGGGATTAACACGGCGCAAATGAGAAGGTCCGCTTCGGCTACCGAGTCGGCGATATTGACCGGGTTAGAAATTAACGTTTTAATTTGATGGCCGAATATATCATCAAGCTGACGCAGGCGATCCGCGTTTAAGTCGATGATTGTCACATCTGCACCCAGGCCGACAGCCATTTTCGCCGCGTTGGTTCCGACTACACCCCCACCGATAATGGTTACCTTTCCGCGGGCAACGCCAGGCACTCCGGCAAGGAGGATTCCTTTTCCGCCTTTAGGTTTCTCTAGGAACTGAGCTCCGATTTGCGCTGCCATTCTGCCTGCCACCTCGGACATCGGGGTAAGCAGCGGCAATGTCCGTCCCTCACTTACCGTTTCATATGCGATCGCTGTGACGCCTTTATCCTTCAGTGCCTGTGCAAGCTCCGGTTCAGCCGCTAAGTGGAGGTAAGTAAACAGTACAAGCCCTTTCCGGAAGTATGCATATTCTTCCGGAAGCGGCTCTTTGACCTTCATGACCATTTCAGCGTCCCATACCTGTTTCGGATCAGCAATGATTTCCGCTCCTGCTGACTCATAAGCTTCATTTTCAAAGCCGCTTCCAAGGCCTGCGCCTGATTCAACCAGCACGCGGTGACCGTTTGAAACGAGCTGTGAAACGCCCCCAGGCGTCAATGCGACACGGTTTTCATTGTTTTTTATCTCTTTAGGAACCCCAATGATCATATCTATTTCCTCCCGTATATGTGATATGTTTAGTGTAGCTTGATTTTTTGGAAAATTCTTTGTTTGAAAAAGAAAATAAAAAAACAAGGGTTTGTGAAATTTCACAAACCCTTGTTTCGAAGTTTGATATCCAAATATATAGTAAACTTTTGATTCACATTTTTTAAATCGATCTCAGCGATCTGGCTGATTCGCTTCAGCCGGTAATTCAATGTATTAACGTGAATATTCAAGATCTTAGAGGCGGTATTCACATTGCTGTCGGCTTCAATAAAACGTTCGAGCGTTTCGACCATATTGGACTGGTGATCCCGGTCGTACTGCTCGAGTTTTGAAAGGGAGTAATTGAAATATCCCGTGTGCTTCCGTTTCTCATCTAACACGTCCAAGTATTGATAGATGCCTAATTCTGAAAAACTGAAAAGATGCTTGGTTTCTTCAGCAAACCGTTCCTTTGCTTTTAATACGGACAATGCTTCCTGATATGAACGGCAGACAAACGAAATGGAGTTGTATATTCCGCCAATTGCAATAGAAGCATCCTCTATTTTATAACGTTCCCTCAGCTGCCTTTGCGTGCTGAAAGCGAACTGTTTTAAATCTTGAAAAGGACGATCCGTTTTTGGCGCGGTTAAAATGATAAGTTCATTGGAATCAACGGTCGTCAGCAGAGCATGAACCTGCTGGGTCGTTTCCTGCAGATAATGAAGCTGCTGTTCTGTTTTTTCGGTCAGCTCGCCGTTTACCCGGATGATCATCACGGAAAATTCAGAGGGAACGACCATTCCAAGCTTGTTAAACCCATCCGTCATGTCCTGTTCTTGATAGATGTGTCCGGTCAGCATTTTCCAGAAAAATTCTTGGCTGCGCTCCTCATTTTTCGTTTTTCGGATTTGGAGCTTAAGCAGCTTGTTTCTGACTGCATTAGCCGCCATTTTTAATGTCAGCAGATCATCATCCGACAGTGTTTTTTGAATTTCAAGCGCCCAAATAAACCCCAGCACCTGGTTGTTCTTCCAAATCGAAATCGCGACGCGGTTGCTTAGTCCGACTTCGTCAATTTCCTTCACTCTGATCGGCTGGTCCGTTTTTAGCAGTGCGGGAATCGTCCCGTCTTTCCACAATTTATTAATAACCTTCTCTGGCACTCTTCTGCCAATGATCGTAGACGTCCGTGCAGGATCAGTACAATCGCTGTGGGTGCTGTAGGCTAGCAGTTTGTGGTTCACATCTTCAATGGTGATCGGACATTGCAGCACTTCACTGATATGGTCAGCCACATCTTCCAGTCTGTCAAAACTGTATTTAAACGGATCCTTTGGCATGGTCATCATTATCCCTACTTTTCCATCCTTTTATTCTTTGCTCTCTTTGACATCAAATCGTCTTGCTTTTATTATGATTGTTCTTGTTTGTGAAAATCAACAACAAAGAATGACAGTATAATAGAAGTGAATAAAGTCAAAAAACACTTTTTAAATATAATGAGAGACATGTTCTGCTTGGGCCAGGAACTGACTGATGAATATTTCTGAAAAACTGAACCTTTCAGAGATGGTGCTGTAGCATCAAATTTTCTGAAAGGTTTTTTTTGGGAGTTAGAGAATCATTTGGGTCTTTTGGATTATTCGAAGAAGGCGGAGTGGATTGAGAAAATAAACCTACTTGTTTAACAAAATATGTAATTTTTAAGAGGCGAGAGGTAAACCATTGGACTCATTTTGTAAAATTAAAACATATTTGTTTGACTGTACCGAAAAACTGTTTTTATAATAATTACGTTCTAAAAATAAGTGAATTAGCCCATATTTAGGCTGATGGCACAGGAGGTAATGAGGAATATGGCAGGATTAATTCGTGTCACACCCGAAGAGCTAAGAGCGATGGCGAAGCAATATGGCGTTGAAAGCCAAGAAGTATTAAATCAGGTTGATCGTTTAAACCGAATGATCTCTGATTTAAAAAGCATGTGGGAAGGTGCTTCTAGCGAAGCGTTCGCAGATCAATACGAGCAGCTCAAACCTTCATTTATCAAAATGTCAGATTTGCTTCAAGATGTAAACCAGCAGCTTGATCAAACAGCAAATACTCTTGAGTCTACTGACCAAGACATCGCAAATCAAATCCGCGGATAACAGTATGAAAGGGAAGGAGCGCCTGATTCACCAGAAGACGGCGCTCTTTCTATGTAAGGGTGAATGAACATGTATATTGATATTACGATAGATTTGAAACATTATAACGGAAGTGTCTTTGATCTCAGATTGTCAGATTACCACCCGGTGAAAAAAGTGATTGACATCGCTTGGCAGGCCCAAAGCGTTTCCATACCTCCGCGCGAAGGGCACTGGATCAGAGTGGTCAATAAGGATACGGTGTTTTCCGGAGAATGCAAGCTATCTGATTGCGGCATTACAAGCGGAGACCGGCTTGAAATATTATGAAAGGATCTGGTTGAATGTCAGGTGAACAAACATCATATTTAGAAAACCAATTAGAAGCTGTTTCTCAGAAAACGGAAGACGGCTATACATTTACCTTTCAACGGGAAAAAATAAAGCTTCTGGACGGTCTCGAAGCGAACGTGATCAAGGATGTAAATCCATCTTTTCATAAAGAGATCGATGTGACGGAAGACGAAGTGATCATCACAATCCAACCTCCTCCCTCCTATAAAGAATTTCGCTTAATAAAAGCTAAAGATAAAAAAAGCAAATGGCAGTTTGCCTATCAGCTTGTTCAGGCTGTACAGCAGCACAAGTTATCAAGGCTGCATTTGATTGTGGCCCCGGAAAACATTGTATTCGATAAAGGACTGACCCCATATTTTCTTCATTACGGCGTAAAAGAAAGCATTCCGCCTTACGAGCATGATGAGGAAAGAGTCTGGCAGGAGCTGAAAGCCGCAGCGGCTTTGGCAGTCGACGGCGCTTTTGCATTTGAGGACTATTTGAAATTCAATGAAACGCTGACATTCTCTCCGGAGGCAAAAGCGATATTGGACGCGAAGTCCTATGATGAACTGCTCGAGCTGATTCAGACACATATCGATGAGCTCGAAGCCAAAGCAAAAACATACATACATATCCCGAAAAAGAAATGGAACATCCAAAGATATATCGGCCTGGGACTCATTGTGTTGCTTGTGCCGGCTCTGATTTATTCGATGTATGCCTTATTTTTCGCGCAGCCGAAGCATCAGGCGATTGTGGAAAGCAACCGCGCTTTCTTGAACAAGCAGTACAGCGGGGTCATCAACACGCTGGCTAAATATGATGCGGAAAGCCTGCCTGAATCAGTGCAGTATCAGCTTGCAATGTCTTATGTTGAGGTTGAAAAATTAGGCGACACTCAAAAGAAACAAATTGAAAATAATCTGGTTACGCTGCAATCAGATCCACAGCACTTTCTTTATTGGATAGACATAGGGAGAGGCGAGAATAAAGAAGCCATTAGTATCGGAAGAAAGCTGGAGTATAACCCGTACATAGGGCTGGGGCTGATCCGATATAAGGCTGAGATCTTAGCAGATGACAGTATGAAAGATGATGAAAAGCAAAAAGAATTGGATACGGTACAAAGCGAGATCGACCAAATTACCAAACAAATGAAAGAACAAAAAGAAGAAGCGATAACAGACACGGCAGAAACTGATACAGCCAGCCAAGCCGCTGAAGAACAATCAGATAAAGAAAAGCAGCAAGCTGAAGAGAAAGCGGCAGAGGAAAAAGCCGCAGCCGAGGAAAAAGCGAAAAAAGAAGAACAAGAGAAAAAAGAGAAAGAAAAGAAAGATGAGAAAAAAGATGACAAATAAAGTGAAACATGAAGTTCAGGTCATCGCACGCCGTATTTCGGCCGTTAGGGGGTTCGCCATTTGAGTCTATTATGGGTTTTCTATCAGCAAAACGTCCAAAAACTAAAACTGTCTGATCTCCCGGCGTCCCAGCCGGTGACCATAGGGCCTGATGTGAAGGATTCCATTACGATCGGCACCATTCCGTTTGAGAACGGGGTAATTTCTCTTCAAAGGAAGGAATCCGGCGGCCAGTACGATGTTTTCCTGGGAAATGATTGCCTGGGCAGTCTTGAAACTGATACATCATTTTCTCTTCAAACGGATCAGCAGGATATACGTCTGTTTTTAATTGCCGGAAAACCTGAAAAATCCGTTTATTTTACAGGAAACAGAGACGAAATGACATGTTCCTCAGAAAAGACAGATGCAGATATCTATCTGAACCCGAATGATTTTGCTTTTGCGGAGCAAAGCACATTTTCATTACTGCATATCGGCGAGAAATGGTCGATTCTCTCAAAAAGCGGGAATGTGTTCTTGAACGGAGAGAAGGTAATAGGTGCTGCGCCGCTCAAGCCGGGGGATGAAATATTCTGGAACTTTACGCAAATGAGAGTAACTGAACAAGATCTCTTAGAAATCGTTCATTACACACCGCTTGAAACAGTGTTAACCAAAACCGTCAAACCAAGCACAGAAATGCAGAAGAAATATCCGCAGTACAGAAGAACGCCGCGGATGGTGTACGATTTGCCAGATGACCGTGTGTCCTTCAGTTTTCCCTCTCAGGAGAGCGATCAAACCAATAGAGGGCTGTGGCTCGTCATCCTGCCTCCGCTTGTGATGCTGATCGTGATGGGCGTTGTCGCCATCATCCAGCCGCGAGGCATATTTATACTCGTTTCTCTGGCGATGTTTATGATGACCCTTATTACCTCGACCGTTCAATATTTCCGGGATAAAAACCAGCGGAAAAAACGCGAGGAAAAGCGTGAGCGCGTGTATAAGCTTTACTTAGATAATAAGAGAAAAGAGCTTCAGGCGCTTGCTGAAAAGCAAAAGCAGGTTCTTGACTTTCATTTTCCTTCTTTTGAACAAATGAAGTACTTAACAAGTGAAATCAGTGACCGAATTTGGGAAAAATCGCTCGAAAGCAAGGATTATCTCCAGGTTCGGCTCGGGACCGGAACAGTTCCTGCAAGCTATGAAATCAATATGAGCGGCGGAGACTTGGCGAACCGTGATATTGATGACCTTATGGAGAAATCGCAGCACATGCAGCGTGTCTATAAGGACATTCGCAATGCGCCGGTTACGGTCGATTTGGCGGAGGGGCCGATGGGCCTTGTCGGGAAATCGCAGATTGTTAAGAATGAGATTCACCAGCTGATCGGCCAGCTTTCGTTTTTCAACAGCTATCACGATTTGCGCTTCGTCTTTATTTTTCATGAAGAGGAGTATAAAGACTGGGAGTGGATGAAGTGGCTTCCGCAATTTCAGATGCCACATATTTATGCGAAAGGCTTTATTTATAATGAACAAACGCGTGACCAGCTCCTGTCTTCACTTTATGAATTGATCAGAGAGCGCGATCTCGAAGATGACAAAGAAAAACTGCAGTTTAAACCGCATTTTGTATTTGTCATTACGAATCAGCAGCTGATTTCAGAGCACGTCATTCTTGAATATTTAGAAGGGCAGCATGAGCAGCTGGGCATCTCTACAATTGTCGCCGCGGAAACAAAGGAAAGTTTATCAGAAAACATTACGACCCTTGTCCGCTATATCAACGAAAATGAAGGCGACATTTTAATACAAAAGAAAAAAGCAGTAAGAATTCCGTTCCGGCTCGATCATCATCAGCGCGAGGACAACGAACGGTTTTCACGCACGCTTCGCACGCTGAATCACCAGGTGGGCATTACGAACTCCATTCCGGAAATGGTCTCGTTCCTGGAGCTTTTCCATGCGAAGGAAGTAAAAGAAATCGGAATCCAGCAAAGGTGGCTGACGAGTGAATCGTCAAAGTCGCTGTCGGTGCCGATCGGCTATAAAGGGAAGGATGACATTGTGCATCTGAACCTTCACGAAAAAGCCCACGGGCCGCACGGTTTGCTTGCGGGGACGACAGGTTCGGGGAAAAGTGAATTTCTCCAGACCTACATCTTGTCACTTGCGGTGCATTTTCACCCGCATGAAGCGGCTTTCTTATTAATTGACTATAAAGGCGGAGGAATGGCGCAGCCGTTCCGCAATATTCCCCACCTGCTCGGCACGATCACCAATATTGAAGGCAGCCAAAACTTCAGTATGCGTGCGCTCGCTTCGATTAAAAGCGAGCTGAAAAAAAGGCAGCGTCTGTTTGATCAATATCAAGTCAATCACATCAATGACTATACAAAGCTGTACAAGCAGGGGAAAGCAGAAGTAGCAATGCCGCACTTATTCTTAATTTCAGATGAGTTTGCAGAGCTGAAAAGCGAAGAGCCCGACTTTATCAGAGAGCTTGTCAGTGCCGCACGTATCGGCCGAAGCCTTGGCGTACATTTGATTTTGGCGACACAGAAGCCGGGCGGTATCATCGACGACCAAATCTGGAGTAACTCGCGCTTTAAAGTAGCGCTTAAAGTTCAGGATGCCACCGATAGTAAAGAGATTTTGAAAAACAGCGATGCCGCGAACATCACGGTTACCGGACGCGGTTATTTGCAGGTCGGAAACAATGAAGTGTACGAGCTGTTCCAATCCGCCTGGAGCGGGGCCCCTTACTTAGAGGAAGTTTACGGAACAGAGGATGAAATCGCGATTGTCACGGATACCGGCCTGATACCGCTTTCTGAGGTCGACACGGAAGAAATGGCGAAAAAAGAGGTTCAGTCAGAAATCGAAGCAGTGGTTGACGAAATCGAACGCATTCAAGAGGAAATGGGAATCGAGAAGCTGCCGAGCCCTTGGCTGCCGCCGCTTGCGGAACGTATCCCGCGCACCCTTTTCCCATCAGAAGAAAAGGACCATTTCCACTTTGCCTATGTTGATGAACCTGATCTGCAAAGACAGGCGCCGATTGCTTATAAAATGATGGAAGACGGAAATATCGGCATTTTCGGCTCCTCAGGCTATGGAAAATCGATAGCAGCGGCAACATTCCTGATGAGTTTTGCAGACGTCTACACGCCTGAAGAGCTTCATGTCTATATCTTTGATTTCGGGAACGGAACGCTCCTGCCATTAGCGAAGCTGCCGCACACGGCGGATTACTTCCTGATGGATCAGTCGAGAAAAATTGAAAAGTTCATGATCCGGATCAAAGAGGAAATCGACCGCCGAAAACGTCTGTTCCGTGAAAAAGAAATCAGCCATATCAAAATGTACAATGCGCTGAGCGAAGAAGAGCTTCCATTCATTTTCATCACAATCGACAACTTTGATATCGTCAAGGATGAGATGCATGAGCTTGAATCGGAATTTGTCCAGCTTTCCAGAGACGGACAAAGCTTGGGGATTTACTTTATGCTGACGGCAACGCGCGTAAATGCTGTCCGCCAGTCGCTCTTGAACAACCTGAAAACAAAGGTTGTCCATTATCTGATGGATCAATCTGAGGGATATTCCATTTACGGACGGCCGAAGTTCAGCCTTGAGCCGATTCCGGGGCGCGTGATCATTCAAAAGGAAGAGCTTTATTTCGCCCAAATGTTCCTGCCTGTTGAAGCAGAGGATGATATCGGCATGTTCAACGAGCTGAAAGCAGAAGTGCAGGTTCTTCAGGATCGCTATGCTTCACTGCAGCAGCCGGCTCCGATTCCGATGCTGCCGGAAAGCCTGTCGACGAGAGAGTTTTCTCTCCGCTTCAATCTGGAACGCAAGCCTTTATCTGTGCCGATCGGGCTTCATGAAGAAAGCGTCAGCCCGGTGTACTTTGACTTGGCTAAGCACAAGCATTGCCTGATATTAGGGCAGACACAGCGAGGAAAAACAAACGTCTTAAAAGTGATGCTTGAGCATCTGCTTGATGATGAAACGGAAATGATCGGTTTGTTTGACTCGATCGACCGCGGTTTATCCAAATATGCCAAAGAAACAGATGTCGCATATATGGAAACAAAAGATGATATTGAACAGTGGATTGAAACAGCAGAAGACATTTTTAAAACAAGAGAAGCAATGTATGTAGAAGCCGTTCGCCAGGGAGACGCACAAAGCCTGCGATTCTCTCAAGTGGTTCTGATGATTGACGGAATTACGAGATTCCAGCAGACGATTGATACGAGAATTCAAGACCGCTTGGCGAACTTTATGAAATCTTACGCGCATCTTGGCTTCAGCTTTATTCCGGCAGGCAATCACAGTGAGTTCTCCAAAGGCTATGATTCCCTGACGACTGAGATGAAGCAAATCAGACACGCTATCCTGCTGATGAAAAAATCTGAACAAAATGTCATTCCTCTTCCGTACCAAAGACAGGAGCCGGAGATTCAGCCGGGCTTCGGATATGTTGTGGAAAACGGGAAGGAGCAAAAAGTTCAAATTCCTTTATGTTCTGCTGAAAGGGAGAGTGCTAGATGACAGAACAACGAAAAAACTTGATCAAGTTAATATCCGCCGTCATCATTATTTTGCTGCTGCCGGTTTTGTTTTTCCGGTTCATCGGGGAAGATCCGGCGAAAAAAGCAGCCAATTCCACGCGGCAAATCGCAGTGGTGAATGAAGACACAGGCGTATTGAGTGATGAGGTGAAAGCGGACGATGAGGATGATCAATCCGCCCAGTTCGGTAAGGAAGTAGCTGCCGTTCTGGGGGAACGTCCTGATTATTCTTGGACGGTCGTGAACCGAAGTGCAGCCGAAACAGGCCTGAAATCGAAAAAATACGATGCGATCGTCTACATTCCCTCAGATTTCTCAAAAAACATTTTGAGCTATGACAAAGAGCGTCCTCAAAAAGCCACGCTTGAGTTCAGCATTCAAGATAACCTGAATGCGGTCAACAAAGAAAAAGTGCAGCGTGAGCTTGAAGATGCCCAGAAAACAATGAACAAAAAAATGTCGGCCTTATATTGGAACTTTGTCTCACAAAAAGTGGACAATATCAGAGGAGAGTTTGACAAGATCGTCAATAAAGAATCTGAATTCCAAAATGTCATGTACAATTTCTATAAACCAAGCTCTAACGATTTGGCAGGTGAGATCAAACGCCAGAAAGACCTAATCGATGAGCTGAAGAAATCAATGAATGAAGCCCAAGGCACGACAAAAGAAAAAGCATCGACAGCGGAGGAAGCAAAAAACACGCTGAAAGACTTCGTTGATACAGTTGAACGATACAAAGAATATCAAGAAAATCAAAAAAAGCTGCTATTGGCAGCCCAGGATTCAACTCAGCAGCAAATCCAGACAGGATTGGATGCCATTTCAGCACAGCAAAAGGCCAATCAGTTCAGCGAGCAGATGAGCGGCCTGTCAACAGGGATCAGCCAAGTGAAAACACAGCTTGGGATTGCTGGTCTTGCGATGGATGATGCTAAAAAGGCAAGGCAGGATCAAGTGCCATTGCAAGAAATGGGTATGGCGAAAATCCAGAGTGATTTAATTAATAATTACTTGGTACAATATAAAGCAGCTTCTAAAGCTGCTGCATTAGAAAAAATTAAGTATTTGATGACTATTGATCGAAAGCCGTTGACTCAATCTGATGAAAATTTAGATGACGAAGATCTGAATGATCAGGAAGATGAAAAAATAGAAGATTTAGATATTGATTTAGATGAACAGCGTGAAGAACTGAAAAACATCGCCGCTGTTATTCAGGAGATTTCAGACAGTCTAAAAGAGCCTGAAAAAGAGGATCCGACACCAGAGAACCCGGGAACTGAAAAACCGGGAACTGATGAGCCGCCCACTGACAATCCGGAAAATCCAGATGACGGGGGCAGCACCAATCCCGATGATACACAGGGAGACACCGAGAACGATAGTAACAGCAGTGATACCGGTAATGACGGACAAACGGACGGCAATACCCAGGATCAAGACCAGCAACAGGAAACTGACGGTCAGGAGCAGAACGGCGAATCCTCTAATGGCGATTCGGATAGCGGACAAACCGAAACGGGCACATCTGCTGAACAGACTGCTTCAACTGACTCAGCCCTTCAATTGATCCAGCTGGCAAATGAAGACGGAACCGGAGATTCAGGAGGTACCGGAAGCGACGGCGGCACGACTCAGCCTGGAGACGAAGGTCAAACCGGAAACGATGAGGTTTCTGATATCGCAAAAGCGAAAGAACAGCTCAGCAAAGCGTCTGAGCGAATCAAGCAAATTGAAGAAAGGCTTAAAGAAAAACAAGACTCACATAATGAAAAAGTCACTAAACTAGTTGATAAACTGCAAGAAAAAATTGAAGAGTTAGACAAAAAAATTGTTCATTTGAATAAAATAGTTACTGCTAGAGAAGATGATTTTAAAACTATTTATGGAATTATAACACGTGCTGAAAATAACATATTAAAATCACCGTATCTTGAATATAACCAAAATATTAAAAACAGTTTAAGTGATTTGTTTTCTTTGCCTATCACAACGAAAAATGTATCTCAACTAATGAGCTACTATAATGATTTATCTTTATACGAAGCTACTCTTTATGATTCACTAGACCAAGGATCGTTATCCTGGGTAAAGAAAAACGTTTTAAATGAACAACAGGATAAAGTTTCTTCCGTACTGGCTCTCTCACCTGAAGAATCAGCAAGCTGGGAAGATCTCAAAAACAACACGATGCAAACCGATGAAGACATCGACAATTTCATCAATGGCATGACCGAGTTTGCAGACAACTACGGCAGCTATATCCGTGATTCTCAAGCCGGTGTTCTCGACGAACTGACGAAGATCTCTGAGAGTGCGTCAAAAGCGTCAGAACAGCTTGTAACGGGTGCAGCGCAGGAATCTGCAACGTTCAATAATGATGGGCTGTCAGGCACAATGGCACTGAGCGTGCAAGATACGGTCGGCCAGGAAGTGCTGCAAATGTCAGACATGATGGGCTCATTATCGGAACGCCAGTCAGGCATTATTGATTACACAACCAACATGCAGCAAAGCGTAAATGATGTACAAACGAAAGCTGACACATTAAATAACAACTGGGGTAAAAATGTTGCCTCCACGAAGCTTGTACGCAGTGACGTATACGGCATTCTGGGCAATACATTAGTAGATGGCCAAAACAACGGCTATGTATATGATTACTTGGCAAACCCGCTTAAAATCAGCGGTCAGGTTCCGGAAGAAAAAATTCAGACGGTGCCGCCGGTTGTCATCCTGGTTATTATTTTGATCAGCAGTCTGTTAATCGGATATTTCAGCTCGTATTATCAAAATGCGCCGCTGCTCGTCAAAGGAGCGCTTTTCGGAATTCTGAATATCCTTGTCGGCTTGATGATCAGCTTGTTCGGTTTGAATATTTATTCACTGCCGGACGATCAGACAATTAAGTGGTCTGTGTTTACGATTTTATTGCTGGTCGCAAGCTCTGCCTTTATCCGGGCGGCATTCCGGTTCGGGTCAATTCCTGGATGGGTTGCTTCAGCGGCAATGATTTTATTCTATGTTGCGCCGCTTATTGATTTAATTATGCCAAACTTCACATTTGAAGATCCGGTGTCGAAGGTATATATCGACATCCAGTACGGAACAGGGCATTTGTTTACAATGGGAATATCGGTTCTGCTGATCATTACGTTGATTGCAGCGGCTCTGCCGCTTGTCATTCGCTTGATAGCAGAAAAAACTGCGGAAAGCGATGAAACGTATGAAGCGTAATCGCAGCTTGGAAAAGGGGATCATGATGTGTATGCTCTCCTTTTCCCTTTTCATACCCTCTGCCGCTGCTGCCGAAACCGAAGAAAATACGGATGTCGCGCCAAACCAATATGAAAAGAAAGATATTGAAATCGATACGAATTATTTGCATGAAGATTCTTCCTATGAGGAGAAAACAGAACTGCCTGAGGAGCAAAAGGATATTACCTTTGATAAGCCGAAGGATCGGGACGCCGAGCTGATAAAGGATTTGTTTACATCAACAGATGCCGAGGGCTCCAACACCATCGCCGCTCAATCTAAACAGCTTGGGATTACATTTGCCGAGAAACCGATCACAAAAGCGTCATCAACGGAAATGAAAGAAAAAGATTCATCTTCACTCCTGCTTCCGATCATCTATAGCGTGCTGATTCTGCTCGGGATCGCAGGCATTGTTTTTCTTATACCAAAGGTTATCGTGCAGGAAAATAAAAAGGCGTAAGCGCCCGCGCTTGTTTTGCATAAAAGCGGTCCGTACAATAAGAACGGAAGGAGGAGGTTTCCAATGGAACTTTATATCATCACCGGAGCGTCAAAAGGACTGGGGAAAGCCATTGCATTACAGGCTCTGGAAAAAGGCCATGAAGTCCATGCCCTGTCCAGAACAACAACAGATGTTTCTCATGAGAAACTGACACAGCACCAGATCGACCTGATCAATCTCACAGAGGCTGAGCAGCAATTCAAAATATTGCTTTCATCCATCAATCCGGCTGATTATTCAGCCATCACACTGATCAATAATGCTGGAATGGTAACGCCGATCAAACGCGCCGGAGAAGCGTCTCTTGAAGAGCTGCAGCGCCATTATCAGCTTAATCTGACAGCGCCCGTGCTCTTGAGCCAGCTGTTTACAAAACAGTTTGCTGCTTTCAGCGGAAGAAAAACAATCGTAAATATTACCTCTGGCGCGGCAAAAAACCCATACAAGGGGTGGAGCGCGTATTGCAGCTCAAAAGCCGGACTTGATATGTTTACGAGAACGTTCGGATTTGAACAGGAAGACGAAGAACGGCCGGTGAACATGATTTCTTTCTCACCGGGTGTCATGGACACTGACATGCAGGCCGTCATCCGTTCATCATCGAAAAAGGATTTCCACGATATCGAGCGGTTCCGGAAATTGAATGAAACAGGAAGCCTTCGCAGTCCGGCCTTTATTGCCGGCACGCTGCTTTCTTTATTAGAGAAAGGCGCGGAAAACGGGCGCATATATGATATTAAAGAGTTTTTGTAGAGCAGAGTGAATCTGCTCTTTTTTTTATATAAAAAGGCGATAGCTTAAGCATTCCGGAGTTCGGCTGCATATACTGACTGAAACTCTGCTTTTAGGGTATAACAAACATGAAAAGTAAACAAAAATGATATGACATAAGAATTGAGTTTCTCTGCAAATTATGTTAGGATTCTAAAAATATCTAAAGGAGGGGTTTCCATGAGAAAGGTTACATTAATGGATGTCTTCACCCATCCAATTGCACAAAAATATTTACACCGTTCCGGCGTGGCTCATGCGATTGCCTGCGCCTATCATGCATACAGGCTGTCTGTAAAGGCTGATATCAGCCCTGATTTAGCCGCAAAAGCGGCATTGCTGCATGACATCGGCCATTATGAATGGTATACAGACGGAAAATGGGATTATGAGAAATACAGAAGAAATGACATCCATGCCATTAAAGGGGCGGAACGGGCGCATAAGCTCTTGATTCGTCTTGGTGAAGAACCGAAAGCGGCAAAAGAGATTGCCCTTGCCATATTGCTTCATACCGATTCCTATCTGCCTGAAGGTGAACTCGATAAAAATACGCTGCAGCAGATTGTCAAAAAAGCGGACGAACTTGATGAAGAACCTGGCGGCCACCATCATTACCGACAAATTGACGAAGCAACCGCACTGAAAAAAATAGAAAAGCTGGACCGATTAATCGACCAAGCCCAGTCTTCTATAAAAAAGCCTGTATAGTCCCGCCTGTATTCGGAACAGCGTCCGCTTTCTTCGCTGTCTCCGTTTCATCACCATTTCCTCACACCCGCGTGAATCACACTCCCCAATCGTCTCCGCATCCCCTGGTGTTATCCGGTAAGCCTGTGTCATTATCCTTAACCGTGGCATAAGCTGAGATAAAACATATAAAGGGGATTGAAGTATGGCCAACCAAGGTAGTCCGCAACTGGTCTCATTAGTCGATCCTTATGTCTATCAGACCATCAAAAAGCTCATCGGCTCAAAATTCATTATCCAGACAGTACGAGACACGGTCAGAGGCAGACTGATTGATGTAAAACCGGACCATATCATCATTGAAGCAGCCCGAAATTCTGTTTTTTTAATCAGTATCCAGCACATGGTTTCCGTCACGCCAGATTACAGTGAACGGGTGTAACAGTGCTTGCACTTGAAAAATAGGCGTACACCGGGACGTCCTATTTTTCAGTTAAGCGCTGTAAAAACGCCCCGTCATAAATTGTGCCGCCAAGATCAAAACCGGAGCGGTTATCTGAAATAAAGCGTGAACAACAACCGAAGTGATACCCGCCCGCATCCTTTACATATAAACGGAGCGCCGCTGCCTCTCAGTCATTCTATCGTTTTGATTCACATCAAGCAGGATAAAATCTAAACGTTAAGCTAGTCCGCAAGTACATAAATCAGTGCGGCGTCCCTGCCGTATGTCACAGCTTGCATAATCAACAGTCCATTCACTGATTAAGAGTTCTGATATCAGTTCATTTTTGTTACAATGATGGGGTGCAAGTTCTTTTATCTGATAGACAAAGAAAAACTAGGAGGAACAAGCTTGTTGAAATCAAAAGTCCATTTTTGGACATTGCAAATTTTATTTGTTTTGCTGATTATTTTCGTAGCAACAAAAGTTTCATTTGTGTTTCAGCCGTTCATCGTGTTTATCTCGACATTGTTTTTCCCGATGCTGATTGCCGGAATTCTGTATTTTATTTTTAATCCGGTCGTCCGACTGCTTGAGAAAAAAATGCCGCGGACATTATCGATTCTGCTCATCTATTTAGTATTTATCGGTTTGCTAGCCTTTGTTTCTGCGGCAGTCGGGCCTGTCATTACATCGCAGGTGACCGGGCTGTTTAACAATCTTCCTGAATATATAAAACAGATTCAGGCATTAACAAAAGATTTATCTCACTCTCAGTGGTTTACCTGGATGATGACACAGGATTATGTATCCATATCAAAAATTGAGCAGTCTCTGACAAGCTTTCTCCAAAACCTGCCGCAAAATATTACATCCAGTTTATCGGCGGTGTTTGGTGTCGTGACAAATATCACACTTGTCATTATCACTGTTCCGTTTATCCTCTTTTATATGCTGAAGGATGGACACCGCTTTCCGCACCTGGCAGTCAAAATACTTCCGGCTTCATACCGGACAGAAGGTCTAAAGATCTTTAAGGATTTAACCGACACACTCGCTGCGTATTTTCAGGGACAGCTGTTAATCTGTCTTTTTGTAGGGACAGCGTGCTTTATCGGATACTTGATAACAGGGCTGCCATATGCGCTGATTCTTGGAATTGTCATGGCCATTACAAATATCATTCCTTATGTCGGGCCTTTTCTCGGCGCTGCGCCGGCTGTTATTATCGGCTTTATGGATTCACCGGCCAAAGCGCTTTTTGCGATCATTGTGGTTGTGATCGTTCAGCAGCTCGACGGAAATCTGCTTTCTCCGCTCGTTATCGGAAAACGTTTGAATACGCACCCGCTTACCATCATTTTGCTGTTGATTGGAGCAGGAAGCTTCGGCGGCATTCTCGGCATGATTTTAGCTGTGCCGGTGTATGCGGTAGTCAAAGCGTTTTTCCTGAATATCGTGCGGCTGATCAAGCTGCGCCAGCGGTCACGCCTTGAAGAAAACGAACGTCCCGCTGAATAGGCGGGCACCATTGGCTCCTTTCCGCATATGATGCTGTAAATCAGTGCGGAGGTGGGGAAATGCCTGCGATTGTAGGGCCGATATATATTATGTCTATATCAGGTGATGCTGCGGCCAGCTTTGGAGATGTGTTTGCGATTGCGCCGAAAAGCGTCGATCACACAGGTGCTGGGTCTGGCACATTTCAGCTGGGGGATTTTGTGAAGATCAATAACGAATATAGTAAAACAATTTTAAACGATGCCGATATCATTGATGATACCGTTTCGTTTAACGGGTAACAGCCTTTTCTAGAGAGGCTGTTGCTTTTTTATTGTATAATATGGATAGTCTTTTAAATAGCGAGGTCATGTTATGAAAATCAGAAAAGCAAATATCAGCACACAAACAGGAATGATCACTGATGTATATCTGCATGAAAACAGAAAAGAGCTGCATACGCTAGTAGCCGTTCCGCAGCTGGAGTGGAGCACGATTATTTCATACGAGGAAGAAAAATCATCGCTGCCTGAACGGCTGGAGGCTTCTTTGCGCCGGCATACAGAGGACGAGCCTGCTGGTGAGCTGGCAAAAAAAATCATTCACTGGGTAACGGAAATGTAACAGCCCTTGAAAGTTTAGCCCCCGCAGGATCAGGCGATAATGAAGACAAACAAGACGGGAGGACGAGCTTTTGAGTGATGAAACGCTGGATCTCTATTTACAGCAAGGAATGTACGGGCCGCTGGAAACAAAACCTGACGAGCGCCATTTGTTTTTAGGCTCATTGCGGGAAAGAGTGCTTTTGGCACTGACGAAAGGGCAGGTGCTCAGAAGCAAACCGTATGACGAAGCGGAGCAAGCGTTTAAACGCAATAAAAATATATCTCTTCTTATCAATGGAGAGCTTCAGTATCAGTCTTATTCACCTTATGTAAAAATGGCGAACCGAAACGGAGTGCCTTTTAAAGTCGTATCTGATCTTCAGTTTCATACGCCTTTAGGCCTTGTCATTGCGGCGGACAGTGCGGTAAATCATGAATCTATATATATTCAGGACGACATTTTTAACAGGTCGGTGCTGAAATCTTAAGAGACAAACGGACCGTTTGTCTTTTTATTCATGGCAATTCCCTTACAACGGGAGATAAGATATAATGTTCTCATACTGATGGCGGGGAGGCCGGCTATGAAAAAAGCACTTATTTGTATTGATTATACGAATGATTTTGTGGCGAGTGATGGAAAATTGACCTGCGGGGAGCCCGGCAGAATGATTGAAGAGGCGATCGTCAATTTGACAGAACACTTTATCACAAACGGTGATTACGTCGTATTTGCAGTAGATTCTCACAATGAAGGGGATCAATATCATCCTGAAACCCGTCTGTTCCCACCGCATAATATTAAGGGTACGGAAGGAAAAGACCTGTACGGAAAGCTTTTGCCTCTATATCAGAAACATGCACATGATCATAATGTATATTACATGGAAAAAACGAGATATTCTGCTTTTGCGGGTACTGACTTAGAACTGAAACTCAGAGAGCGGCAGATTGACGAGCTGCATTTAGCCGGCGTCTGCACAGATATCTGTGTCTTGCATACAGTGGTTGATGCATACAACAAAGGTTTCCGGATTGTTGTGCATAAACAGGCTGTTGCCAGCTTTAATCAGGAGGGGCATACGTGGGCTCTTTCCCATTTTGCAAACAGCATCGGAGCGCAAGTGGCAGAGTAAGGAAGGGGAAAAACAGTGTTAGAGTACGGTTTTAAAGATGACAGCCTGTCATTACATACAGACCTTTATCAAATCAATATGGCGGAAACTTACTGGAGAGACGGCATTCATGAAAAGAAAGCGATTTTTGAGCTTTTTTTCAGAAAGCTTCCGTTTGAGAATGGCTATGCGGTTTTTGCGGGCTTGGAAAAAGCCATTGAATATCTGGAGAACTTCAAGTTTACCGATAGTGACCTGACTTATTTACGAGATGAGCTTGGCTACCATGAAGATTTTATTGATTATTTGAGCGGTTTATCTTTTACAGGTTCTCTTTATTCCATGAAAGAAGGAGAGCTGGTTTTTAACAATGAGCCGATTATGAGGGTGGAAGCTCCCCTTGTAGAAGCGCAGCTTATTGAAACAGCTTTGCTTAACATTGTGAATTACCAAACATTAATCGCGACAAAAGCAGCGCGCATCAAGGGCGTCATTGGTGACGAAATTGCACTTGAATTCGGAACAAGACGGGCGCATGAAATGGATGCGGCTATGTGGGGAGCGAGAGCAGCGTTAATCGGCGGCTTCAGCGCGACAAGCAATGTAAGAGCCGGAAAGCGCTTTAATATCCCGGTATCAGGCACACATGCCCATGCGCTTGTGCAGGCCTACCGCGATGAATATACAGCGTTCAAAAAATACGCGGAAACGCATAAGGATTGCGTCTTCTTAGTCGACACGTATGATACGCTTCGTTCAGGCATGCCGAATGCGATTAAAGTTGCCAAGGAATTCGGAGACCGCATCAACTTCATTGGCATCCGCCTGGATAGCGGCGATTTGGCTTACCTGTCAAAAAAAGCCCGGAAAATGCTTGATGAAGCAGGTTTTACAGACGCGAAAGTCATTGCGTCAAGCGACTTGGATGAGCATACCATTATGAATTTAAAGGCTCAGGGAGCCCGCATAGATGTCTGGGGTGTCGGCACGAAGTTGATTACAGCTTATGACCAGCCGGCTCTCGGCGCGGTTTATAAGCTCGTCTCCATCGAAGAAAACGGAGAAATGGTCGACACGATTAAAATTTCATCCAACCCTGACAAAGTGACGACACCTGGCAGAAAGAAAGTATACCGGATTATTAATCAGTTAAATCATCATTCTGAAGGAGATTACATTGCGCTTTATGACGAGCAGGTGAATGACCAGAAGCGGCTGAGAATGTTCCACCCGGTTCATACCTTCATCAGCAAATTCGTCACGAATTTCTATGCGAAGGATCTTCACGAGCTGATTTTTGAAAAAGGCATCTTATGCTACCAGAACCCTGAGATTTCTGACATTCAGCAATATGTACAAGACAACCTCAGCCTTCTGTGGGAGGAATATAAGAGAATCAGCAAACCTGAAGAATACCCGGTTGATTTAAGCGAGGACTGCTGGAGCAACAAAATGCAGCGGATCCATGAAGTGAAAAGCAGACTGGAAGAAGAGCTCGAAGAATAAAGCAAACTGGCCTTTCGTTCGCGAAGAGGCCAGTTTTTTTGTGGGAATAATATTTTTCATGTTTAGACAAATTTCGTCAAATTATTTGATATACTTAGGGTGGAAAGCCGCGTGTTTTGTAAGGAGGATAAATCAATGAGGGTGTTTGTTGCAAGACAGCCTATATTTAATAGAAAAGAACAGGTTGTCGCTTATGAACTTTTATATAGAGAGAGCGAAGAGAATGTGTATTCCGCTGCAGACGGCGATCAGGCTACAACAGATTTGGTGATTAACAGCTTTTTAAACATCGGAATCGAGAAGCTGACGGAAGGAAAACGCTGTTTTGTCAATTTCACTGAAAGCCTGATGTTTTCGGATCTCCCCACCTCCTTCAATCCAAAACAGCTTGTGATTGAAATCCTTGAAGATATACCGATCACTCCGGCTCTCGTCTCAAGGTGCAGAGAGCTGAAAAAAATGGGGTATACGCTGGCACTCGATGATTTTTACGCGATAAACCCGAAAAATGAGAAATTATTGGAAAAGCTCATGAGCTATATTGATATATTGAAAGTTGATTTTCTTAAAACCACCCGAATGGAACGCCGAAACATTTTGCAAACCTACAGCTATTGCGGCCTGATTTTTTTAGCTGAAAAAGTAGAAACACGCAAAGAATATGAACAAGCGGCGCAAGATGGCTTTCAGTTATTCCAAGGCTACTTTTTCAGCGAACCGCGCATCATCAGCGGCCATGATCTGTCGACCCATTTTTATTCTTACTATGAATTGCTCAACGAATTAAGCAAAGAGCAGCCTAACATCCAGCGTGTAACTGAGTACATAGAACGTGATTTATCGCTGTCATATCAAATTTTAAAATTCTTAAACTCTTCTCATAGCCGCTTAACCCAAAAGATCGACAGCATTAAGCAGGCTATCATGCTTCTTGGGTTTAACGAAATCAAACGGTGGATTTACATCCTTTCCTTTAAGGATTTAAGCAGAAAAGGGAATTCGAGCAAACACGAAATCATAAAAATTTCTTTAATGAGAGCAAAGCTATGTGAACTGTTGGCAAGAAAAACAGCGCGCCCGCAGCCGGCCTCGTATATGCTGATCGGGATGTTTTCTCTCATAGACACCCTTTTGCACAGAGAAATAGAAGAGATTATTCAAGAATTGCCTTTAATAGATGAAGTAGGTCAAGCGTTATTAGGTCATCAAAATGACTATTACCAAATGCTTGAGCTTGTGAAGTTAATCGAAACCAACAATTGGGACACTTGCGGAGAATTAGCAAAAGAATTGGACAAGGAAGAAGCGTACGACTGTTATTTGGAAGCCTTGGAGTGGTGTCATAAGCTCATGGGCGAAAAGTAATTGCGGTCTTCTGACCACCGCAATGCCACGATAATTCGGCTTTGCGTGCTGATCAGGCTGATGTATATGCCATCGGGATTAAAGACCGAATCCACATCATGCCGGACGCCTGTCTGTTTGATCAGACGCTTTACTGTTTGTTTATCTGACTGCTCCGCTGCGGTCATGAGGCGGCGCGAAAGCTCCTGTGACCCCGCAATGCGCCTAAGCACAAGCTGAGCATCAGCGAGCAGCCCAGCGGCATCCTGGGCGGAACGGATAAAGATCTCTGTATTGGCGGCAGGAGCGGGCGGACGGCGTATGGCGTACGGATAGACGTAAAACCAAGGATAAGGATATCTCATGGAAGCACCTCGCAATAAGGGGATATGTCTATATGTATAGATCACTCAGGTGCCGGATATGACAAAGCGAAAAGGCCACAACTTTGCGTTGCGGTCTTTTCGGTGTTTGTCGGTCACGATACGCCAAGAATCGCATATTGAATTTTGAAAAAGCGGCGAGGGGGACTATAGTCTTACATTGTGAAACAGATAAACACAATAAAATCAAGGAAATTAAGAATCTTTCTCAATTTCATCCGAAATCACCGTTTTTTCACATAGAAAAATAGTCCCGTTCTTATTGTGATTCCTTTGAGTACAAGGACCTATTGATATTTGCGGTGTCACGCAGGATCTTTTTGTATACTTTTCGGTGAAAAATAAGCCGAAACCAGATACACTATTAGTAACAGATCAAATACCTAGGACTCGTTCACCATACACAATTCATTGATCTTTCAAAAAAAGGAGTGTGGAAACGATGGAAAAGAAACTTGAAGAAGTAAAACAATTATTATTCCGACTCGAACTTGATATTAAAGAAACGACAGATTCATTACGAAACATTAACAAAAGCATTGATCAGCTCGATAAATACACATACGCAATGAAAATTTCGTAAAAAAGACTTGGAAACAAGTCTTTTTTTTCGTTCTTCCCGTACAATAAATGGATAAAGTATTATATGATTGTTAAAAAACGAAAAACCTGCTGTCCTTTAAATGTCCCATTTAGTAAAATGGAATGGGAAGGGGGAAGTCGTTATTGAGCAGATGTGTTTAGATACTGTCCGGATCAAGGAGAAAATGAAGGATATTGTAAGCCAAAAAATAATGAATCAAGACTTGAATCACTATCTTCAGGATTTTATTGGATCCAAGGATACTTTTGAGTTTGCTGATTTGGCTTTTCATCATTATCTAGCTTTTAACGGTCAGGACAAAAAAGCAATTGAATTGCTAGCTGCCGGAATTGAATTGCTTATACTCTCATTCGATATTTATGATGACTTAGAGGATAAAGATAATAGAAATGCTGTATGGATGAAGATTGACTCGTCTATCGCTTTAAATGCAGTTACAGCTCTTTACACCCTAAGTATACAAGTGATGTGCCAAGCTAGTCATGAACCAGAATTTTCACAAGAGATATTGAATTTTGCGTTACAATCAATTCAAGGCCAGCATGATGATATTGTGAATGCGCCGCAAACGGAAGAAACCTGTCTTGACATGATCAAAAATAAGTCAGGAGCGCTAACGGCGTTGCCCTGTGTAATGGGAGTAATGTTGGCAACCGGCAAATACCATCCCATTGTGGCTTCATATTCTTATGAACTTGGCATTATGTCACAGATTGATAATGATTATAAAGGTTTGTTTTACTTAAATAACGATTTTGTTCAGAAAAAAAATACATTGGCATACTTATACTTAAACAAACAATTTAATGATGCATCAGTTGAGCTTCTAAATTTATATCAAAAACCAGAGGAATTTGTTTCAATGGATACTAAAGCTTTGAAACAAAAATTAACAGAAGCAGGTGTAATACAATATTTGCTGGTGATGAAACATTTATCTCTCCAGAAAATAAAAAAAGAAATGTCACTATTAAAACTAGAAGATGATAAAACTGAAAAATTATTGTCTGTTATGATTAAATAAGGAGGGGATTTATTGTGCAAGAAATGGTAGGATATTTAATTAAATACCCAAATGTTTTAGTGGAAGTAATGGAAGGTAATGCTTGTTTAGTAGGTGTTGATAAAGATCAATCTGAATGTATAATAAATGGCTTTAAAGGATTAGAAATTTATTCAATGCTTGATTGGAAGTACTGAGGGTTAAATGAAGTCTAGAAATAACCAAATTTCTGTAGTGTTAGTTTTATTAAGTCTGATATATGTTATTTATTTGACCTATATAAGCAATAATAATTTATTAGTTGGGGCAACTGTTACTAAAGATAAAAATGGTGACATTGTAATTACGAATGTAGATGAATTTTCAATGGCATCATACAGTGGTATAGAAAAAGGAGATATTGTAAGAAGCATTAATAATAAAAAGATAAATACAAACGAAATAAAAATGAACAAACTGAAAAATGTAAGTTCAATGATTGTAGAGAGAAATGGCCAGAACCATGAGCTGAAGATGACCTTATTTAATGATAAAAATTTTACTACTTACTTAATACCATTAATATTTTATATTGTTTGTTTATTTTGTTGCTTTTTTATATTGAAAATAAATGAATCAAAGAACCTCCTCTCAGCTGTAGTTTTAATTATCTTTCTGTTATCTGCCTCTATTGCTTATATAAGCGCTGGAGGATCTGCTAAGGGAGATATGCTGAGCAGGCTTATAATGGTAGTAACATTAATATCTGTGCCGCTAAACTATCTTCTCTTTCTTTATCAATATTTTAAAGAGTTAGGCACCAAATTATTTGATAAAAAAGTTTTTATTTTATATTTAATTCCGGTCATAAATGTAATATGTGAAATGTTTCGTTCACATCTTTTCTTTCGTGATTATGTTCCTAAATTAAATTTACTTGCTTTTTTCTTTTTGTTTATTATAGTAGGGATTTATTTTTGTATCATTTTAATTAAAAATAAAGATACTGAACAAGCGCATATTATTAAGGTCCTCACTATCATTAATATCTTTTCATTTTCACCTTTTCTGTGTTTATATTTGATACCTTACGTGTTTTTAAATGCACATTATGTTTCTTCTTTTTTAGCGGCTTCATTTATGCTGCTAATACCATTCTCATTGGTATATCAATTCATGACAAATAAAATCTATAATATAGATTTTATTTTAAGCAGATTAAGATATTATGGCTTTTTAGCTTTAACGCCAACAATTATTCTAATCTCTACAATTGAATTAATTAGTAGCCCTGATAATGATTTTTATAGTGTTAAACTAACCTTTTTAATTTATATTATCATGTTGGCGGTCTTTTATTATAAAGAAGTACTTGATTTCAGATTTAGATTAAAAAGAGTCTCGGAAAAATTTAATTATCAAGACAGCATATATAAATTTACACAGCTGATTAGAGATTCAACTTCTTTGACCCAAGTATTTGAGGAACTGAAAACCACCATACTTGAGGTTTCGCTTGTAAGCCGAGCCCATATTTATGAGGTTTCAGCTGATGGAAGTATAAAACTCTATGAAGAGCTTAACCAACATTCATTCGAAAAAGTCTATCAAAAAGAATTTAGAAAAGTAACATCCGAAATAGGGAAAACCGTTGAATTCAATAAAGGCTTTGTCATGAAGATAGGTGAACGCGGCGGTAAATCATTTGTGATTCTTTGTTTATCTAAAATGAATACGCCCCGTCTCACACTTGAAGAACTTTCTTGGCTGAAAACCTTGGCTTTTTATACAAATGTCTCAATCGAAAACGTCATGAAAATTGAAGAGCTGATGAGTCATTTAGAAGAAATAAAACAACAGGAATCAAACCCCGTTTGGCTCAAAAAACTCATGTACACGATCGAAGAAAAACAACGTTCTGATCTCGCCCGCGATCTCCACGATTCAGTTCTTCAGGATTTGATTTCATTAAAACGGCAGTGTGAACTGTTTTTGGCTGATTTTAAGAAGGATGATGATCCATGTCGTGAAGAGGTGCAGGACAAGCTCGTACAGATGAATGAGCAGATGTCTGATGTGATTTCGATGACGAGGGAGACGTGTCATGAATTGCGGCCGCAGCTTTTGTATGATTTGGGACTGGTGAAGGCGCTGTCTAAGCTGGTGGCGTAGCAGCAGGAGCGGGTTCCGTTTCATATCCGCTTAAATACCGGCAGATTTACGGCGTCGCTTGATTTGGATTCGCAGCTGAATTTGTACCGGATCATTCAAGAGTTTTTATCAAATGCAGTGAAACACTCTCAGGCGACGGAAGTGCTTATCATGCTGATCAGTATTCAGAACAAAATTGTTCTTCATTATGAGGACGATGGTGTCGGATTTGATCTAGAGAAAAATAACGAACATTCCATGAGTATGGGTCTTTCTGGCATTAAGGAGCGAGTCAGGGCTTTAGATGGACGCCTCCGAATCGAAACAAGTGAAGGAAAGGGCTTTAAGGCCGATATTGAAATGGAATTGTAATGGTTTTATAACGTAAACGACTTGGCAGAAGCCAAGTCTTTTTTATAAAATGGAAATGAGTGAGTAAAAGGGAGGAAAACATGAAAAAGATACTAGTGATTGATGACCATCCGGCTGTCATGGAAGGCACCAAGACAATTTTGGAAACGGATTCGAATTTGTCTGTGGATTGTCTCAGTCCTGAACCCAGCGAACAGTTCATACACCAGCATGATTTCTCATCATATGATCTCATCTTAATGGATTTGAACTTAGGCGGCGATGTCAATGGGATGGAGCTTTCTAAACAGATTTTACAAGAGAATCCTCATTGTAAAATTATCGTATATACCGGTTATGAGGTCGAGGATTATTTTGAGGAAGCGATTCGTGCGGGTCTGCACGGCGCCATCAGCAAAACCGAATCAAAGGAAAAGATCACCCAATACATATATCACGTGCTCAACGGAGAAATTTTAGTCGATTTCGCTTACTTTAAACAGCTGATGACTCAGCAAAAAACAAAGCCGGCCCCTTCCTCTCAAAAAGAACAAGATGTGCTCACACCAAGAGAATGCCTGATTCTTCAAGAAGTTGAAAAAGGTTTTACCAACCAAGAAATTGCAGATGCGCTTCATTTAAGCAAGCGGTCCATTGAATACAGCCTGACGTCGATTTTCAACAAGCTTAATGTCGGTTCCCGGACGGAAGCGGTGTTGATTGCAAAATCAGACGGTGTGCTTTAAATAAGGGAGTTAAAACTATGGATATGAAACATACATTGCTTGGCGCGCTGGGAATTGAAATTGTAGAAAGCACAGCGGAACGCTGCGTGGCAGTGATGCCGGTGGACCACCGGACCGTCCAGCCCTTTGGTTATTTGCATGGAGGCGCTTCAGTGGCTCTTGCGGAAACTGCGGCAAGCGTGGGTGCCCAGCATCTAATCGATTCTCGTACACAAGCTTGTGTCGGTTTGGAGATTAACGCCAATCATCTGAAATCTGTCAAGGAAGGAACGGTAAAGGCGGTAGCCGAGCCCGTTCATAAAGGCAGAACGACCATTGTGTATCAGATTCACATTTATGACGGGCAAGAGAGGCTGATCTGTATATCCAGATGCACGCTGGCTGTCATCACAAAATAAAAAAACAGCCGGAACTCTGCCTGTCCGGCTGCTCATTTTTATAGGTAAGAATCCTCTTTTCGTTTAATCACAAAGTTTCTGATTCCGTTATAGTCGTCCTGTACACTTCTTTCATCCAGCTTGACGCCAGAGTTGTACGCAGCTCGGCAGATCAAGTGTCCCCCGACCGGCGCCGTAATAAAGATAAAGAAAATCCCGAGCAGAATTTTTGCTGATATCTCTCCTGTAATAAACCACAAAAAGAAGAAGACACCGAGCAAAATCATATTTACCCCTAACGTTGAGCCTTTAGAAGCAGCGTGAGAGCGTGTGTACATATCGGGAAGGCGAAGCGTCCCGAAGGAAGCCGCAAGACAGATTAGCGCCCCCATTAGGATAAATATCGCTACTGCTATTTTAGCGATCACGATCATTTTCGATAATCTCTCCTTTCTCTAAGAACTTAGAAAACGCAATGGTTCCGATAAAAGACAAAATACCCAGCAATAATATGATATCAAGAAAAATACTCGTATTCAGCAGGATGGAGACAAGCGCTGTCATTGCTATCAGATTAATGCCGATTGCATCCAGAGCCACAACCCGGTCCGGAACAGTCGGCCCTTTGATGACACGAACGACATACAACAGGGTGGACACCGCCATAATGCCGAGCGCGATTTGAAGGATTAACGTAAACATCAGCGGCTCACCTCCTGTATGGCTTTTTCAAATGACTCACGAATATCAAAAATCGCTTTTTCCGCATCCTCAATATCCATCGCGTGAATATAGAGAATGGTCCGGTCATCGGAAATATCCATGACCAATGTTCCCGGCGTTAATGTAATAAGCAGTGAAAGCAGGGTGATTTCCCAATCCTTTGTCAGCTCTGTTTTAAATGCGAATATGCCTGGTTTGATATCCAGTTTTGGCGACAGGACTGTTTTCAGCACACTGACGTTGGCAAGGTATAATTCCCTTATAAAGATCAAAAAAAGTTTGATAATCGAAAACATTTTCCATAGATAAAACGGTTGAGCAAGGAAGCGCCGGAAGAAGAAGAGAGAGATCATTCCCAGGATAAAGCCTGTGATGAATCCGGCGGCGCTTGCGTCATTGCTCAGGAACATCCAGCAAAAAGCGAGAAACACATTTAATAAAATTTGAAATGCCATGCGATCTACTCCTTCAAAACAGCTTCAATATATTTTTCCGGATTCAGCAAAGTCTCGGCCGCTTGATCAACGTACGGTGACACCCATTCTGTACCCAATCCGAAGAGAAGAGACAGCAAGAGAAAAATAGCTGCCGGATATAGAAGCCCTTTAGCTGTTCTAAGATTTTGCTTTGGTGTTTCTTTTTCTTCGCCCCAAAACGCATGGATAAAGATTCTTAACACGGAATACAGGACGAGCAGGCTTGAAAGCAGGATCAGCATGGAAATCGTAAATTCACCTTCAGCGAAGCCGCCTTCTGCAATTTTAAATTTGCCTACAAATCCGCTGAGAGGCGGGATGCCGGCAAGAGATACAGCCGACATGAAGAACATCCATCCAAGAACGGGGTATCGCTTGATCAGCCCGCCCATTCGTTGCAGGCTTGCTGTTCCTGTCAAAGCAATCAGCGTGCCTGCCAGCATAAATAATGCGCCTTTAATCAGCATGTCGTGAATCAGGTAGTAAATCGCACCTTGAATGGAAGCGGGCGTTTGAACTGCAACACCGAACAAAATAACGCCGACAGCGGTAATAATATTATAGATCACGATTTTCATGACATTCTGATAGGCAAGTGAACCGATGACACCGAAGATGACAGTGAGAGCCGCGAGCCATATCATCAGCTGGTGGGTAAACGCTGTATCGTGAATGAAAATCAGTGTGAACACTCTTGTGATCGCATATAACCCGACCTTTGTCAGCAAGGCGCCGAACAATGCGGAGATGGCTGCCGGCGGCGCGTAATAAGAGCCGGGAAGCCAAAAGTAGAGAGGGAAGATCCCGCCCTTCATTCCAAACACGATGAGTAAGAGGACACCGATTACAGTAATCAGCCCAGTTTGTCCGGATTCGCTGATTCTCACACTTAAATCCGCCATGTTTAATGTGCCGGTCACAGCGTATAAAAAGCCGACGCCGATGACAAACAATGCTGATGACACGATATTAAACACAATGTATTTAAGCGACTCCCGCAGCTGAATTTTTGTGCCGCCTAATACAATCAGCATATAAGAAGCAATAAGCAGAAGCTCGAAAAATACGTACATATTAAATAAATCGCCTGTTAAAAACGCTCCGCTTACACCAGCCAGCAAAAACTGAACGCCGGAGTAATAAAAGGCACGTTCCCGTTTTTCACCGATAGAACGGAAGGAATAAAGCACAACCAATAAGCCGATGACTGCTGTGGTCAGAACAAGCAGGCTGGCAAATTGATCTGCAACAAGCACAATTCCGTAGGGGGCTTTCCAGCCGCCCAAACTCAGTGTCTGAATGCCGTTTGTAAAAACAGTCTGCACGAGTAAAACGCTGATCACAATCCCGAGTGCGGATGCCGCAGTGCTGAAGATCCGCATGAGCATGATGTGTTTGTTCATGAAAATCAGCAGAATGGCGGACAGGAGCGGGATCAGAATTGGCAATATAACAAAATTATTCATGTTGATCATTTCCCCTCATTTGATCCAAATCGTCCGTTTTCAATTCCTGATAGGCCCGAAACGCCATGACGAGGATAAAGGATGTAACTCCAAATGAAATGACAATAGCCGTCAAAATCAGGGCTTGCGGAAGCGGATCGACAAATGACTTGGCATGCTCGCTCAAAATCGGAGCGGCGCCTTGTTTTAATCCTCCCATAGTTAAAAGCATTAAATGAACGCCGTGGCTCAAAAGCGCTGTTCCGATAATGACCCGAAGCAGGCTTTTAGACAGCAGCAAATACGTAGCAGCCATAAAAATAATACCGGCTGTAACAGCCATTAAGATTTCCATTATTCTTCCTCTCCAATCGTTTGAATAATGGTCATCGTAATGCCTACGACAACAAGATAAACGCCTAAATCAAAAAGCGTCGCCGTGGCGAGCTCCGTTTTCCCGAAAATCGGCAGATGAAAGTAACCGAATGTGTGGGTTAAGAAGGGCGCCCCGAAGACAAAGGAGCCAACTCCTGTTAAGACAGCGAGCAGAAGACCGGCTCCCGCGACGTAAATGAAATTAACCGGCAAAATGGAACGCACTGTTTTTAAATCATAAGCCAGCAGCAGCAAAACGATGGAAGAGGATGTGATCAGCCCGCCGACAAAGCCTCCTCCAGGCGCGTTATGGCCTGATAAAAATAAATAGAAAGAGAAAAGCAATATGATAAAGGATACAAGCTTTGTCACGGTCTGCAAAATGAGGTCGTTTGTTTTTTGTTCATTCACCGCTTTTCCCCTCCTCTTTTACTTTTGTTTTAATCATGCTGAAGATGCCGAGAGCGGCAATCGTTAATACCGTAATTTCAAACATTGTATCAAAGCCCCTGAAATCAACGAGAATGACATTGACGACATTATCTCCTCCGCCAAGATCGTGGCTGTGCTTTGTAAAGAAGGAGGCGATACTGTCTTTTGTCCGCTGGCTTGAGGATGCAATACCGAGCAGGGTGACAATAATGCCGACTCCTAAAGCAATGATAAAGTTTGTCATTCGGAACGTTCTCGTTTTCTTTTTCAGCCGCAGTTTCGGCAAATGATAGAAACAAAGCAGAAACAGGGCGACGGAAATCGTCTCAATGACCAACTGGGTCAAAGCCAAATCGGGCGCTCTGAAAATAACAAAAAACAATGCAAGCGTATAACCGACAACACCAAGTGAAATAATCGCCGTCAGTCTGGATCGGGCGAATACAGTCGCCGCTGTCGCGCTGATCATGACAAGTGTCAGAATCATTTCGTATATGCCGATTTTCGCCATACCCTCAGTTGCAAAGGAAAATCCGCCTTTCAAAACGAGAGCCCCGCTCATCAGAATGATAAATCCAGCGAAGATATACAGAAGATAATCCCGCAAAAATCCGGTCATATATTGTTTTGTCACTCGATAAGAGCCTTTTTCCATGATGGTCAGGAGCTTCTCGTATAACCGATTGAGCGTGAGTTTCGATGGAAACAGCTTATAGATCCCTTTCCACTTGTTCATCGTCAAATATCCGATCGTACCGACAGCGATAATGCCCAGTGTCATCAGAACTTCGGCTGTAAACCCGTGCCACTGCGAAATATGAACATGAAACTTCTCATGGCTGTCCAGCAGTGTCGGATAGATTGAATTCATCGCAGGCTCTATCAAGCTGTAGGACAATATATTCGGGAAAAAGAAGAGACTGACAGCGAGCGCAACAAGAATGACAGGTGATACGAGCATTCCGATCGGCGCTTCATGAGCCTGTTTTTCGAGTTTTTCAGGCTGGTAATTGCCTTTAAATGTTTTAAACAGCAGTTTCATGCTGTAGATAAATGTAAACACACTTCCTGCCCAAGCGAGGACAGGGAACAGCGCTCCCCACGTCTGGACGTTGAACAAATCGACATGTGTCACACGAAGCATGCTGGTGAAAAACATTTCTTTACTCAAAAATCCGTTAAACGGCGGGAGACCAGCCATTGAAAATGTGCCAATCAAGGAAATCGTAAATGTAATCGGCATGATCGCCATCAGTCCGCCGAGCTTTCTGACGTCCCGTGTGCCTGTTTCATGATCAATGATGCCGACTGCCATAAACAAGCTTCCTTTAAAGGTAGCATGATTGATGAGATGGAAAATGGCAGCCATGGCGGCAACTGTGTAATATTCTGTATGGCCGTAATGCAGGGCTGCAGCGCTGACACCAAGCATCGAGATGATCATGCCGAGCTGGCTGACGGTTGAAAACGCCAAAATGGATTTTAAGTCGGTTTGTTTGACGGCATGGAATGAACCCCAAACCATGGTGAAAATCCCGACGAGAGAAACAATCCAAAACCACTGAGCTGAAAAGGCGAAAATAGGGCTGAATCTTGCAATCACATAAATTCCCGCTTTGACCATTGTGGCTGAATGGAGATACGCGCTGACAGGCGTCGGCGCTTCCATGGCGTCAGGCAGCCAAATGTAAAAAGGAAACTGGGCGGACTTTGTAAATGCGCCTAGTAAAATCAAAATCATCGCCGGAATAAATAGATCATGGCCGGCAATTAACTGAACCTGATTGATCATTTCTCTGATACTGAAAGAATCTGTGATCAGATAAAGGAGAATGAATCCTCCCAGCATACACAGTCCGCCGCTTACCGTAATCAAGAGCGATTTTGCGGCGCCGTAGCGAGATTTTTCACGCTTGTACCAATATCCAATGAGCAAAAAGGACGAAAGGCTGGTAAGCTCCCAAAACATGTAGAGAACCATGACGTTGTCAACAAGAACAACACCGAGCATAGCGCCCATGAACATTAATAAATAGACATAAAAAGGCCCAAGCTGTTCTTTTTCTTTCGATAAATAAAAAATACTGTAAAGAGTGACCAACGAGCCGATCCCTGTTATCAGTAAGGCGAATAGCAGTCCGAGACCGTCTACATAAACGGTAAAGTTAATGCCTAATGAAGGAATCCACTCCAATACCGATCGTAATGTTTCTCCCGACTGAGTCATTCTGATCATTGGAAGAAAGTATATAAACAGCAAGACGGGTAGGATCAGAACAAACCAGCCCGTATGCACTCTTTTTGCGTATTTTGCCAGAAAGGGAATGATAAAAGCAAATACAAAAGGCGATAAAATAGCAAAGTGTAAGAGCTGCAAAGACAAGACCTCCTTTTCTTTAATTGAAACCTGTTCTATGTATAAATCATTAGAATATACGGTCAAACGACCCAGTCCAAATTATATCGCACTTTTTTGGAAGCCGCCATGCTTCAACCTGCCGCGAATGAATTTTACAAGTTCTCTTGACCTTAAAATAAGTTTAGCAAAAATCAGGTCATTTGTATATTTAAAATCGCTCCTGATCAAGCTGTATGTAAGGAGCTGATCATGGTGAAGAGAAAGGTCCTTATGTGCTCAGGTTTATTCTGCTCGATATGTGCAGGGGCATTCATGCTGAATCAATATGACGGCCGTGCCGGTGTGGCAGACAATGATGATTGGGAACTGTATTTATTGGAGCACCACCTGTCAACTAAAATGAGTGAGGCGGAATCTAAGGATAGGCCGTTTGGGCCCAGGGAGTATATGCGGATTGTGAACAAATAAAAAAAGAGTTCCGTCTAAGACGGAACTCTTTTTCTGATTATGAAGTGAAAAAGCGAAGTAAAATCGTCGCGCAAATGACAGTTCCAGCTCCGCCGAGGCGGGTAGAAATTTGGGCGAATGGCATAAGGCCCATTCTTCCTGAAGCGGACAAAATGGCGACATCTCCCGTTCCGCCGAGACCGCTGTGACAGCAGGTAACGATTGCGGATTCAACAGGGTACATGTTCATCAGCTTGCCTACAAAATATCCGGAAGAAATCATGGCAACGACAACTGAAATACAAATGATGACAAACGGAATAGAAATCACAGACGCCACGTCATCTAAAGGGATAAAGAGAATCCCGAGGCCTACCATAAGCGGCCATGTAAAGCTTGATGAAATAAACTTATAAAGCTGGTACGCGCCATCCTCCATTTTTTTCGGAAGGATATTTGCATATTTGATTGCAGCTGCTGAAATAATCATTAAAATAGCGCCCGGGATGAAGATAAATTTCTCCAGTAAACCGCCGAAAATAAAGAACGTACAAGCGAGCAGAACTCCGGCTCCCATCAGTTTAAAGTCAATTTTAGCTTCAGCCTCTTTTTGATTGAAAATATCGTTCGCTTTCTTAGATTTAACGAGACGCCCATTGCCGTTTAGGTCAGGACGTTTTTCGCCCAGTTTTTTCATTAAAGCAGCACAGATAATAGCAAAAACGTTTCCAATGATAGCGGCAGGAACCAGCTGAGACACATACACATCAGCGGAAGACCCCAATATTTGCGAATAAGCGATCGAGAGCGGCAAAATTCCTTCACCTATTCCCCCGGCAATAATCGGCACAACGACAAAGAAAAAGGAATCATAGGCACTGTAGCCGAAGATGAATCCGACGAGCACGCCGGCCGCAACCGCCGCAATTGTGCCCGCTACTAAAGGAACGAACATTCTGATGAATCCCTGTATTAAAACAGTTCTGTTCATTCCAAGAATGCTTCCTACAACAAGACAAGCGATATAGAAATAAAGAAAGTTAGACGTTTTCATTAAATTGGTTACAGCATCTAACGATGATGGATTCAACACATTATAAAAAACTAAAAAAGATGGCACAAACAAAGATAAAATAGCAGGCCCGCCAATATCCTTTAAAATTGGAATCCGCTGGCCGATATCGCCAAGAAAGACACCTAAAATCATAATGATGGCAAACCCGCCCAGCATGTTTGCAGGCAGCTCGTTGTAATAGGCCGCAAGAATAATAATGACAGCTAATGCTGTATATAATGGGAGAGGAATCACGCCGATTTCCCAAGTCCATATTTTTTTAAACAGGCTTTTCTCCTGTGTGTCTTTGTGCTCAGGTAAAACTTCCTCTGTTTTGTGAATTGCTCCCATTGTCATACACCCCCATGTATTGTTTGTTACAGTCTACAAGAAAGCGCTAACAAAGGATATTTTTTTAAGTTAAATAATTAATAAACAACTAAATTAATTGGGTATTTTGGAGCAGAAAAATCCCTGAGAAGCCGCTTCCCAGGGAGATATGGTTACCGTTTTCCTTTGATATAAGGCACACCATTTGCTTTTGGCGCATCTGCGCGTCCGATAAAGCCGGTTAAGGCGAGAATGGTTAATACGTAAGGGGCAATCAGCATATATACATTCGGTATGTCCTTAAAAAGAGGGAGCAGTGAGCCGATAATGCTTAAGCTTTGCGCGAATCCGAAAAACAGGGCAGCGCCGAGTGCGCCGATCGGATGCCATTTTCCGAATACAAGGGCGGCGAGTGCGATAAAGCCTTGCCCGGAAATAGTAGAGTGCGTAAAGTCGAGGGCAATTGTTGACGCATATACGCCGCCCCCGAGGCCGCCGAACAATCCGCTGATCATCACGCCGATATAGCGCATTTTGTAAACATTGATCCCCATAGTATCGGCCGCCATCGGATGTTCTCCGACGGAACGAATACGGAGGCCGAACGGGGTTTTAAACAAGATAAACCACGAAATGAAGGCCAGGACAATTGCGAGAATAGACGTATAATAGACATCTGAAAAGAAGATTTTTCCCAATACGGGGATGTCGCTCAAGCCGGGAATACTTGTTTTATAAAAAGGCTCGGGAATTTTGTCAGTTTGCGCTTTTCCGTAAATCAGCTTTACGATAAATAAAGTAGCCCCAAGCGCCAGCATATTAATGGCGACGCCGCTGACTGTCTGATCAGCGCGAAACGATATCGCCGCTGCCGCATGAATCAGTGAAAACAGCGCGCCGGCTGCCATAGCGGCAATGAGCGAAAGCCAAGGTGCTGCGGCTCCCAATTCAGGGCCTAAAAATAAATTGAATAAAACACTGGTGAACGCTCCGATAATCATAAGGCCTTCAAGGCCGATATTGACGACGCCTGATCTCTCGGAAAATACGCCGCCGAGAGCGGTTAAAATAAGCGGGGCTGCGTATACGAGTGTGGCAGGGACAATGATTGATACAATCTGCAGAAAGTCCACTTAGTTCGCCCCCTTTTTCTTCAATTTATCCGCGACAAAACGAATGGCATAGCTTGAAGCAACAAACAGAATGATAATGGCAATCACAATATCGACAACCTCAGAAGGTACGCCTGATTCAATTGGCATATTTAATGCCCCGATTTTGAGTCCGCCAAGCAAAGCTGCCGCAAGCACAACACCGACCGCAGTGTTCCCGCCCAGAAGAGCGACGGCAATACCGTCAAAGCCGACGCCGGTAAATGCGCCTTTGACAGCTGCGTATTCAAACGTTCCCAGACCTTCCATGGCACCTGCAAGGCCTGCAAAAGCTCCTGAAATGAGCATGGAGGTCATAATATTCTTCCGCACGCTCATACCGGCGTACTGGGACGCGTGCTGGTTGAATCCGACTGCCCGAAGCTCAAAGCCTTTCGTTGTTTTGTTAATCATAAACCACATAACAACAGCTGCGAGAAGGGCGATGACGATCCCCCAGTGAAGCCTTGAATAATCCGTAATCTGCTCAAGAAACGGCGAGCGCAGTGAGGCCGATTCGTGAATTTTTTCCGTCTTATCCTGATTGTCTGTCATAACTTTTGAAATCAAATAATTGGTCATATGCAGCGCGATATAATTCATCATAATGGTGACAATGACCTCATGAACATAGAACCGTGCTTTTAAAAAGCCGGGAATAAATCCCCATAAACCGCCTGCTGCAGCCGCTGTGATCAGTGCAAGCGGCATATGAATATATGCCGGTCCGTCAAACACCGTTCCAACCCAAACGGCAGCTGTCCAGCCCACTAGCAGCTGTCCCTCTACCCCGATATTGAAAAGCCCGGTTCGGAAAGCGAAAGCAACAGCTAATCCGGATAAAATATAAGGTGTAATCTGCCGGACGGTTTCCCCGATGTAATAGATTTCTCCAAATATCCCATTCCATAAAGCGGAATAGCCGCTGATCACACTGTATCCGCTCGCAAGCATAATAAGTGCGCCGGCCAGCAAGCCGAGCATGATTGCAATGAGCGGCACGAGTAAATGAGAGAGTCGTTTAACCATTTGCTTTCCCCGCTTCCTTTTGCGTGCTTCCCGCCATCAAGAGGCCGAGCTCTTGCTCAGTCGTATCCTGCGGATTGACGCTGGATATGATGCTGCCTTCAAAAATGACAGCGATTCTGTCACTGAGATTCATGATTTCATCCAGCTCAAACGATAGAAGAAGAACGGCTTTTCCGGCATCACGCTGTTCAATGAGTTTTTTATGGACAAATTCAATCGCTCCGACATCAAGGCCGCGAGTCGGCTGGGCGGCGATTAACAAGTCAGGATTGCGGTCAATTTCCCTTCCGATAATTGCTTTTTGCTGGTTTCCGCCTGACAATGCCCGCGCCTGTGTATATTCATCGGGGGTTCTGACATCGTACTCGCTGATCAGGCTGCGTGCTTTCTTATACATTTCGCCTTTATGTAAAACACCGAATGCTGAATAAGGCTTTTTGTAATAGCTTTGGAGCACGATATTCTCACCGATCGGAAAATCCAAAACGAGGCCGTGTTTATGGCGGTCCTGTGGAATATGCCCGATTCCGGATTCCGTTACTTTTCTCGGCGTCAGGTTTTGTATCTGTTTTCCGTTTAAGGAAATGGTTCCAGACTCCGTTTTTCGGAGTCCTGTAATCGCTTCAATCAGCTCTGACTGTCCGTTTCCGTCAACGCCGGCTATGCCGACAATTTCTCCGGCATTGACAGAAAGCGATAAATTCCTTACAGCTTCTACTCCGCGAGTATCTTTTACAGTGATTCTGTCAATCGCCAGCACTTCAGATCCCGGCTGAGCCGCTTTTTTTTCTGTTTTGAACGATACCTCGCGGCCGACCATCAGACTGGCGAGCTCGTCTTGATTTGTATCCCGGACATCCAGTGATTTGATGCCTTTTCCTTTGCGGATAATGGTAACGCGGTCACAAACCTCCATGATTTCTTTCAGTTTATGGGTAATTAAAATAATTGATTTTCCCTCGTTAACGAGGTTCTTCATGATTTGAATGAGTTCTTTGATTTCATGAGGCGTCAGCACAGCTGTCGGTTCATCAAAAATCAGAATGTCAGCCCCGCGGTAGAGGGTTTTTAAAATTTCTGCACGCTGCTGCATGCCGACGGATATGTCAGCTACTTTTGCCTCGGGATTAATTTGAAGTCCGTATCGGTCGGAAATGTCCTGAACTTCTCGGACAGCGCGTTTTCGGTCAATCCGCCCGAGCTTTTTCGGCTCCTTCCCGAGAATAATGTTTTCAGCAACTGTAAATGTATCGACAAGCATAAAATGCTGATGCACCATGCCGATTCCGAGATCATTCGCTTTGTTCGGGCTGTTGATGTGCACCTTCTCACCGCGGACCCGAATTTCTCCCTTTTCTGGCTGATACAGCCCGAAAAGGACGTTCATCAAAGTTGATTTGCCCGCTCCGTTTTCACCGAGCAGCGCGTGGATTTCGCCTTTTTTGACCTGAAGATTAATGTTGTCATTTGCGACGATACCGGGAAACTCCTTGCGTATATTGAGCATTTCAATGACATATTCCACAGAATTGACCGCTCCTTTTTTCAAGATGCTTTTAACAAAGCCGCAAGGACATGTGCAGCTTTGCTCTGAAAGAAAAACAAGGGATAAGGGCTCTTCTCCTTATCCCCGCGATTCTTATTCAGCTTTGAAATTTTTCAGCTCTTTCTCTGTTCCCGGCACTTCTAATCCGTCGATGATTTTTTTCTTCCAATCATCAACTGCTTTGATTACATCATCCGATAGGTTTTGTTTAGAGGAAGAAATGCCGACTCCGTCTTGATCAAGTCCGTATGTAAGCGTTTCTCCGCCGGGGAATTTGCCTTCGCTTGCTTTCTTTGTTAAATCTTCAACTGCTGTATCAACCTTTTTGACCATGGAAGTAAGGGTGACGTTATCGTCTGTTCCTTCTACTTGGCCTTCTGCGTATTGATCTTTATCGACTCCGATCACCCAAACATCACGCTTCGGGTCTTCTTTTTTCAGGTTCTTGGCTTCTGTAAAGACACCTGTGCCGGTGGCGCCTGCGGAGTGGTAAATCACATCAACGCCTGATTTATACATGCTCTCGGCGGTTGCTTTTCCAACGTCCGCTTTATCAAATCCGCCCGCATACTTCACCTGGACAGTTGCGTCAGGTTTTACAGCCTGAACCCCTGCACGGAAGCCGACTTCGAATTTTTTGATTAACTCGGATTCCATGCCGCCCACAAATCCGATTTTTCCTGATTTGCTTGTTAAAGCTGCGGCCACTCCGACGAGAAATGAGCCTTCCTGCTCTTTAAACGTAATGCTTGCGACGTTGTCTTTATCGACGACTGCGTCAATAATCGCAAAGTTTGTATTTTTGCGCTGATCGGCGATTTCACTGATTGAATCTTCCATCAAATAACCAACGCCATAGATCAAGTCGAAATTCTCACGCGCTAATTTATTTAAGTTTGTTGTATAATCTGCATCTGATTTAGATTGCAGGTAGTCGTATCCGTTTTTTCCTTTTTCCAGACCATTATCTTTACCGAAGGCTTGGATGCCTTCCCATGCTGATTGGTTAAAGGATTTGTCATCCACCCCGCCAATGTCGGTGACCATCGCCACACTGAATTTGTTTTTGCCCTCACTGTTTCCGCTGCTTTTTTCGCTGTTTCCGCATGCGCCTAAAATGGTGCCCGCTGCGATTACAAGTGACATCGCCAATCCGATTTTGCGTTTATTCAAGATAAAACCCCCCAGGAAAATTTGGCCTGAGCTGATCCGGACAGTCATGAGATGGGATGCCTCACTCAATTCTTAGAATCGATAAAATTTTCAGATAATAACAATTAGAATGAGCTGAGACAGTTCTGATCTTCCCTTAGTAAGTGTGGCGTGAGTGTTTCCTTCGAAAGGCGGGGAAGAGAAGGATGTTGAAGGTGTTCCGGGCGGAAAACCGAGACATCTCTTTCTGAAGTGTGACTTATGACTTAGTCTAGGGATCAACTAACCACTCATAATTTATCATTTTACTTACAAGAAATAAATAGAATTACGCATAATTTTTTAAAAAATATGTATTTTTGGAATTGTGTAATCAGATATGCAAAAAAGTCCTTTATTATTCTTGTATAGCTTATTGGCGAAATGTTCAAGCACCTTGGCAAGAGATGTGACAGAAAAAAACGCACTGCTCGACATGAACAGTGCGTTTTTTTATAAATATTGCTTAATTCCGTTAAGGTTGCCTGTATTGACATTGTACTGAAACACCGGTCTTCCGATCGTGCCGTACGCCATTTCGACATTCAGAACCTGTATATCCTCAAGAAATTTTAAGTATTTTCGGATGGATACTTGAGATATTTCAGTATGATTTGCCAGGTCTTCTGTCGTAAAGGACTCGTTTTCAAAGGATTGAATGCTGGACCAAATCAGCTTCAGCGTGCTTTTTGTCAGCCCTTTTGGCAGGTGCACTTTTTCTGTCGCCTCCTTCTTATGAAACAGTTCCGCGTCCAATTCTTTTTGGCTCATGTTTCGATGGGTGGAATACACTTTTTGTTTTCGTCTGTAATCAGAAAGGGCAGTCTGAAAACGTTCAAATTCAAACGGTTTGATTAAGTAATCCACAGCTCCGTAACGAAGTGTTTTTTTGATGACGTCCAGCTCGCTTGCCGCAGAGATGACAATCACGTCAACCGCTTCATTTTGGGCTCTCAATTCCGTCAGCAGCTCAAGCCCGTTTTTGCCCGGCATATAAATATCAAGCAAAATAAGATCGATGTGATGCTCTCCTAAAATATGCAGAGCGCTTTGAAAGGAAGAGGCGATTCCTTTCAGCTGAAAGCCTTCTATTTGGCTTAAATATCGTTTATTTAATTCACCCACCATGGGGTCATCTTCAACTATTAGTACATTAATCATGGTTTTCCTCCTTCGGTTCGTACGGGATGCGAAGACTGAATGTGGTTCCTTCATTTTTTTCGCTGGTGATAATCATTTGGCCCTTTAAATTCTCCATGCTTTGCTGGGTGAAATAAAGGCCGAATCCCCGGTTTTTGCCCTTTGTTGAATAGCCTTGTTCGAATACCTTGACTTGGTCTTCTTCGGACATGCCGGCTCCTGTATCAGTAATTTCGATGTCCAATATCTTGTCATGAAAACGCATGGACATCGTGATTTGTTTTTTCGGCATATTGGCAACAGCGTCCAAGGCGTTGTTGATGAGATTTCCGATAATCGTAATCAGTTCATGAATGACTGAAGGATCTGCTGCGTTTGGAATAACTCCGCTGCATTCAATATCGAGATTTGCGCCCTGCTCTCGTATGTAGCTCTGTTTTCCCAACAGAAATCCGGCCAGCACGGAGCTTTTGACATCATTTATGATTTCACTTGTTTCTGATTTTTGCTGAATGGCAATATCTTTAATATAATCTCCAAGATCGTCATACTCTTTCAGCTGGACGAGACCTAATATCACATGCAGTTTGTTCATAAATTCATGAGACTGCGCTCTCAGTGCGTTTGCATACATTTTAACACCGGAAAGCTGTTCAGCTAAATGTTTTACCTCGGTTTTGTCCCGGAATGTCGCAATCGCTCCGACGGTTTGTCCTTTTAGCTGGATGGGCACTTCATTAAATACAAGCTCTAATCCGTTAATACGCACATCTCTGTCTTGAAGAGGTTTTCGGGTCTCAATGACATTTTTCAGACGGCTCTTCGGCAGGATGTCATTGACATCCTGATCGACGGGATTTGTTTCTATGCCCATTTTAATGAAAAGGCGCTTTGCTTCCGCATTGGCAAGCTTGATTTTACCGTGTTCGTCGACAGCGAGTATGCCTTCTTTCGTTGATTCAAGCATCGCGCTTCGTTCTTGAAGAAGTGTCGCGATTTCATACGGTTCAAGTCCGTACATGATATTTTTCACCGTGCGTGCGACGATAACAGCTCCGATGACGCCGACGAATATACTGACGCAAATAATAAAATAGAGCGGCCGTAAGCTGTGGCTGATGACTTCGTCAATTTCATTCACTGTGATGCCGACCGCAACGGCTCCGACTTGTTTTCCATTCTTGGCGTAGACAGGCACGAACGCTCTCTGCGATTTCCCAAGCGTGCCTGAGGCGGTGCTGATATGGACATGTCCTTTTAATACTTCGGCTTCATCTCCGCCCCTGAATTTTTTTCCGATTTTGCTGTGGTCCGGATGGGTTCTGCGAATGCCGTTCATATCCATGACAACGACAAATTCTGTACCGGTAATTTTCTGGACGTCCAGCGTGTAGCTGAGCAGTTCCTTCTGGTTTTTTCCGCTCTCCAAAGCGGAGGCAGTAATCGGTGCGTCGGCAACCATTTCAGCCGTTTGCAGCGCTGTGTCTCTTTCCTGATCACGTATCCTTTTAGAGGTTTGGGCACCGACGGTAAAAAAGGTGATGAGCAGTGCGATTAACACGACGATACAGACAAATATGGTGAGTCTGGTTTGCAGTTTTAATGTTTTTTTCATATAAAACTTCCTTACGTTTTATGATTCCTGCGTACTACTTTACTCTCAAAATGCCGCTTTGTGAAGATTTGGGACCGTAATTCGTAAAAAGGAGAAAAAATGGAATAATTTATCTTGTCAATGTGTTTTAAGTCCTCCATAATAAATGAGGTAGATTACAGAAAGGGACTTTTTTATATGAAAAATACTTATTTGACAGGATACTTTCCGCTGATTGCGATCCTGCTTTTTAGTTCGTCTTTATCCATTTCAACTTCACTCTATGCATTGAAGATGCTGTCTTCATTTGGAATGTACGATGGGATGCTCGATTACTTCTCAGAGAAAGGAATCAGACTTGCGTTATTTGCGGCCTTTGCACTTTTATATTTTATGGTTCTGTCCGCTCTGAAATTAATTGCAAATACCGTGACTGAGCTGTCACTGCTGTTTTTCGCAAATGATCCGGAAGGAAAAAACCTGAAAACAGTCAGAATGGGCTCTATCATATATTTAGGCGGCGGGATCTTATCCTTTGTGCTATTGCAAAATGTCATCTGGATTGTGATCTGGTTTGCAGTTGTTACACTTGCTTACTTTGTGTTCGTTGTTTACCGGATTTATTCAACACTTTCTATCATGTCATTGGTAGGATTCATTCTGTTGGAACTGCTGTTTTGGTTTACATTTGTTATCGGTATTCTGTTCATATTTATCAAGCTTTATAATAGCATAATGGCTAGCTTACCTGTGTAAGCTAGCCATTTTTTCGTTTATGGTAAAAATCTATTTTTTATAGAAGGGGAGGGGAGCATACATTCATTTTTTTTGCCGAACCACTTATAGCGGTTTTTGGCAATAAAAGAATAGAGCATATCTCTGACAGGTTTCGGCACTGCAAAAAACAGGACGAAGAGCCGCCATGGGCCCCGCAGATGCCTGAAAACCTTTATGGCTGCAGTTGACTTAGTGTAAACCTGGCCGTCTTCAATAAAGACAAAGCTGTCAAAATGCTCAGTCGGAAGCCCGCTTTTTTTCAGCAGGCTCTGTCCTGTTTCCGATTGAAGCGATGCAAATGAAATCAAACCGTTTGGATCACGCTTTATGATAAATTGAACGGCACCGTTGCATAAGTTGCACACACCGTCAAACAGCAATACGCGATTTGGAATTTGTTTTGATGTCACTGCAGATCCCCTCCGATTCTTTAATAAGCTGCCTGCAGCGTTCCTTTCCAGATGGAAAGCTGAGGGCTGATACTGTGAAGGTATTCAACGCTGCTCGGTGTATCTTTTCCGACCCAGACACCCATTGTGTACGTATCTGTCAGGCCGACGAACCACATATCATGATAATCATTTGAGGTTCCCGTTTTACCGCCGATATAAGGCGCTTTGAAATATGCTTTTTTCCCTGTCCCGCTTTTAACAACGGAAGACATCAGTTTTTTCAGCTGCATGTTTGTGCGGACGCTGAATATCTGTGTCGCTTTGTCATTCCATTTATAAATCGTTTTTCCTTTTAAATCCGTCACTTTTGTAATCGCGTGGCTCGGCGAGTAGCTTCCGCTGTTGCCGAATGTTGTATACGCCTTTGTCATCTCAAGAGGCGTCATGCCGTGTGTAAATCCGCCAAGCGCCGCCGGCAGAAGATAGTCGCTGTTGACAAGCTTTGAAAAATGATACGGCTCAATATAGCTGAATGCTTTTTGGATGCCAACGCGGTCCAGCATTCTGATGGCCGGTGTATTATACGAGTTTTTAAACGCTGTATCGAGCGTTACTGTGCCGTATGTGCGGTTATTGTAGTTTTGCGGACAGTAGTCCCTGCTGCAAAATTTGCCGGCATCAATTGTGCTGCTTGCCGTCGCACCTGTCTGTTCAATATAAGGTCCGTAATCGAGAAGCGGCTTAATGGATGACCCTGGCTGTCTGTATGCTTGGTAGGCACGGTTAAAATCATACTTATGATAGTTTTTGCCGCCGGATAGAGCGACAACTTGATGCGTCTGGTGATTAATCACAGCCGCTCCGCCCTGTACGCCCGCATACGGAAGCTTCGAATTCATTTGTGCCACGACTTGATTTTGCATGTACGGATCAAGTGCGGTATAAATTTTTACGCCGTCTTTCAGAAGTGTGCTGACTCTGGCGGACAGCTCGTTTTCTATCTTGTCTTTTTGTTTTCCTGACGCTTTTTGAAGACGCTTATCAAAGCCTTCAGATTCAGACACTAGTTGAGTGAATTCATCATTTACGTAGGAAACGTAGTCCGGATATTTGTCTTCTTTCTCTTCGACATCCAGTTTGATTTTTTGTTTTACGGCTTTTTTCAGCTCTTTGTCCGTAATGACTCCGGCATTTTTTAACCCTTTAAGCAAGCGTTCTTGACGGCTTTTCGTGTAGTCAAAATGCTTGAGAGGATCATATAATGTAGGGTTATTAGGTATAGCGCAAATAAAAGCCATTTCTCCCAGTGTGAGAGATTTCAGCGGTTTGCTGAAATAGAATTCAGCAGCTGATCCGACGCCATAAACGCCGTTATTAAAATAAATCGTATTTAGGTAGGCTTCAAGAATCTCATTTTTCGTATACTTTTTCTCAAGCTGATAGGAGTACGCGAGCTCAGTCAGTTTGCGGCTGAAGGAGCGCTCGTGGCTCAAATACAAGTTTCTTGTAAGCTGCTGTGTGATGGTGCTGGCCCCCTGGTCAATCTTTTTGTCCTTCACGTTGGAAGCGGCCGCCCGCACCATCCCCATAAAGTCAAAGCCTTTATGTTCGTAAAAATGGCGGTCCTCGGACGTTAAAAATATCTGTTTGACTTCTTCGGGAATCTTCTTGAAGGGAACCAGCACACGGTTCTCATCATCGCTGACGATTTCCGAGACCAGAGATCCGTCCCTGTCGTACATGTAGCTGTTCTGAACAAGGCTGATCTCTTTCAAATCAATATTCTTATCAAGCACCTGATCCAGGGACTTCATTTGTTTTACTTCTTTTCCGGAAGCGATAACTGTAAATGCAAACAATGGGATTATGCAAAGGAGCAAAATCCATCCGATCATTTTTCGTAACATGGTCACTCTCTTTTCTCCTAAATTCTAGCCATATCGTACCATTCTTTTGAGTTTACGAGAAGGTTAAATTTAGAAGACTCCTCAATTTTTGCTGAGAATCAGCTTGCTTTGGCATACGATTCTTTTTGGAATTTCTTCATGATCCAAAGCAGGCAGGCACCTGCGAAAAAGAGAAATGCTGTGACATAAAAGGCTGCAGAGATATTGAAGTGACTTGATATAATACCGCCGAGAAGAGGTCCGAGAACGTTTCCTAAAAAGCGAAAGCTGACATTGTAGCCGAGGACTTCTCCCTGGATGGAGCCGGGAGCCTGAACGCGGATCGCCGCCGTGATGCATGGCAGAAGGCCGCCCATCGCCATCCCGAATAAAAACCTGAAAACTAGCAGCACACTGAATGAAGAAGCGAGTGCCTGCGGAATAAAAAATAAAGAGGCGGCGATTAAAAGCCCGATTAAAATGCGGCGGTGGCCGTAGCGGTCTCCTAAATCTCCCCATTTTCTTGCCAGCAGCAAACTGCCGAGTCCGGTTGCCGAAAATGCCATGCCGGAGAAAAAGGTCAGATTGTCAGATCCGTGCAGCTCGTTTACATATAAAGCGAGCAACGGCTGGATACTGAAATTTCCTGTTTGAATCAGCATGGTTAACAGCATCATGACCCAAAGCGCGGGCTGGTGAAAAATATAGGAGAGCACTTCTTTTCTCGTATAAGACTGACGTTTATTTATCTTCTCTGTGAGCGGCTGTTCTTTGACCCCGAATAACACGAGAAGAACGGCTGAGAAAATCACAAAGGATGTGATAAAAAAGGTATACGTAAAGCCGAAGTGGTCAGCAAGAACGCCTCCCAAAAGCGGGCCGAACAAGCTTCCGGACACTTGCCCCATTTGGAGCGTGCCAAGCGTTTTGCCGGCTGAGCTTTTAGGCGTCTGTGCGGAAATCATCGCAAGGGATGTCGGGATAAATCCGGTTACAAGCCCCATTGCCATACGCAGAAAAAACAATTGATAAACCGACGTGACAAAGCCCATTAATAAAATGCTGACGGCAATGCCGGTTCCGGTTGTCAAAAGGATTTTCTTGTAACCGCGTTTGTCTCCGAATCGCCCCCAGAATGGGGATACCAAAAAAGCCATTAAAAATGTAATGCCGAACACATAACCGCTCCACCTTTGCACAAAGCCGTTGGAAAAGGTGCTGAGCGTCTCAATATACAAGGAGAGAAAAGGGACGATCATCGTTGTGCTGGCTGATACAAAGAAATTCGCCAGCCACACAATGACAAAGTTTTTCTTGCGGATAGAAATAACATCACCTTCTTATTATTTCGGGTTCCTTACTAATTATAAAGAAACAGTGCACCATTTAAAAGAAACAATGCGGCTGGGAAAATTCATTATTTTTAGAAAATGAAGAAATGAAGAGAAGGAGAATTGATATACTATAAAGATAGCATTCTTCTGATCGGAGGAAAGGCAGGTGTAAAAATAGTGGAGGCAGGCAACTTACTCATTATTGATTTCGAATTTACGATGCCCGAAGGAAAATACAGTCCGCAAAATTTTTTTCCGGAAATCATTGAAGCAGGAATTGTAAAGTCGGTTAATGGTGAAGTAGTTGAGACGTTTTCGAGTTATATCAGGCCGAAAAAATTCCCCAAGCTGACGAAACGCTGCAGATCATTTTTAAACATTACGCAAAACCAGGTAGATGAGGGGATGAGGTTCGAGGACTTTATCCGTAAATTAAATGAGCTTGATCCTGAAAAAAATTGCACGATCATCACGTGGGGAAACATGGATATGAAAGTGCTGAAGCAAAATTGTATGTTTAACCATATTCCTTTCCCTTTTAAAGGGGAGATGAGAGATTTATCGCTTGAATATAAAAACTTTTTTGGAGACCGGACACTGACCGGCTTGTGGAAGGCCGCGGAAGAGTACGGAGATAAAGGAACCGGCACCCATCATAAGGCGCTTGACGATGCTCTTACAGCCTATAAGCTTTTTAAGCTTGTCGAGCAGGATAAGCAGTATCTTGAAAAACCAAAACCGCCGACAATCGGCGAGAGGATTGATTTATCTGAACTGTTCCGGCGCGCCACATAAAAAACCCAATCTTTCGTCAGACTGGGTTATGGCCGGGTAAAGTATTCTTTTTCTAAAACGTCCAGATTGTTCAGGGAGCGCTTGGCCCATTCTGAATCATCTCCGGTCAGTTTGGCTCTCAGCTGTGCAACCGCTTCCCGCAAAGACTCGTTATAATCCGGCACTTCACTGTCATAGGGCTTCACCATATGATGAGGGATATTGGTCTGTTCGCCGAAAGCGAGCGCTCTTCTCTCATGGAAAAACGGCACATCTGCCTGTTTTGGATTGTGAAGGTCTCCTTGAGCGGGATGGGTAAGAACCGCCTTGATTTTGACTAAATAATGCTGCGGTCTGCAATCTGTTATTTCTCCTATGTATACACCTGTTTTGTAAAATCCTTTTACGATAGAGCCTTTCTCAAATGTACTCATCTGTTATCACCTCGCATTCATTCTATAAAAGTTCCAATTGATTTGCTAGTGAGGAAGGTCGGCAGGGAGCTTGATCGTCACAATGGTTCCTCTTTGAAAGCTGCTGCTGAACGAAATGGTACCGTGATGATGTTCAATGATGGAAAACGTCACAGTCAGTCCAAGTCCCGTTCCGTTCGTTTTTAAAGAGTAATAAGGTTCACCCAGCTTCTGCATTTGGTGATCCGTCATGCCGACACCGTTATCTGAGATTTTGATTACGATCATATGGCCGCTTCTTTTGGCTGAAACTTGGATGACCCCTTTACCAGGGGGAACGGCTTCAATGCTGTTTTTCATGAGGTTGATCACAGCCTGCTTCAGCTTTGTTGCATCCCCGTATACCAAAAGGTCCGGCTCGGCGTCCGCCTCTACTGTCACAGATTTGTAATTGGCATACGAAATCATGAGGGAGCTCGTCTCTCTGATAAGAGAAGATAAATCAAAAATCTCTTTTTCATATAATTGCTGTTTGGCGATATCAAGATAATTTGTAATAATGCCCTGAGCCCGGTCAAGCTCTGACAGCACAAGCTTTTTATAATCCGCACTGGATTTGTTTTGAAAGGATTCATCATTAAAAAGCAGCTGGACAAATCCCCGGACAACTGTCAGCGGATTTCTAACTTCATGAGCCACACTTGCCGCAAGTTCACTCACAATCTCCATTTTTTCCGAATGAATAAGCTGGGAACGCAGGGCGATATTTTCTGCGATGCTTTCTATAATATAAATGCTTAAAAGAAGAACGGTGCAGCGGAACAAACCCGATACAGCTGCCTCATAATATAAGGATTCGGAATTTTGAAAATTTAAAATATTCACGGCGGAAAAACCCAAGATGGAGGCGAAAAATAAGAAGATCTCCAAGCAACCGATGAATAAAGACAGCAGCAGTTTTCTCGCTTTGGACATGAATGGCCACTTTTTTTGAAGCAAAATTGGGATGATGATATGAAAAGGCAGCAAAGTGAAAACAAAAATGGCGGAAGGCTCAAAAAACAGCAGTTCAAAACATAAGACGGATGCGGCGACTGTTAGCCCGGAAGCAGTGTTTATGTAAAATAAACAAATGATGACAGGAATGATTTGAAGACCGTATTGGATGTAGTCCATTTCCTGTATAGGGAAGATAATGCATAAAACGGAGGCGCCGCATGCAAATAACGTGACCAATCCGTTGTTGATTTTTGGTACAAGGATTGAAGGTTTTCCAAGCCAAAACACTTGGTAAAGAAGAATGGGAAACAAAATAAAGCAAATATGCAGGAGATAGTCTTTTAGAATTTCCATTCGAGTGAAATCCTTTCGTATAAAATATGAATCTATTATAACACTTATCATTAGAAGTAAAATACAAAATTTCTTTATAAAGAACGCCTTTACGATTGATGCGTAAAGGCGTTTGTGACGAATATTTACTCCAACGCTGTTTTTATCCGGCGCAGTCCGTCCTGCAAGGTTGCCAGAGGGCACCCTGCATTCAAACGCATAAATCCTTCTCCGCCAGGGCCGTATTTCTTGCCGGGCTCCAAAATAATTTTCCCTTTGTGCAGCATCTTTTGCTGCAGCTCCGCATCAGACAGGCCGTATGCGCGGAAATCGAGCCAGATCAGGTAAGACGCATCAGGCTTCATCATCTTGACATTCGGGAGCTCGCTGGTCAAAAAGGCGGCCGCTTCATCCATATTTTTCTCAAGATATGAAATCAGTTCATCAAGCCACGGCCCGCCTTTTGAGTAAGCGGCTTCGATTGCGCTCACGGCAAACGCGTTTAATCCGCCTAAACCGTTTCGCTGCAGGCTTGCTGAAAATTTAGCGCGCTTCAGCCGGTCTGGAATAATGATTGCTGACGCCTGCAAACCCGCGATGTTAAACGTTTTGCTCGGTGCTGCGCAAGTCACAGAAATCTCAGCGAAATCGTCAGAAAGAGAGGCAAACGGTGTATGGGTATTTCCGTAGAGCATCAAATCGGAATGAATTTCATCTGAAACGACTGTAACGCCGTGTTCCAGGCATAATTCGCCGAGCTTCAGCAAATCTTCCCGGCCCCAGGCACGCCCTGAAGGGTTATGCGGATTGCATAAAATAAACATTTTGACGCTCGGATCACTGATTTTTGTCTCCAAATCTTCAAAATCCATTACATATGTTCCGTCTTTTTCTTTAAGCGGATTATGTAAAATACGCCGGCCGTTTTTCTCAATCATATGGTAAAAAGGCGTGTAGACAGGGGATTGGACAATCACTTGATCCTTTGGTTCTGTAAAAGCCTGTACCGCCATGCCCAAAGCTGTGACAACACCGGGACTGAATGCAATGCTTTCCGGGTTCACCTTCCAGCTGTGCCGGTTATGCATCCATGCACACACTGCATCTTTTGTTTTCTGATCTGGAGCTGTATATCCGAAAATCCCTTGTTCTAGGCGCTGTTTTAATGCTTCTGTTATCGCTTCCGGCGCACGAAAATCCATATCCGCCACCCACATCGGGAGTGCGTCTGTCACGCCGAACAATTCGCCCGTCTTGTCCCATTTGACGGATTGGGTGCCGAGGCGCTGTTCTTGTTTGTCAAAGTTCATTCTGTTCCACCTCTTATGTATGTTTATTTTTCTTAGCGTAACTATGATAAAATAGATCTGCAAATTTTATTATAAGCGGTGATGAAAATGGAAGAAAGTCAAGCGGTCAGGGAAATGATCAATGTCATTGCCAAATGGGACCCGTTTAAATATGGTGAAGATTTTTATGACACGGAGGCTGTTGATGTCGTACAGGCCGTCTATGATGAAGACGATCCTGAAGTGTTAGCGAAAAGCATACAGCATATTTTCGAAGCTTCTTTTGAACAAACACTTCCGATCGACAGCTGCCGGAATGTGGCTGGCCAGCTGCTGTTCATTAAAGACAGCAGCTCTTGCACGCCTTGAAAAAACCGGTATACAAACCGGTTTTTTTATTCTGTGATAAACTCTGCAATTCGTTCGGAAACGAATTCAGGGCGTTCCTCCGGCACCAAATGCCCTGTTTCCCGCAATGAATACAGTTTGGAATCCGGCAGGTCCCGGTGCAGGCGTTCGCCGATTTTCAACGGAACCACCTTGTCTTCCTCGCCCCAAATCAATAAAGCGGGTTTGTTGATCTTTTTCAATTCCTCAGACTGTAAATCTCCTTCTCTGTGCCGGATGAACCTTGTCATTGCTTTGAAAATCTGTTCATCTTGAAAAGGTTTGCCGTAGCCGTCAATCATCGCCTCGTCAATCAGCGATTTGTTGTGGACGACATTTAATAAGTTTTTGATCACGCCTTCTTTGGAAAGCCAGCGTTTTATATAAAGATGAAAATATGGGAGGTGAGTCCCGAAGATAATCGTCGGGTGCGAGCGTTTTAAATAACCTGAACTGCAAAGAAGCACAATCTTCGAGATGAGTTCAGGCTTTAATAGAGCAGCCGACAGCGATATCTGTCCTCCCATCGAATGCCCGACAAGCGCCGCCTGTTTGACTTGCAAGTGCTCCAGGAGTCCGATGATAAGCATGGCGAGGTTTTGATAGGTATATATAAATGTCCTTGATTTTTCTGATTGGCCGAAAGGAGGCAAATCGAGCGCGATGATGTCATACTGGTCCCGAAGCAAGGGGATTAATTTTCTGAAGCTGAAAGCAGAAGATAAAAACCCGTGTACGCAGACAATTGTTTGTTTGCCCGGGTTTTGATAGTGCTCATAATATACATGTACTCCTCCGACTTTAACACGCCTTATTGGTGTAACCGCCTCCATTTTGCCGTCACTCCCTTCATAGGATGTCCTGTATTATGCCCTGAAATTGTCAGTTCTAGCGGAAGTTTCTCTTCGTTTTTTCTTAGCATTCGTCAAAAAACGTGATATAATGTCATGAGATTTCTTGACATTGCAAAGGTGTGAATTGAATGAAATTGACTGAGAAAGAAACAGAAATATTAGAAATTTTAGACGAAAACAGCCGCGCCGACCTAGAAACAATCGCAAAGATGGCCGGTATCCCTGTAAATGAAGTAAAAGCGATCATTGACAAATTGGAAAAAGAAAAGGTTATCATCGATTATTCCGCTATGATCGACTGGCGGAAGGTGGACGGCCATGAAGGCGTAACAGCCATGATTGATGTTAAAGTCACTCCGAAGCGCGGAGTCGGTTTTGACGAAGTGGCGGAGCGGATTTACCGATTCCAGGAGGTAGAATCAGTCTACCTGATGTCGGGCGTATACGACCTGTCTGTCGTGATCCGGGGCAATTCAATGTCTGATGTTGCGCGTTTCGTATCTGATAAACTGTCAACTCTTGATTCAGTTGTGTCTACGACAACACATTTTATCCTGAAAAAATACAAGCATGACGGCAAAGTATTTGAAACGGGAGACGACGACAAAAGAATCGTGGTGTCACCGTAAATGACTTCTTATTTATCCGATTATGTACAACAAATAAAACCATCCGGTATCCGCAGATTCTTTGATTTGGCGGCAACGATGGAAGGTGTTATTTCTTTAGGGGTTGGAGAACCTGACTTTGTAACGGCTTGGAATGTCCGTGAAGCAAGCATTCTTTCCCTTGAACAAGGGTATACGTCATATACCGCTAATGCAGGTTTATACTCATTGCGGGAGGAAATTAGCCGTTATGTCAGCAGCCGGTTTGGGCTTGCATACTCTCCTGACGAAGAACTGATTGTGACGGTAGGGGCGAGTCAGGCTTTGGATATTGCGATCCGCGCCATTGTAAATCCCGGTGAGGAAGTGATTATTCCTGAGCCGTGTTTTGTGGCGTATGAATCGCTTGTGTCTTTGACAGGCGGTGTCCCTGTTCATGTCCATACGACGGCTGATAAAGGTTTTAAAGCAACTGCTGAGGATTTTGAAGCGGCAGTGACCGAAAAAACAAAGGCCATTCTCATTTGTTCGCCTTCGAATCCGACCGGCTCGGTTTACTCAAAGAAAGAGTTACATGAAATTGCTGAGTTTGCCAAAACACATAATTTGATCGTACTGAGCGACGAGATTTACGCGGAACTGACATACGATGAGGAATTTACAAGCATAGCAGCATTCCCGGGGATGAAAGAGCGGACGGTTGTCATTTCGGGATTTTCAAAGGCGTTTGCCATGACAGGCTGGAGACTCGGCTTCGCCGCGGCGCCTTCAGAAATCCGCAACGCGATGCTTAAAATCCACCAGTATGCGATGATGTGCGCGCCTGCAATGGCGCAATATGCAGCGCTTGAAGGATTAAAAAACGGAATAGAAGACGTAGAAAAGATGAAAAAGAGCTACCGGAGAAGACGTAATTTGTTTGTCGAAACGCTAAATGAAATCGGTCTCAGCTGCCACCATCCGAGCGGTGCTTTCTATGCTTTCCCATCCATCAAAAGCACTGGGATGAGCTCAGAACAGTTTGCCGAGGAGCTCCTGATGCAGGAAAAAGTAGCCGTTGTTCCCGGTAATGTGTTTGGGCCGAGCGGGGAAGGATATATCCGCTGTTCATATGCGACATCAATTGAACAGCTGCAAGAAGCATTGGTCAGAATGAAGCGCTTCTTACACAAAACAACATAAAAAAAGATACGAACCTTTTGTTCGCATCCAATAAAAGGGGGAATACTAGAAAGCCTTTGGTATTTGCAGTATACCCTCTTTTTGATATGCTTAAACGTGATATCATATAAAAAAGTTTTCTTTGCGGAAATGAAACATGTATGATATAATTTTAAATTGCGTATAAACAGATATTTAATTTAACTTAGGAGTTGTTATGAATGGCAGCAAAATTTGAAGTGGGCAGTGTTTACACTGGTAAAGTTACAGGATTACAAGCGTATGGTGCGTTTGTTGCATTAGATGAAGAAACTCAAGGTTTAGTACACATTTCTGAAGTGACTCACGGTTTCGTAAAAGACATCAACGAGCACCTTTCAGTTGGCGACGAAGTACAAGTAAAAGTACTAGCTGTTGACGAAGAAAAAGGAAAAATCAGCCTTTCTATTCGTGCGACACAAGCTGCGCCTGAGAAAAAAGAAAGCAAACCAAGAAAACCTAAAGCTGCGCAAGTAAGCGAAGAAGCTTCTGCACCACAAGGTTTCAACACATTAAAAGATAAGCTTGAAGAGTGGATCGAAATGTCCAACCGTAAAGACCTTATCAAAAAATAAGCATCAAAAAAGCACCGGACAGGAATGTTCGGTGCTTTTTTTATCCTATCGCATTTCAGGATTTGCTGCCTCTTCACGTGATCTTTCCTCGTTTGGTTTAAACAGCAGACCGAGGTTGATTAAACCGGCGATTCCGACAAGACCGTAAATAATACGGGAAAGAGCTGACCCTTGGCCGCCGAAGATGGCCGCTACTAAATCAAATTGGAAAAATCCGATCAGTCCCCAGTTAATAGCGCCAATGATCGTTAATACAAGGCAAATTCTCTGAATTGTACTCATGTTTTGCAACCTCCTCCATGAATTATTAAAACAGTTATAGATTGTGACAAATTGGAGAATCTATACATGCATTCTCCATATTGAGAGTAGCCGGACGAAACGGCCCAAACTCAGCTTGTATCTGTTCCTTTCCCAGCATCTTGCAAATGAAAACTGCCCGATACGCTGAAAACGGAAAGAGCTGATTGCTTTACATGGAGCGCAGGCATTCTGCATAATGAAAATCTAAGGAGGAGATGTCATGCAAAACTTTACATATTGGAATCCGACGAAATTAATTTTCGGCCGCGGAGAAGTTGAAAAACTCCCGGAGGAACTGAAACCTTACGGAAAAAATGTATTGTTAGTCTACGGAGGCGGAAGCATTAAACGCAGCGGCCTTTATGATCAAGTAATTGAACAGCTGAATAAAGCCGGTGTCACGGTGCATGAATTAGCAGGCGTAGAGCCGAATCCGCGTGTGTCGACTGTTAATAAAGGTGTTGCGATCTGCAAAGAAAACAACATTGATTTCTTATTGGCTGTCGGCGGCGGAAGTGTCATCGACTGTACAAAGGCGATTGCTGCGGGGGCAAAGTATGATGGTGATCCGTGGGATATCGTAACGAAAAAACACCAGCCGAAGGAAGCTTTGCCGTTCGGAACTGTATTGACTCTCGCCGCAACTGGTTCTGAAATGAACGCAGGTTCAGTTATTACCAACTGGGAAACAAAAGAGAAATATGGCTGGGGCAGCCCGCTCGTGTTCCCTAAATTCTCCATTTTGGACCCAGTGAACACATTTACTGTTCCTAAAAACCACACGATCTACGGAATGGTTGATATGATGAGCCACGTGTTTGAACAATACTTCCACCATGTATCAAACACACCTTACCAGGATCGCATGTGCGAATCTCTTTTACGCACAGTCATCGAAACAGCGCCTAAGCTGATCAATGATCTTGAAAATTACGAACTGCGTGAAACGATTCTTTACACAGGGACAATCGCTTTAAACGGTATGCTGTCAATGGGTGCAAGAGGGGATTGGGCAACTCATAATATCGAACATGCCGTTTCAGCCGTTTACGATATTCCGCATGCCGGCGGACTTGCGATTCTCTTCCCGAACTGGATGAGACATACATTATCAGAAAACCCGGCCCGCATGAAGCAGCTTGCGGTGCGTGTGTTTGATGTTGAAGAAGCTGGAAAATCAGATGAGGAAATTGCGCTGGAAGGCATCGACAAGCTGTCTGCTTTCTGGACAAGCCTAGGCGCTCCAAACCGTCTGGCTGACTACGATATAAATGACGAACAGCTCGACACAATTGCCGACAAGGCAATGGCCAACGGTACGTTCGGCCAGTTTAAATCACTTAACAAAGAAGATGTACTCGCTATTTTAAAAGCATCTCTATAACAAAAAGGGGAAATAGCCGATCCGGCTGCTTCCCTTTTTCTTTGGACTTATGTTACAATTGTTAATCTGTTTTTTGATACAGCAATATTTGGAGGTTTTACAATGGAAAATTTCACTTATTATAACCCGACGAAGCTGATCTTCGGAAAAGGCCAGCTTGAACAATTAAGAAAAGAATTAAAGCAATACGGTAAAAATGTTCTGCTTGTCTACGGAGGCGGAAGCATTAAACGTAATGGCCTTTATGACCAGGTAACAGGCATATTAAAAGAAGAAAGCGCCGCTGTCTATGAACTGCCAGGGGTAGAGCCGAACCCGCGTCTTGCAACTGTGGAAAAAGGCATTGACCTATGCAGACAGCATAATATTGATTTTCTGCTTGCTGTGGGCGGCGGAAGTGTAATTGACTGCACAAAAGCGATCGCTGCGGGAGTAAAATACGACGGGGACGCTTGGGATATTTTCAGCAAGAAAGTAACAGCCGAAGATGCACTGCCGTTCGGTACCGTTCTAACCCTTGCTGCTACAGGTTCTGAAATGAACCCTGACTCTGTGATTACAAACTGGGAAACAAACGAGAAATTTGTATGGGGAAGCAATGTAACTCATCCGCGGTTCTCGATTTTAGACCCTGAAAATACGTTTACAGTGCCTGAAAATCAAACGGTTTACGGTATGGTTGACATGATGAGCCACGTGTTTGAACAATACTTCCATAATGTCGAAAACACACCGCTGCAAGACAGAATGTGCTTTGCCGTTCTGCAGACGGTAATCGAAACAGCTCCAAAACTATTGGAGGATCTGGAAAATTACAAACATCGTGAAACGATTTTATATGCTGGCACAATCGCTCTGAATGGCACGCTTCAAATGGGCTACTTCGGCGACTGGGCTTCTCACACTATGGAGCATGCCGTATCAGCTGTTTACGATATTCCGCATGCCGGCGGACTCGCGATCCTGTTCCCGAACTGGATGAGATACACGCTTGATACAAATGTCGGCCGCTTTAAAAACCTTATGCTCAATATGTTTGACATTGATACAGAAGGCAAAACGGATAAAGAAATCGTGCTTGAAGGAATCGACAAGCTGTCTGCGTTCTGGACAAGTCTGGGTGCGCCTTCCCGTTTATCCGACTATGATATCGGAGAGGAAAAACTGGAACTGATTGCTGATATCGCAGCCAAAGAAATGGAGCATGGCGGCTTCGGCAACTTCCAAAAACTGAACAAAGATGACGTACTTGCCATCCTTCGTGCGTCACTCTGATTTTTAAGGACGGAATGCAGTCATTCCGTCCTTTCTTCTTGACTTGATTTCACAGATAAGTTCATATAAAGTGAAAGATGAAAACATTATACCGTTATGGAGGGACAAGCAATGACGCATGTACGCTTTGACTACTCAAAAGCGTTGACTTTCTTCAACGAACATGAACTTACATATTTGCGCGACTTTGTAAAAACAGCACACCATAATATTCATGAAAAAACAGGAGCGGGCAGCGATTTTCTAGGCTGGGTGGACCTCCCTGAACATTATGATAAAGAAGAATTTGCGCGCATTAAAAAAAGCGCGGAAAAAATCAAATCTGACTCTGATGTATTGCTTGTTGTCGGTATCGGCGGTTCTTACCTCGGTGCGCGGGCAGCGATTGAAGCGCTTAATCACGCGTTTTACAATACACTGCCAAAAGCAAAACGAGGCAATCCGCAAGTCATTTTCATCGGAAACAACATCAGTTCATCTTATATGAGAGATGTCATGGATCTTCTCGAAGATGTTGACTTCTCCATTAACGTCATCTCTAAATCAGGTACAACAACTGAACCTGCAATCGCTTTCCGTATTTTCCGCAAGCTTCTTGAAGAGAAATACGGCAAGGAAGAAGCGAAAGCGCGGATTTACGCGACAACTGATAAAGAGCGCGGCGCGTTAAAAACACTTTCTAACGAAGAAGGCTTCGAATCATTTGTCATTCCTGATGATGTCGGCGGCCGTTATTCTGTCTTAACAGCTGTTGGTCTCCTGCCGATTGCTGTCAGCGGCGTCAACATTGACGACATGATGAAAGGCGCATTTGATGCGAGCAAGGATTTTGCCACATCAGAATTGGAAGATAACCCTGCATACCAGTATGCGGTCGTTCGCAATGTGCTTTACAATAAAGGCAAAACGATTGAAATGCTTATCAACTATGAGCCGGCGCTTCAATATTTTGCAGAGTGGTGGAAGCAGCTGTTCGGCGAAAGTGAAGGCAAAGACGAGAAGGGCATTTATCCTTCTTCTGCCAACTATTCAACAGACCTTCACTCATTAGGACAGTACGTACAGGAAGGCCGCAGAGACTTGTTCGAAACGGTGCTGAATGTCGAAAAACCTAAACACGAGCTGACAATCGAAGAAGCGGATAACGATCTTGACGGCTTAAACTATTTAGCCGGAAAAACTGTAGACTTCGTTAATAAAAAAGCATTCCAAGGTACAATGCTGGCTCATACAGACGGAAATGTTCCGAACTTAATCGTCAACATTCCTGAGCTGAATGCATATACTTTTGGATACCTTGTTTATTTCTTCGAAAAAGCCTGCGCGATGAGCGGTTATCTCCTCGGCGTCAATCCTTTTGACCAGCCTGGAGTAGAAGCATATAAAGTCAATATGTTTGCATTGCTTGGCAAACCTGGCTTTGAAGAGAAAAAAGCTGAGCTTGAAAAACGTCTCGAAGATTAATGTAAGAAAGCTGACTGGCATTTGCCGGTCGGCTTTTTATAAAATCAGAAAGGTGCTGATGTTCATGAAACAAATGGTCAAACATCTCATCATTGCGGGTTTTTCTGCAGCTGTTTTAGTTATTCTCATATCCTTTGATGCCGTGAATACAGAGTTTTCTTCCAACCTTGGCGGCACACTCTCACACTTTTTTATCCACACCTTTCTTCTGATCGGGCTGCCGCTTGCCATTTTTACCGATGCGGTGCACCATTTTCTGAAATTGAAGCGATCTCACACCCTTTTAACAAAGTTAGGACTCTATACAGCTGTTGTCTATGTTTCATGGGAATCTGCGGCGGGGATTGCTGCAGCGATGACTGTTTACTTCTTAATTGAATGCGCTTTCTTTTCGGTTGGCCGTGCAAAGGAAAAAACGGTTTCCATGTAATAAGCCTCTGAATGAAGTCTTGTTCTGCGGGACAGGATAAACGAAAAAAGGGGCAGTTTGATGATTACGATACCTTCCGCGATAGATGGACAGCCTTTCTTGCTTCAAGAGCTGGAACAAGTCATGAAGCCGCTCGGTTATGTGATAAACGGCGGCTGGGAGTACGACCACGGCTATTTTGATTATAAAATTGATGATAGAGACGGATATTTATTTTTAAGAATTCCCGTCAATGCCATACAAGGCAGTCTGGATGAACGCGGGGCAGCTGTCCGTATCGGAACTCCGTTTATGCTGAGGCAGGTGTTCCAGGCAGGCCTTGATGATCATGCTGAAGGAGGGCCGTTTCAATCGCTGTTTAATCAATTTTCTGAGCCCGAGAGACGGGACGCAGAGATTGATCCGGCGTATTTGGATATCGGCGCCTCCCTTGTCAAAGAGCTGGAGGATGTTTTGTTGGGTTAAAGCGCAAGGAACTGATCCGTTTCAAGCACTTGATATGAAAGAGGAGGGGTAATCATAGGCCCTTCCTCTTTTTGTATGCCGATAATAGTGGTGTTGTGATCAAGAAAATAGAGGACGCATGTTTTATAAGCGGCACCATGCAGTTCAGAAGGAACCGAAATCAGCCGCACTTTTTTATCTAATGTCAGTTCGATTAAGCTTTGCGGTTTAGACAGCTGCAATTTGACCCGGTAATGTTCCAGCATCACGCGGCTTAAGAGCTGAGACGTCCCGATAATTTTATTAGCGCCCGCCCGTTCTGCATTGGTGACAAAGCGGTCTGTCAGAATTTCGACAATACAGTATGCCAGCGGATTCAATCCTTTGACTGATAACAGAATCAGCACCGACAGCATATCCGCTTCCGCTTCACTTTTATATTGGTCGGCAGTGACCATAACTGTGTCCGCCTCAGTAATATTGGCTCGTTTCAGCGTTTCATCATCAGCGGCGTGTCCGCGTATGAAATGGACATTTTCAATGAGCGGCCCTTCTTTTAACGATTCATCAATCAGAACGACTGTCTTGGAGGGCGCCGCCAGCTGAAGCTCTCTCAAAAGGCGATTTGATTTTTCATTCCAGCCGATAATAATCACATGGCCCCGTCCTTTGTAAGCGACCTTTCCCTCTATGTAGCGGTGCTGTTTGCTGAAAGCGGCAGCGGATAAGGTGGCAAAGTAAGCAGTGACAAAGCTTGCGCCGATGAATATCAGCAGCATTCCGGCTGCTTGACCAAGCGGCGTGTGCGGCACATAGTCTCCGTAGCCCACTGTTGAGATGGTAACCACGGCCCACCAAATACCTTCGAAGACGGAAGTAAACTGCTCGGGCTCAAGTAAATAAATGATTTGCCCGAACAAAAGAATCAGAAAAAGAATGATCAGCCCGATTCGGATAAATAACGGCCATCTCAGCCAAGAAATAAAGATCCGGTTTGACTTCATTCTTTTTCCCCTTCTTCAGATAATGAAATAGATAAAATCTGTTTAATAATCGTATTCAGCTTCTCATTTAACTTTTCCTGACCGTACAGGTCGCGGGCCTGCTTCATGAGATCAGCTGTATCGTCTTCCAGCTGAATGAGCGGTTCGTCGATTTCGGATTCATTATAAAACTGGATAAATACGTCCAGCCCTTCATTCATCCGGTCAATCGCTGTACTCAGCTGTTCCTTTTCCTCGCTCGTCACTTTCATGTTCATCACACCCGTGCTCTTTTTATAACAGTATGTCCCACTTCCGGCATTGTTTTTCAAAAAATGAACAAAACATATAAAACCGGATTTCTCCATAAACTAAAACAAATAGGCGAAAAAAGGATGGAACAGATGACGATCATTCAAAGAACCGTCGTGGTTTTGATCGGTACGCAGCTTGCGGCATCCGCAGTGATTTTGTTTATTTTCGACTTGAATTCGTATAATCACTTCTCCGATAGCTTCTCATGGCATCATTTTTTAAAAGAGCTGATTGGAGGCTTTTCTTTTTATTTGTTTTCGGCCGGCTTGTTCCTTTTGCTTATCGGAATGTGTGCGCCTAGACGGAAGAAGAAGCGCTTTTCTGTACACGAGAAAGAAAACTCATTAAAATAATCGTAATAAAGAAACATACGATCTTTAAAAAAGGATGATGAAACATGCTGTTTATATTTTTAACAATAGCCGCATTGGGATTGTCGTTTTGGGCACAATTTAAAGTAAAGAGCAACTTTGAAAAATATTCAAAAGTGGAAGCCTCAAGCGGTCGAACAGGGGCAGAAACGGCAAGACGGATTCTAGATATAAACGGTCTTTACGACGTGCCGGTCGAACCGGTAAGAGGCGCTTTAACAGACCATTACGACCCGACAAGACGGGTGGTGCGGTTATCTGAGCCGGTCTATTATGGCCGCTCAATTTCCGCCATCTCCGTAGCTTCCCATGAAGTCGGACATGCCTTGCAGCATCAGGAGTCATATGGTGCGCTTGTGCTGAGACATAAAATCTTCCCAGTCGTGAATTTTGCATCCGGTGTAGCTCCTTTGCTTTTCTTAGGAGGCATGCTTCTCGGCAGCCTGAATTTGATCGGGCTTGGCATCATTCTGTTTTCAGCCGCTGTCTTTTTCCAGCTGATCACACTGCCTGTCGAATTCAATGCAAGTTCACGTGCGAAGCAAATTATTGTGTCAGAAGGATTCATCCGAAACAATGAAGAGAATGGGGTAAATAAAGTGCTGAGCGCCGCCGCCTTAACGTATGTGGCCGCCGCCCTGGTTTCCCTGTTTGAACTTCTTCGCTTTGTGATGATCTTCTTAAACGGTCGTAATGAGAATTAACGTTAAGGAGGTGGCCCCTTACCATTTATGGTAAGGGCTTTTTTTGCTTATATTACAATTGATCGCCATTTTTGTTTTGATTGGCATTACGGCTGTTTTCGTTGCAGCCGAATTTGCAATCGTCAAAATCAGAGGTTCAAAAATCAATCAGCTCATCGAAAGCGGAGACAGCCGGGCGCTTGCCGCACATAAAATCATCTCCAATCTTGACGAGTATTTATCAGCCTGCCAGCTCGGGATTACAATTACAGCCCTCGGCCTTGGATGGCTTGGTGAACCGACATTTGAACGCATTCTTCATCCCTTATTTACAGCAGCAGGAATACCGGAACCGTTTAACCACATTGTCACATTTGTAATTGCATTTATCATCGTCACTTTTTTGCATGTGGTAATGGGTGAGCTTGCTCCGAAAACGGTTTCCATTCAAAAGGCTGAAGCTGTCAGTTTATGGATTGCAAAGCCGCTGATCTGGTTTTATAAAATCACATATCCGTTTATTAAAGCATTGAACGGCTCTGCAAGTTTTCTTGTGAAATTGTTTGGCTTTCATTCAGTCAAGGAGCATGAGGTTGTCATCAGCGAGGAGGAACTGAGGCTGATCCTTTCAGAAAGCTATGAAAAGGGAGAAATCAACCAGTCCGAATTTCGCTATGTGAATAAGATTTTTGAATTCGACAACCGCGTGGCGAGAGAAATTATGATTCCGCGAACAGAAATCGCTGTCATCTCTCTGGAGCAGTCGCTTGAAGAAGCGATTCATCTCATCATTAACGAACGGTATACACGGTATCCTGTCATCAAAGAAGATAAGGATCATATTTTAGGGATTATCAACAGCAAAGATATGTTTAAAGCGTATTTTCTCGGCCAGCCGATTAAGCTGAAGCAAATTATGAGACCTGTCATCAGGGTCATTGAAAGCATTCCGGTCCAGCAGCTTTTAATCCGCATGCAGAAGGAACGGATTCATATGGCCATTCTCGTAGATGAATACGGGGGAACGGCGGGGCTTGTAACTGTCGAGGATATTATCGAAGAAATTGTCGGAGAAATCCGTGATGAATATGATCAGGATGAAACGCCCCATATTTTGAAAAAAGGCGAGCACCATTATGTGATGGATGGCAAAGCGCTAATAGATGAAGTGAACGACCTGCTCGATATTGCCATTGAGAATGAAGAAATTGATACGATTGCAGGCTGGCTTCTGACGCAAAAAATGGAGCTGGAAGCAGGAGATGTGATACAGGCGGAGGGCTGCGAGTTTAAAATCCTCGACGCTGAAGACCATCACATTCGATTTGTCGAAATCAAAAAAACAGAGTTTTAATCAAAAACAGCCGGGCTGGATCGCGGCTGTTTTTTTGAGCTCAAAGAAAATCAGGAGCAAAGGCTTCTGAAAAATTGATCAGTCTCCTGTCATCGGCAAGAGGCTTTTTTTCTGAAAAAATGAATGCTTCAAAGGCCTTTTTCTACATAAGATATAAAAACCGCACACGCAGGAAGGAGTGGCTATATGAAAAAGGCTTGGTGGAAGGAAGCGGTGGTCTACCAAATTTATCCCCGCAGCTTCAAGGATTCAAACAGCGATGGAATCGGGGATATTCAAGGAATCAGGTCCAAGCTTCCGTACATAAAAGAACTTGGTGCCGATGTGATTTGGATTTGTCCTTTGTACGACTCACCCAATGCGGATAACGGCTATGATATAAGAGATTACAAAAACATATTGAGCGATTTCGGCACAATGGCAGATTTCGATCAGCTGCTTCATGATATTCATGAGCTTGGCATGAAGCTCATTATGGATCTTGTCGTGAATCATACAAGTGATGAACATCCATGGTTCATTGAATCACGTGCATCTTTACAATCCCAAAAACGCGACTGGTATATTTGGAAGGACGGGAAAGACGGAAAAGAGCCAAACAATTGGGAAAGCATTTTCGGAGGATCGGCTTGGCAGTATGATCAGCAGACAAGCCAGTATTATCTCCACCTTTTTGATAAAAAGCAGCCAGACCTGAACTGGGAAAATCAAGAGGTAAGAAACGCCGTTTATGACATGGTCAATTGGTGGCTCAATAAAGGCATAGACGGATTTCGGGTGGATGCCATTTCTCATATTAAGAAAAAAGAAGGGCTGCCTGATCTGCCGAATCCGAAAGGGCTGTCCTATGTTCCTTCTTTTCCTTATCATATGAATGCTGAGGGCATATTGGATTTTTTAACAGAGCTGAAGGAAAACACATTTTCCCGCTATCCGATCATGACGGTCGGAGAGGCAAACGGTGTCGCGGCAAAGGAGGCGGCTGAGTGGGCGGGGGAGGAATCCGGCATTTTCAGCATGATTTTTCAATTTGAACATCTCGGTCTGTGGGATATAGAGATCAATGAAAGCATCGATATCGCTGCTTTCAAACGGATTTTAACAGAGTGGCAGAACCGTTTGGAGGGAATCGGCTGGAACGCTTTGTTTATGGAAAACCATGATCAGCCCCGTTCTGTTTCTGTATGGGGAAACGACGGGAATTCCTTAAAGGAAAGTGCAAAAGCGCTCGCCGCTGTTTATTTTCTGATGAAAGGCACGCCGTTTATTTACCAGGGACAGGAAATCGGCATGACCAATGTGGCGTTTCCTTCCATTGAGGATTATGATGATGTCGCGATGAAGCGGCTGTATGACATAGAGACCGCAAAAGGCGCTTCTCACGAGGAAGTAATGAAGATTGTCTGGAAAAAGGGTAGAGACAATTCACGAACACCAATGCAATGGAATGCTTCTTGTCACGCTGGGTTTTCTGATGCCAAGCCATGGATTGGGGTAAATGACAATTACACATGGCTGAACGCCGAGGCGCAAATAAACGATAACACATCTGTCTATCACTTTTATAAAAGCTTGATCAAACTCCGCCAAACATATGATGTATTTATTTATGGCCAATACGAGCTGATTTTGCCGGAAGATCAGCAAATCTTTGCATACCTTCGCAAAAATGAGAGCCAAACTGCGCTCATTGTGGCAAATCTGACGGGTGCGCCGGCGTTCTGCAGATATCCCGCATTGCCGTTATCTTCTGACAAACTCCTATTGTCGAATATGGAAACAGAACCGCACAAGCATACGACATCATTGCTGTTAAAACCTTATGAAGCCAGAGTATACCTATGGCAATAAAACTCCAGAAAAAAGCTGGAGTTTTTGTTTTCTTCAGGTTTATGAGCCTGGTTTAACAGGAAAAAAAGAACACAGAACGAATATGCAAAGAGAAGGGGAATTGAAAGGAGAAACAAATGCTGAAAACTCTGCAAATCAAAACAAACAAAAGAGATGAAATGGTTGAAATCACTCACGAGGTGGAAGCGTTTCTTCAAGAAACAGGAGTGGCAAGCGGGGCAGCGCTGATTTACTGTCCGCATACGACGGCGGGCATTACAATTAATGAAAATGCCGATCCCGATGTAAAAAGAGATATGCTCCGAAGATTTGATGAGATGTATCCATGGGACCATGAGCTGGACCGCCATATGGAAGGCAATACAGCTGCACATATGAAGTCCAGTACGGTAGGCGCTTCACAGCATGTCATCATTGAAAACGGGCGTCTCATTCTCGGGACGTGGCAAGGTATTTATTTCTGCGAATTTGACGGCCCGCGTCATCGAACTTGCCATATCAAAATCATGGAATAACAGGAGGTGCTTCTATGACTCAATGGATGAAAGCACTATCATTATCAAAGCCTGTCATTCAGGCGCCGATGGCAGGCGGCCTGGTCACACCCCGACTGGCAGCCGCTGTGTCGAATGAAGGCGCGCTCGGAAGTCTCGCTTCCGGATATCTCAGTCCAGGTACGCTTGAAGAACAAATCATCGAGATGCAGGAATTGACCAGCAGCGCTTTTCAGGTAAATGTGTTTGTGCCGGAAAAAAGGAAGACACCGGACGATAAAACGGTTCACACATGGAAACAGAACATTCCGTTTGCGGAACAGGCGGCTGCTTTTCCTTTAGAGGAGGAAGAGTGGGAGGATTTTCATCAAAAAATAAATCTGATTCTTACATACAATGTAAGAGCCTGTTCATTTACGTTCGGCATTCCGCCTGATGAAAGCATTCATTTATTAAAGAAAAATGGCTGCTGTCTTATCGGAACGGCTACTTCGCCGCAAGAAGCCGTCCTGCTGGAAGAGCGCGGAATGGATATCATCGTGCTGCAAGGCAGTGAAGCAGGCGGCCACCGCGGTTCTTTTCTGCCGGTCAGCGGAGAGTCTTCTATTGGCTTAATGTCACTGGTTCCCCAAGCCGCAGACGCTGTTTCAGTACCCGTGATTGCGGCGGGCGGAATTGCAGACCGCCGCGGCGTCCAAGCGGCTCACTGTCTCGGAGCGCAAGGTGTACAGGTCGGGACTCCATTTCTTATGTGTGAGGAAAGCGAAGCCTCTGAAACGTACAGACAGGAATTAAAAGAAGCGCATGGAACAGACACGCGTCTTACCGCATTGTTTTCGGGAAAGCCTGCAAGGGGTATAGTCAACCAATGGATGAAAGAGCAACAAGCTGAAGAGGCAAATACACTTCCTTATCCATTGCAAAACACGTTAACAAAACCGATGAGAAAACATGCCGCCGCAGCCAAAGATTCCGGTCACATGTCTCTGTGGGCAGGGCAATCAGTCGGATTGCTCAATGGGCCCTCTGACGTGAAAACGCTGATAGCTGAGCTTTGCCAATCGTAACGTAACTAACAGAGGTGACAGACGATGAACATTCTTCAATATTCTTATAAAAAGAAAGGGGAAATTGAGTTTGTATTTGAAGACTGGCCTCATTCAAAAGTTACAATGGCTCCCATCAAAGGGTATTATTTTGTCCGGTTTATCAAGTGGAGCAGCCAAGATCCCATCGTGACGAGAAATGACCTTGAAAAAATGGAATGGGCTGCGAACCAGTATGTCGGCACAGCCCCTTTCTATCGAAAACGAAAAGCATTTGAAACCCCATCGTCCCCAAAATAGACGGTGGGGTTTTTAGCGGGTGATGGGATAGAGAGACGGAATATCAAGCCTGGTTGCTTGTGAAAGGAGATAAGCTGACTGTACGGCTCCTTTTCGTCTGAAAGAATTCAGCTTATCAATAATTTGCTGAGCGTTTAAAATTCCCAGGCCGTGAGCAAAATATTTGTCCTTTTCTAATAAAATCACATTTTCGCCTCTCCACTGCGCTTTCTGCGGATCAAATTCAGGATTTTTAAAATACAAACAGTCTCCAAGGAAAAAGTGATGTCCCGTTTCCGTATATATCGGCAATTTCTCATAATGCCAGTCATATAAAATAATTCTGTCAAAGGCTGCGTCGAATTTTTCTTCTCCGATGGTTTTAAGCAATGCTAAGTAATAAATCACAACGATTGCCGTCGCGCATTCAAATGCGTAAAACGGGCCGTTTTCTGCAATATCCCGAATCGCCTTTGAAGGCGGCATTTTATACTTAAGCTCCAGAGCCCCTTCCGGTGAAACCCGCCAATACGCTGTATTCCCGTATGTTTTTACAAAGGTGGCGAACTTCGCCCCGCTTTTATGCAGCGCTTTTGCCGATTCAACGATATTCATGCGCAAATGAAGCTCAAACATCAGTTCAGCGATCGAATGATAATCAAACTGAACGGGTGTATCAATCATTTCTTTTAGCAGCGGATTCAGGTTTTTGTCAATTTGCCAGTTTTCAATGTCTTGGGGACGGAGCCATTGTCCGGATACAATAATCATCTTAAGCCCCCCTTGTTTTTTATAAACTATGCACAAGGCTTGGGCAATGAAAGCTAAAAAGCCAGAGAAATGTCAGGGAGGAAATTTCTTCTATTTTAAAAACTTTTTAAAGCAGCCGATATATACTGTATCAAACCTGAAGGAGAAGCTGGATATGAAGACTTTTATCAATTGGCTGACAAAACCGTCTATTTCTAGAAAACTAATGATTTCATTTGTTGTGATTTTAATCATTCCGATTCTTATATTGGAATTCAGTTCTTATCGCTCAGCAAGCGGAAAACTGGATCAGGAAATCATGGGAAATGCAAAAAATAGTGTCGATTCATTTAATACAACAGTTACAAATGATTTAGGAGCAAAAGCGAAAGGCGTCAGCTTTTTCAGCGAATCACTGAAAAGCTCCGCATTTAAAGGAAAATCCAAACAAGAAGAGCTTAAGGCCAAGTTTTCGCAATATGTTTCCATTAACCAAGATGTAGCCAGAATTTACGGAGGGGCAGAAAACGGCACATATGTACAGGCACCGAAAGAAAAATTGCCGGATGGCTACGATCCGAGAAAACGCTCTTGGTACCAGGATGCAATGAAAGCCGGCGGTGAAATCGTAGTGACCGATCCTTATGTGGCAGCCAGCGACGGAAGCATGGTCATTACCATTGCTCAGGAATTGAAGGATGGTTCAGGCGTCGTCGCCATGGATATCACAATTGATAAACTGTTAGAACAGATGAAACAAATTAAAGTCGGAAAAGAAGGCTATGTTTTCATCGCGACGAAAAACAAAACATATGTCGCCTATCAAAACCATAAGGCTGGTGAAAAGCTGTCTGGCGACTGGGTTGCCAAAATGTATGAGAAGGACAGCGGCGAGCTGCAGTATACCCTGAATCATGAAGATAAAAAGATGACATATACGACAAATCAACTGACTGGCTGGAAAATTGCCGGCACCATGTATATGAGTGAAATCAAGGATTCCTCAAAATCTGTCCTGACAACAGGCATGATCGTGCTGATTGCTTCAATACTGGCAGGCGGAATGTTAATCCTGTTTATCGTTGGTTCAATCACAAAACCGTTAAAACGTCTGGTTCAATCATCAAAAATGATCAGCAGCGGGGATCTGACAGAAACCATCGAGATCCGTTCGAAAGATGAACTGGGCGAGCTTGGCGAAAGCTTCAACGAAATGGGACAATCCTTGCGTTCGCTTATCAGCGCCATTCAAGACTCGGTTAATAATGTTGCCGCATCATCCGAACAGCTGACTGCATCCGCCGGGCAAACGAGCAAGGCGACGGAGCATATTACAATGGCAATTGAGCAGTTCTCAAACGGAAACGAAGAGCAAAGCGAAAAAGTGGAGTCCAGCTCTCATCAGCTGAACATGATGAATGAAGGGCTCCAGCAAGTCTCACAAACATCATCAGACATTACGAAAGCGTCTATCCAATCAACGGAAATCGCGGGTACAGGCGAGAAGTATGTCCAGCAGACAGTCGGGCAGATGAATTCAATTAATGAGTCGGTTCAGCAGGCTGAAGCAGTGGTGAAAGGGTTAGAAGAAAAATCAAAAGATATCACGAGTATTTTACGAGTCATCAATGGGATTGCTGATCAAACAAACCTGCTGGCATTAAATGCAGCCATTGAAGCGGCGCGGGCCGGGGAATCTGGACGAGGCTTCTCTGTTGTAGCGGAGGAAGTGCGTAAGCTGGCCGTTCAATCTGCAGATTCATCTAAAGAAATCGAGAATCTGATCCAGGAAATCGTTGCAGAAATCGAAACTTCTCTTCACATGTTTAAAGCCGTTAATCAAGAAGTGCAATCAGGGCTAGTTGTCACAGACAATACAAAGGAAAGCTTCCAAAGTATTTTCAGCATGACAAATGAGATTGCAGACAAATTGCAGACGATGAATACAACCGTAGAACAGCTGTCAGGCCGTTCAGAGCATGTATCGGCAGCAGTGAGCGGAATTGCCGATGTTTCAAGAGAAAGCTCGGCAAGCATTCAAGACATTGCTGCATCGGCCGAGGAGCAGCTTGCTTCTATGGAAGAAATCAGTTCATCAGCCACGACCCTGGCGCAGATGGCAGAAGAGCTCCGTGATCTGACAAAGAAATTTAAAATTGAATAAGAGCAAAAAACAGCGCTTATGAAGCGCTGTTTTTTGTATGAGAAATAATATAAAAGACCTGTCTAAAACGGTGAGTTTTGAACTATTTTTCATTTTTTCCTTCATTTTCAATGTAAGATAAAGGAATATATGCCGATATCATTTGTAAATTATTGAAAGAAGGTTCAAGAGGAATGAAAAAAACACTCACCACCATTCGCAGATCATCAATTGCCAGGAGACTCATTATTTCTTTCCTGCTGATCTTAATTGTCCCGATTACGTCACTATCGGTAAGCGCTTATCAATCAGCCGTTGCATCTCTTGACATACAGATGACGCAAAGCGCAAAGGAAAACGTTCAAATATTAGATAACATTATTGATGGCAAAATCAAAACGACTGAAAAAAGCCTCGCGTTTTTCAGCGATTGGGCGACAGCAGACAAGTTGAAAGACAAGAAAAAAACGGAGCTCAAACAAGAATTTAAACAATTTATTCAAATGAATGACAATGTCGCTGCGGTGTTTTCAAGCAGCAAAGACGGGACATTCACACGCTATCCGCACGCAGACATGCCGAGTGACTTTAATGCTTTAGAACGTGACTGGTACACAGAAGCCATGGCTAATAAAGGAAAGACAATTGTCACCGAACCTTACGAATCCATTTCATCAGGAAAAATGGTTGTCACCATTGCGCGCCAGACAAAGGACGGATCAGGCGTTGTCGCCATGGATATGAAAATCGATGACCTTGTGGCAACAGCAAAAGAAATCAGTATTGGTAAAGAAGGCCATGCCTTTATCCTCAGCCAAAATAAAAAAATCATCGCCTACTCCGGTGAAAAAGCGGGAACGCAGTTAGAAGGGGAGTGGATAGACAAACTTTACAAAGACAAAAGCGGCGACTTTGAATATACGTACAAAGGAAAGAAGAAGAAAATGGCGTTCGCCACAAGCGAAACAACAGGCTGGAAAATCAGCGGCACGATGTATGCCAACGAGATTCATGATGCCGCAAGCAGGGTTCTTGTTATGGCATCAGTTGTTCTGGCCATTGCCATTGCAGCCGGAATAACGGCGATTTATTTTGTCATCCGGTCGATTACAAGGCCTTTAAAAAGCATCGTTGCGTCAGCTGAAAAAATCAGCAAAGGCGATTTAACAGAAACGATAGAAATCAAATCAAAAGACGAACTCGGGGTTCTGAGCCAAAGCTTCAACAATATGGCGCACTCTCTCCGCTCGCTGATCTGCGGAATCAAAGAATCTGTAGAACATGTCGCCTCATCGTCAGAAGAGCTGACAGCTTCCGCAGATCAGACAAGCAAGGCCACTGAACACATTACAATGGCGATCGAACAATTTTCAAACGGAAGCGAAAACCAGAGCGACAGAATCGAGACGACAACAGAACAAATTAACGAAATGAACGACGGACTGGCAGAGCTGGCCCAGACAGCGGCAGTCATTACAGAAACCTCTGCAGACTCCACCGAAGTGTCAAGCGCAGGGGAAACACTCGTTCAGAGAACAGCCGGCCAAATGAATACGATTGATCATTCTGTGAAAGAAGCGGAGAAAGTGGTCAAAGGCCTGGAAATCAAATCAAAGGATATCACAAATATTTTACGTGTTATCAACGGCATCGCGGATCAAACCAATCTTTTAGCATTAAATGCCGCCATTGAAGCGGCCAGAGCAGGAGAGTACGGACGAGGCTTTTCTGTAGTCGCTGAAGAAGTGAGAAAACTTGCGGTACAGTCGGCAGATTCAGCAAAGGAAATTGAATCGCTGATCAGTGAAATCGTAAAAGAAATCCATACATCATTAAACGTTCTTCAATCCGTGAATAAAGAAGTGGAAACAGGTCTGGTCATGACAGACGAAACAAAACAAAGCTTTAAACATATATCAAAAATGACAAATCAAATTGCCGCAGAACTGCAAAACATGAATGCGACGGTTGAACAGCTGTCGGCAGGGTCTCAGGAAATTTCCGCTGCTTCTATAGATATCGCCGCTATTTCTAAAGAAAGTTCAGACGGCATTCAAGATATCGCCGCTTCAGCCGAGGAGCAGCTTGCCTCCATGGGCGAAATCAGCTCATCGGCGCAGACGCTTGAAAAAATGTCTGAAGAGCTGCGGGATTTGACAAAACGATTTAAATTGGATGATTAATAGGTCTAAATCACTAATTTTTAATAGGGATTTAGTTATTTTTCTTGAATTTCTTCTTTTTTAATGTATATATTTACCCATTTTCAGCCGATATGAAGGGTAGCATAAAAAAGGAGAAATGAACAGATGAAAAAAATACTCCAACTTATCAAACAGAGATCAATTACACGGAAGCTTCTTGTTTCCTTTCTATCGATTCTCATCATACCGGTTGCCATAGTAGCGGCGATTGCTTATGGGTCTGCCAGCAGCTCGCTCGACAGACAGATGATGGGAAGCGCCCTAGAAAACGTACAGCAGCTAAACGAAATCATTAACACCAGCATCGGAGAAAAAGAAAACAGCGCCGAATACTTCAGTGAATGGCTGACACAAAAGAAATATAAAGCAAAGAGCAATGCCAGCATTGAAGAGAAATTCTCACAATATATTAAAATCAATAAAGACGTGGAATCCATTTATACGAGTGACAAAGACGGGCGCTTTACCCGTTATCCGGATTTGCCGATGCCAAGCGATTATAATCCCGTTGAACGGGACTGGTACAAAAAAGCGGTTGCCAATAACGGCAAAGCCGTCATAACAGATCCATACAAAACAGCATCTACGAACACAATGGTTGTGACAATTGCCCAGCAGACAAAAGACGGATCAGGCGTTATCGCAATCAACATGACGATCGATAACCTGCTGAAAACGACGAAACAAGTGAACATCGGCACAGAAGGCTATGCTTTTATTATGACGAAAGACAAAAAGGTCGTTGCGCATCCTGACGAGACTTCAGGTACCGAATTGAAAGGCGACTGGCTTGAACAGATGCTGTCTGCCGATAAAGGCGATTTTCAATACAGCATGAACGGCGATAAGAAAAAAATGGCCTTTGATACGAACAAGCTAACGGGATGGAAGATAGGCGGAACGATGTATCTGGACGAGATTCATGATGCGGCTAAGCCTGTGCTTCACCTCGCATTAATTGTCCTGATTGCAGCCATTCTCGTCGGTATCATCGTGATGACATTGGTTATTCGATCAATCACGACGCCGCTGAAACAGCTTGTCGGTTCATCTAAGCGGATCAGTGAGGGAGATTTAACGGAAACGATTGATATCCGTTCAAAAGATGAACTGGGCGAACTGGGCAAAAGCTTTAACAATATGGCGTCTTCACTTCGCTCTCTCATACACGCCATTCAGGATTCGGTAGACAATGTTGCCGCTTCCTCCGAGGAATTGACGGCATCTGCCGCGCAAACAAGCAAGGCGACCGAGCATATCACATTGGCGATTGAACAATTTTCAAACGGCAATGAAAAACAAAATGAAAACATCGAAACAGCGGCAGAGCATATTTATCAGATGAATGACGGATTGACGAATATGGCTCAAGCTTCTGAAGTCATTACAGATTCATCTGTTCAATCGACAGAAATCGCGAGTGCGGGCGGACAGCTTGTTCATCAGACTGTCGGCCAAATGAACGTGATAGACAAGTCCGTGAAAGAAGCGGAACAAGTTGTTCGCGGATTGGAAACCAAATCAAAAGACATCACAAACATTCTGCGCGTGATTAACGGTATTGCTGACCAGACGAACCTGCTTGCACTAAACGCTGCCATTGAAGCGGCGCGCGCAGGTGAATACGGGCGCGGCTTCTCCGTCGTAGCGGAAGAGGTCAGAAAACTGGCTGTACAGTCCGCTGATTCAGCTAAAGAGATTGAAGCGCTCATCATTGAAATCGTGAAAGAAATCAACACATCTCTCGGTATGTTCCAGTCTGTGAACCAAGAGGTGCAAACAGGCCTTGACATCACAGATCAAACAGAGACAAGCTTTAAACGAATCTCTGAAATGACAAACCAGATAGCCGGAGAACTGCAAAACATGAGTGCGACGGTTCAGCAGCTTTCTGCCAGCTCTGAAGAGGTATCGGGAGCGTCTGAGCATATTGCATCGATTTCAAAAGAAAGCTCAGCCCACATTCAAGATATCGCGGCATCAGCCGAAGAACAGCTTGCTTCTATGGAAGAAATCAGCTCATCAGCAGAAACACTTTCAAGCATGGCTGAAGAGCTTCGCGATATGACAAAACGATTCAAAATCGAATAATGAGTCAAAACACCCAAGTTTCTGTGCTTGGGTGTTTTTTTAGTTTTTTTATTAAAGCTTTTATCCTAGCTTGACGATATTATTTTTAGCTTAAAGGAGGAATTATCGAGAATGGGAAAATTCATACATTGGATCAAACAGCCATCAATCAGCAAACCGCTTATCGCTGCGTTTCTGACAGTGCTCATTTTGCCGATTGGGGTATTAGCATATTTCAGTTATCAATCAGCTTGGAACGCACTGGACAGGGAACTTACGAATAGTGCAATAGGAAACGTTGAAGAACTCAACAGCACACTTGAAAACAAATTGAAAAATAAAGCAAAAGCAATTGATTATTACAGCGAGACGATTGATAAGGACATATTACAAGGCAAAAACAAAACCTTACTGAATGAAAAATTTAAGCAGTACACAACACTAAATGCCGATGTAGGAGCAATCTATGCGGCTTCAGAAAATAAAAAGCTTTACAAATATCCGGAAAGCGGCGTTCCTAAAGGTTTCGATCCGACAGAACGTGACTGGTACAAACAAGCCGTTGCGAAAAAAGGACAGGCTGTATTCTCAGAGCCGTATACTGACGAAGCGACAGGAGATATCGTTGTTACGATTTCCAAACAATTAAAAGATGGCTCAGGGGTCATAGCGCTTGATTTAAATCTGGATGAAGTGCTGACAGCTTCACAGAGAATAAAAATCGGTAAAAACGGCTTTGCATTTATTACAACAGGCAACAAAAAATATATCGCCCATCCGACGATTAAGCCAGGAACAACTGGATCCGGCGACTGGATAAAAGAGGTATATTCAAAAGCAGACGGCTCATTTGAATATACCTTCGAAGGCAAAGAAAAGAAAATGGCATTTGCGACAAATAAACTGACAGGGTGGAAAATCGCGGGTACGTACTTTGTCAGTGAATTGCAAGATGCTTCAAGTCCGGTACTGAACACTGCCGTTATCATTCTATGCGTGTCAATTGTGATCGGCGGCATACTCATTCTCTTTATTATACGCGCCATCACCAAACCGTTAAGAAAACTGGTGTCAACATCTGCGAAAATCAGCAGCGGAGATTTAACGGAAGTCATTGATATTCAGTCGAAAAATGAGTTTGGCCAGCTAGGAGAAAGCTTTAACGAGATGTCTGAATCATTGCGTTCTGTCATCGGTGTTATTCAAACGTCTGTAGAAAATGTGGCATCATCTTCTGAAGAACTGACGGCAAGTGCAGCCCAAACGAGTAAGGCGACTGAACACATTACGCTGGCAATCGAACAGTTTTCAAATGGCAACGAGGCGCAAAGCGAGAAATTGGAAACAAGCTCAGATCATCTTTCTCAAATGAACCACGGCATATCAAAAGTGGCTCAGGCTTCATCAACCATTACGAAGTCTTCAATCCAGTCCTCTGAAGCAGCCGGAAGCGGAGAAAAACTGGTAGAGCACACAGTCGGCCAAATGAAGACAATCGATGAATCCGTTCAAAAAGCTGAAGCCGTCGTCAAAGGCCTTGAAACAAAATCTCAGGACATTACCAGCATCTTAAATGTAATCAATGGCATTGCCGATCAAACGAACTTGTTGGCTTTAAATGCAGCAATTGAGGCAGCCAGAGCCGGAGAATACGGCAGAGGCTTCTCTGTTGTAGCGGAAGAGGTCAGAAAACTTGCTGTGCAATCTGCAAGTTCTGCGAAGGAAATTGAAGGATTAATTCAAGAGATTGTCAGAGAAATCAGCACGTCGCTCTCTATGTTCCAATCCGTGAATCATGAAGTAAAAGAAGGTTTGCAAATTACAGATCAAACAGCTGAAAGCTTTAAGCAAATCTATGAGATGACATCGCAAATATCCGGTGAATTGCAAAATCTGAATGCGACGGTTGAACAGCTGTCAGTCGGATCACAGGAAGTATCAAGTGCGGTTGAGGAGATTTCCGCAGTAGCGAAAGAAGGCTCAGCAGGCATTCAAGATATCGCAGCTTCGGCGGAAGAGCAGCTTGCGTCTATGGAGGAAATCAGCTCTTCAGCTGAAACATTGGCGAACATGGCGGAAGAACTTCAAGACATTACGAAAAAATTTAAAATTGAATCTTAATAGAAAAAGAAAGCGGCATATCTTTGCTGCTTTCTTTTTTTGTTTCTTGATAAAAACAAAAATAAACAAAAGGTATTCAAAAACAAACAAACATCATATATAATGAAAGCGGATACAAATAAAAGGGACGGGGGAAGATGAAAATGGTGAAACATGTATGGGAATCAGAACATGCCGCCCAGCTGCCTAAGGGTGTTGAAGAATTGGTGTATCGGTCCAATTTAATCGGAGCAGACCGCACTGTATGCAACTGGGGCGGCGGCAATACGTCGATGAAAACAACGGAGAAGGATTTCAGAGGCCGCGAAACAGAAGTGATGTGGGTAAAAGGAAGCGGCTCAGACTTGGCAACAATGAAAGCGCATAACTTTACCGGCCTGAGATTAGATGACATCCGTCCGCTGATTGAAAGAGACCAGATGTCAGATGAAGAAATGGTAGATTACTTGTCTCATTGTATGATAGACAGCAAACATCCCCGCCCTTCCATTGAAACACTCTTACACGCATTTCTGCCATACAATCATGTTGACCATACCCATCCGGATGCGATTATCAGCATTTGCTGCGCTGATAATGGAAAACAAATTGCCGAAGATATTTACGGCAGCCGGTTTGTATGGGTGCCATACGTTCGCCCGGGATTTACTCTGTCTAAAATGATCGCAGACGGCGTGGCAAACAATCCAAATGCCGAGCTTGTCTTAATGGAAAAACACGGCTTAGTCACTTGGGGAGATACGTCAGAGAAGTGTTATGAGAAAACGATCTCCATTATTCAAGAAGCTGAGCAGTACATTCATGAACGCATCAACCAAAAGCAGCGATTCGGCGGCAGGCGATACGAGTCACTGCCAGCAGATAAGCGGAAACAAATTCTGGCGGGTATCATGCCTGTTATCCGAGGAGCTGTAAGCGATGAAAAGAAAATGATCCTCTCCTATGACGATCATGAAGAGGTATTGGAATTTGTAAACAGCGTGCAAGCGCCGGAGCTTTCTCAAATTGGTGCTGCGTGTCCGGATCACCTCGTTCATACAAAGCGTGTCCCGCTGTACATTGAATGGAATCCGGAAACGCAAGATGCACAGGAGCTGGAGGATCTTCTGAAGTCAGGGATCGAGCGCTTCAAAGCAGAGTATCAAGCTTACTTTGCACGCAATCAGCAGGAAGGGGATCAAATCTTTGAATCAGCGCCGCGTGTCATATTGATTCCTGGCATTGGAATGGTCAATACGGGAAAAAGCCTTGCCATGTCAAAAGTTAGCGGTGCTTTATACCAGAGAGCTATTGCTGTAATGAAAGGATCTGCCTCACTCGGACGATTTGTTTCATTAAACGAAAATGAATCCTATCATGTTGAATACTGGCCGCTGGAATTATATAAACTCACGCTGGCCCCGCCGGAAGCAGAATTTTCTCGAAAAGTAGCATTGATAACAGGTGGCGCCGGCGGAATCGGAAGTGCAGCCTGCCGGCACTTTGCAGCAGAAGGCGGACACGTGATCGCGGCTGACCTGAATGTAGAAGGCGCACAAAAAATTGCCGAGGAAATAATCGAAACGTACGGAGAAGGACGCGCAATGGCTGTCAAAATGGATGTGACAAATGAAGATGAGGTACAGTCTGCCTTTGAACAAGCAGCGCTTACCTACGGCGGCATTGACATTGTCGTTAATAATGCCGGGCTGGCAACATCAAGCCCTTTTGACGAAACAAGTCTAAAAGAATGGAATCTCAATATCAATGTATTGGGAACCGGCTATTTTCTCGTGGCCCGCGAAGCGTTTAAGCAACTGAAACAGCAAAACATAGGCGGAAGCATGGTGTTTGTGGGATCAAAAAACGCTGTCTATGCGGGAAAAAACGCTTCAGCCTACAGTTCGGTAAAAGCACTTGAAACCCATTTGGCTCGATGTATTGCGTCAGAAGGAGGAGAATACGGCATTCGTGTAAACTCAGTTTTGCCTGACGCGGTTCTCCAAGGCTCAGCGATTTGGGGGTCAAGCTGGCGGGAGGAACGGGCTGCGGCATATGGAATAGAGCCGGATCAGCTAGAGGAACATTATCGGAAACGCACAACGCTTTTGGTTAATATTTACCCGCAGGATATTGCCGAATCAATCGCGTTTTTGGCTTCTTCTAAAGCTGAAAAGACGACAGGGTGTATGATTACAGTAGACGGCGGCGTCCCGGCAGCTTTTACGCGTTAGAAGTATGCTATGATATGGGAAAAGCAAGACGGATATTAATGAGGAAGGACGTTACCGATGTTAGTAGCAGAGCGGCAGAAAAAAATAGTCGAACTAGTGAATAAGCGTTTAAGCATCCGCGTATCCGAATTGAGTGACATATTTTCTGTCACAGAAGAAACGATTCGGCGGGACCTGGAGAAGCTTGAGAAAGAGCATAAGCTGAGCCGCAGCCACGGAGGTGCGGTCAGCATTCAGCAGCAGGAGTCAGAAATTCATTTTTCTGAACGTGAAATTACAAATGTAATAGAGAAAAAAGCCATTGCTCACGAAGCGGCGAAATATGTAAAAAGCGGTGACCGAATCATTCTCGATGCAAGCACCACCGCATGGTACATGGCGAAAATAATCCCTGATATTGAGCTCACCGTCATTACAAACTCAATGAAGGCAGCCATTGAACTGAGCAAAAAACAAAAAATATCAGTTATTTCAACCGGCGGTATCTTGCTGACAAAATCATTATCATTTGCGGGACCGTTAGCTGAGCGTTCACTTGAAACCTATCATGTAAATAAAACCTTTCTGTCCTGCCAAGGGTTTGATATGGAACATGGAATGAGCGACTCAAATGAGTGGCAGGCACTGCTTAAAATACGGATGATTGAAAGATCTGATCAGACCATTTTGATGGCCGATTCAAGCAAATGGGGGAACCGCGAGTTTTCACATATCGCCTCTTTGCAGGATGTCAGCTGCATCATTACCGATTCCAGACTTGATCCGGTATCAGTAAAAGCCCTTGAAGAAAAGAATGTGAAAGTAACAGCCGTCCCCCTTCCTAAAGAAAGGGTGAAAGGATGATATATGCTGCTGTTGATATAGGGGCATCAAGCGGGAGAGTCATCATAGGCGAACTCCAGGAAGGAAAGCTTGCAGTACAAGAGATTCACCGATTCGCAAACGGCTTCATGCAAAGAGACGGACATGGCTATTGGGATATTGATCATTTGCTAGAGCAAATCCTGCAAGGGCTGCAAAAGGTGAAAGCCCTTGGGTATGACTGCTGCACCGTCGGCATTGATACATGGGCCGTTGATTACGTCTTGCTGGATGAGAAAGGCAGCCGCTTACGAGAAGTCATATCATACCGGGATAAAAGAACAGAGAACACAATGGAGAAGCTTGCGCAAACGATATCAAAAGAAACAATCTATCAAAAAACAGGCATTCAGTTTCTGCCTTTTAACACAATCTATCAATTATATGAAGAAGACCAGGAGCTGCTGAGAAAAACAGAGCAGATTTTAATGGTGCCGGATTATTTAGGCTATTGCTTAACCGGCAAAGCAGCAGCGGAAATCACAAATGCGTCCACGACACAGCTCTTAAACGCCTTAACAGGAAAGTTTGATCCCGAATTGCTCGAAGCCGTGTCTGTTAAGGAACAGCAATTTCCGCCGCTGACTGAACCGGGACAGGAACTCGGCAAGCTAAGAAATGATTGGTTTCCAGGCTATGATCTGCCGGCTTGCAGGGTGATTACCGTCGCAACGCATGATACTGCTTCAGCTGTCCTCGCCGCACCAGGCATAAACAATGATTGGGCGTATATCAGCAGCGGAACATGGTCGTTAATCGGAATTGAGAACGAAACGCCGATTATAAATAAACTCGCATTGAAAAACAATTATACAAATGAACGCGGCGCAAACAACACCATTCGTTTCCTGAAAAACATCATTGGCATGTGGATGATACAAGAAGTCCGGAAACAATTACGAGAAGATTACAATTTTCAGCAACTGGCAGAAGAAGCTGGAAAAATAAAACCGTTTCAGCAGTTTATCAACTTAAATGATGATCGTTTTCTGTATCCGCACGACATGATAAAGGAAATACAACATTATTGCAGAGAAACCTTCCAACAGATTCCTCACACCGCAGGCGAACTTGCCTGCTGTATCTACAGCAATTTAGCCATCATCTATGCGATAGCCATCTCAGAACTAGAAACCATTACAGGGAAAAACATTCAACAGCTTCATATTATCGGAGGAGGCGCCCAAAACGACTTCTTAAATCAATTAACCGCTGATATGAGCGGAAAAACAGTATACGCCGGACCTGCTGAGGCGACAGCCATCGGAAATCTGCTGATGCAAATGATTGCTGCCAAAGAAATAAAGGACGTAAACCAGGCCCGCAAGACCGTCAGAAACTCCTTTCCCATAAAAGTGTTTATGCCTAAAGATACTGACCGAAGCGCCATCATTCAGTCCTATCATCAAACTGTTTTGAAAGCGCTATCTAAATGAAAAGAGGTGATCAGCTTGAAAAGAAAAGCGAGTATCATGTTCGTTCATAAAGATAAATTCAAGGAATACAAACAGCGGCATGATGACATTTGGCCAGAAATGGCAGAAGCGCTTAAAGCCCATGGCGCGCATCACTATTCTATTTTTTTAGACGAAGAGACAGGCCGGTTATTTGCTTATTTAGAGATAGAGGATGAGGAAAAGTGGAAGAAGATGGCAGACACAGAGGTTTGCCGCAGATGGTGGAAATCAATGGCGCCATTAATGAAAACAAACGCCGATGACAGTCCCGTTTCAATCGATCTGAAGGAAGTCTTTTATTTCGAATAAAAGGGAGAGAGCCGTATGACGATAAAAGCGAATTATGACAGCGCAAAACAAGAATATGAAAAATGGGGAATTGATGTTGAAGCTGTGTTCCGGCAATTGCAGCAAGTTCCGATCTCAATCCACTGCTGGCAGGGCGATGACATTGAAGGGTTTGAAGTGAATAAGGGCGAGCTTTCCGGCGGCATTGACGTCACAGGCAATTATCCCGGAAAAGCGCAAACCCCGGAAGAATTAAGAAGAGATCTGGAGAAAGCTCTGTCTCTCATCCCGGGAAAGCATCGGGTCAACCTGCACGCTATATACGCAGAAACAAATGGAGAAGTTGTAGAACGTGATCAGCTGAAGCCGCATCACTTTGAAAATTGGGTGAAGTGGGCGAAGGGTCTTGGTATCGGATTAGATTTCAATCCGACACTGTTTTCACATGAGAAAGCAGATGACGGGCTTACACTCGCACACCCTGATCCATCCATCCGGGAGTTTTGGATTCATCACTGCATCGCGTGCCGCCGCATCGGAGCGTATTTCGGCAAAGAATTAGGCACGCCTTGCTTGACGAATATTTGGATTCCGGACGGCTATAAGGATATTCCGAGTGACAGGCTGACGCCGCGCAAAAGATTAAAAGAATCATTGGATCGGATATTCCGAGAGGAAATCAGTGAAGATTACAATGTTGATTCGGTCGAGAGCAAGCTGTTCGGACTTGGATCAGAATCATATGTCGTCGGGTCTCATGAGTTTTATTTAGCCTATGCTTTAACGAACCATAAGTTATGCTTGCTCGATACGGGACATTTCCACCCGACAGAAACGGTATCAAACAAGATCTCGGCGATGCTGCTTTACACAGACAAACTCGCCTTGCACGTATCCCGGCCCGTTCGCTGGGACAGTGACCATGTCGTGATGTTAGACGATGAATTGAGAGAAATCGCCCTTGAGATCGTCCGTAATCAGGCATTAGAAAAAGTCGCCATCGGTCTGGATTTTTTTGATGCCAGCATTAACCGTGTCGCCGCCTGGACTATCGGAACGAGAAATATGATGAAAGCTTTAATGTACGCTTTGCTTCTTCCGAATGACCATTTAAAACAATTGCAGGATGAGGGGCGCTTTACAGAAAGGCTGGCGCTGATGGAAGAATTTAAAACCTATCCTTTCGGTGCCATCTGGGATTATTACTGTGAGCAAATGGGAGTGCCGGTAAAAGAGGCTTGGCTTGATGATATCAAAGAATATGAACAAAACGTGCTTTTCAAAAGGCAGGCATCCTCACCGATCGTTTAAAAAAATCCGCCCGCGTGCAACATGCCGCGGGCGGATTTTTTTAGGCTTGATCAGCAGGGTACACAATACCCATCTGTTTTCTTGCTTCCTCCATGATGTTAGCAGTGATCAAGGAGCGTTCATATGTATTTTCTTCAGATTCCTGTTTCTTCTCTTTCACGAGTGAAACAAATTCAGCTGCTTCGTAAAACATTGCCGGTTTAGGATCAGAGAGCGAAATGTTTTCCAGGCGGCCGTCGCGATAGCGGATTTCCACTCGTTCAGGGCGATGGATCGTATCCAATACAATTGTCCCGTCTTCTCCTTGGATTTCAGCAGGCGCGTAGGAAGTTGAGATTTTAGAATGCATCAGTACGGCTTCAAACCCGTCATATGAGAGAATGACGGTACCTTCTCCATCAACGCCGGAAGATAAAGTGTATCCGTTCGCTTTCACGGCTTTCGGCTCTCCAAACAGCACAACGGCAGGGTAAATACAATAGATGCCGATATCCATCAATGAGCCGTTAGACAGCTCAGGCTGAAACGCGTTCAAAACAGTTCCGTTTCTAAACGCATCATACCTTGAAGAGTACTGACAGTAGCTTGCGGTAAATCTGCGGATTGTGCCGATTTTGTGGAAGTGTTTTTTCAGCTCTTTAAAATTAGGCAGGAATGTGGTCTTCATTGCTTCCATGAGGACAACACCATTCGCTCTGGCGGCTGAAATCATCTCTTCTGTTTCTCTGGTATTTGAAGCAAGCGGTTTCTCGCATAGCACATGTTTGCCATGTTTCATAAAGAGGATCGCCTGCTCCTTGTGAAGAGCATTCGGGCTGGCGAGATATACAGCATCAAAGCCATCGCTTGCCGCCATTTCCTGAAGGTCGGAGAAGGTATGTGCAGCCCCATGCCGAGCGGCAAACTCAGCGGCGCGTTCAGGTGTTCTTGAATAAACGGCTGTGAGCCGGAAATCTTCAATTTCTGAAGCTGCTTCTAGAAAGCGGTCTGTAATCCAGTTGGTTCCTACTATTGCAAATCGTATCACGCATATCGCTCCTTTTGTATGATATAGCTAAATTATAGCTTAAAAAGAAGAAAAGCACATGATAGATCAAATCACATTTTTTAGATAAGGAAGTTTTTCCAGCAATTAGCGGTTTTTATTTTTCATTATAGGTACGATAGTGTACAATTTACTTAAACTATGTATGACGGAGGAACGATAGTGGAGACGTTGCAAACATGGAGCGGCAGATTCAAGCGATTCTTCTTGGACAATAAGTTTGTTTTATTTCTGCTTGTTCTGCTGCTGATTGGTTTAAATATTCTCGTATTTACAAAAACATCATTTATTTTCACCCCGATCATTGTTCTGCTCAAAACGATATCGCTTCCGATTATTTTAACAGGCATTGTTTTTTATCTGTTAAACCCTGTCGTTGATTTCCTTGAGAGAAGAAGAATCAGAAGAATCTATTCCATTTTGCTGTTATATCTGTTGATTATCGGGCTGATCACGATCACAATCGTGTCGATTATCCCCTTTTTAAAAGAGCAAATTATGAGTTTGATTGACAACATCCCGAGATATGTGGATGTTGTTGAGAATCAGACAAAAGAACTGATCGGCAGTAACTTTGTCAATCAGGCGCAGCAAACGATGAACATTAATATATCTGATCTCGCGACAAAGGTGTCAGATCAGGCAGCGACGATTGTAAACAGCACCTTTACCGGCGTTGGGAATTTTATCGGCGCTTTAACCGAGATTATCATTTCGATCGTGACAGTTCCATTTATTCTTTTCTATCTGTTAAAGGACGGAAAGAAATTGCCGATCTACATACTGAAGTTTGTGCCGACACAATTAAAAGAGCAAACATACACAGTTTTAAGCGAAATGAATCATCGGCTAAGTTCTTATATCAGAGGACAGATCATTGTCAGCTTCTGCATTGGATTTTTGCTGTTTATCGGCTATTTGATCATCGGACTGGATTACGCTTCGCTACTTGCCGTTATTGCGGCTTGTACAAGCATCGTGCCGTATTTAGGTCCGACAATCGCCATTACGCCTGCGATCATTATCGCTATTGTGACATCGCCTCTGATGCTGCTCAAGCTTGTGATCGTCTGGACAATTGTTCAGCTTATTGAAGGGAAACTGATCTCCCCGCAAATTATGGGAAAAAACCTTCATATCCACCCAATCACCATTATTTTTCTGCTGTTAACCGCCGGCAAGCTGTTTGGTGTTATCGGAATTATTCTTGCGATTCCGGGCTATGCGGTTGCCAAAGTCATTACGACACATTTATTTGACTGGTTTAAAATGCAATCGCATCTATACGATGAAGAAAAAAATGAAAATGCAAAGAGTCATAAAGCATAAATTTCATTTATAGTTATATAAGACGGGCTTTCCATTTATGGAAGGCTCCCGTTATGTAAAAAATAAATGTCTAATGGGGAGAATTAAAATCATGACTCTATGGGAATTGTTTGTAGCTGCTATTTTAGGAATCGTAGAAGGATTAACAGAGTACGCACCGGTTTCTTCGACAGGACATATGATTATAGTAGACGATATCTGGCTTAAATCAGGCAGTCTCATGTCTGAAGAAGCAGCCAACTCATTTAAAGTTGTCATTCAGCTTGGCTCTATTTTAGCGGTTGCGATCGTGTTTAAAGACAGGATTTTGAACTTGCTGGGCTTGAAAAAAAATATCACGAGTGACCAAGAGCATGGTCACAAATTAAGCATTGCCCAAATCGCAGTAGGGCTTGTGCCTGCCGCGGTTCTCGGGTTTTTGTTTGAGGATTATATTGATGAATATTTATTTTCAGTCCGCACCGTGGCCATTGGCTTAATTGCCGGGGCAGTTTTAATGCTTGCAGCCGATTGGATTAATAAACGGAAAGAAACGACAGACACCCTAGACCGTATTTCATATAAGCAGGCGATCGGCGTCGGTTTATTCCAATGTCTTGCCCTTTGGCCGGGTTTTTCACGCTCTGGCTCAACGATTTCCGGGGGCGTTATTCTCGGATTGAATCACCGTGCGGCAGCCGATTTCACATTCATTATGGCAATGCCGATTATGATGGGAGCCAGCACCTTAAGCCTAGTGAAGCATTGGGACAGCTTAAGCTCGGATCTGATGCCGTTTTTCATCGTCGGTTTCATCTGTGCCTTTGTTGTCGCACTGTTTGTGGTCCGTTTCTTCCTAAGACTGATTAACAAAATCAAACTTGTTCCGTTTGCAATCTACCGAATCATTCTCGGCGTGATTTTACTTTTGTTTATGATGTAAATCGAAAAATAAGGCTCCGGAAAGGGCCTTATTTTTTTCTGTCAATTAGAAAGGAACAGCTTGTTTTTCAAAAAAAAATCATCTATAATAAACATGACGTTACATACGGGGCCATAGCTCAGCTGGGAGAGCGCTACGCTGGCAGCGTAGAGGTCAGGGGTTCGAGCCCCCTTGGCTCCATACCTGTAAACCCTTATTCTATAAGGGTTTTTTTGTTTTTAATAGAAAGGGTTCATTGTTGAACCCTTCTGTTGATCCGAAATCATATGTCCCCAGGAGCATTTCATAAACTAATGATAAAGTCAGATATTCCTTCGTTAGGCTCCTGCGTTTGAAAAATGACATATTACAATTTAATCAAGTAAAGTAGTTCAGGCTGTAAATCATGAATTTTCCAATACACCACTTTGTTCTTCAAAGACCGTCATGTCTTCCAAAGGGGGTGAGTAAACATGAAGAGACACCATTCGTTCGTAAGTCGGATTGGACATTTTGTGAATTAACCCTTTGGTTGAAATAAGACATTCTCCTTTGTGGACAAAATATGAATTGGAGAGTTCTGCATGATCGCCGGTTGAGCGATAAATAGAATTGAGAAGTTTTCCTTCTAACACCATTGCACAACCAATGGATTGACCATGATCGTGGACTGCTGTCTCCTTGTTTGGGGGAATGTTAATCACGATAATTTCTAATTCATTGTTTCTATAGATGGCATTTCGGCCGTAAGCGTACTGGTCTGGTTCCTTTATATATGGTTGACTCAATTCTGCCGCGTTTGGAATTTGTTTTAAAGAAGCTGCCAAATCTTTAACCGATGGATTTTTCAAGCCGCCAAAAATTTCTTCGATACACTTATACAGTTCCATTCGTTTTTACCTCCCGGATCATTTAAAATTGCCTAGCATTGCGCAGATTAGTTCATGATATTTACCCATAGACAATTTAGAGGCGGCAAACGCCTAGTGAACACAAAAAAATGTGCGGTCAACATGTTGTTCTTATCACCAACTTATTCGGGTTGATTAGTTTGAATTTTGATGAAAACAGTGAATTGAAAGGTGCCGTCATTACCCAAGCGAAGACCGATAGGATTACTTTTAAAACGGCCTGCTTTAAATCGCTTGAGGGAGCAGGCAGGGACTCATAAGTCACGGTATCGGGCAAAAGCCGTTCAGGTTTTTGATTTGTGCTTGAAATTTGCGCCATTGACAAAACACAATCGGTTTGGAATAATGTTTGAGTATATGCTCATTTTTTCACATATTATCATAAAATAATATCATTTCCCATGATGGGGAGAGAATCCGAATGAAAGCTAATGGCATGCAAAATCTATTAGCTTCTTTTGTTTTCAAAAAATGATGTGTTTCGTATGTATTCATATAGGAAGGAATGACAACATGAAGACAAAACACTATTGGGTGATTTCTTTGCTCGCTGTTTTAGCGGTCGGGCCGGGATTGATGTCTAACACGGCATTGTCGTCAGTTCAAGGCCTTGTTCAGAAGACGGTTGGAACAAGTGACTTCACATCAGTAAATCCAATATTGATCGGCAATATGGCCTTCGCTTTATTAGTTCCGGCAGGACCGCTGCTAAGGAAAAAATTCGGTGCCCGTCCGATCTATCTGGCTTCATTACCCGTTTTTATACTTGGCTCACTGCTCTTCGCATTTTCAAGCGATATTGCCTGGATGGCGGCAGGACGCTTTTTACAGGGAGCGGCTACAGGTGTCATGCTGATGATTATGATTCCGATGCTTGTTCTGTCATTTCCGATTGATCGGCGGAATTACGCACTACTGGTGCTTATCGGCGGGTTCTATGGCTCTGTTATTATCGGTTCGATTTTAGGAACGATCGCGTTGAGCTACGGCCACTGGAGATGGCTGTTTTTTACCTTTGGCACATTGTCTTTGATCGGCGTCGCAGTGAGTTATTTCTTTCTCTATGATGAGCATCATGGGGGATCAGAAAAGGAACAGTCATCACTCGACAGAGCAGGGATCATTTTATCTGTATGCGTGGCCGCAGCCTCAGCGTTTACATTCATTTTTCTGCAAAAATGGGGCTTTTCATCAGGTTATGTACGGGCTGGTTTTGGGGTTGCTTTATGTTTGCTCCTCATTCTGTTATTTGTAGAATATAAGGTAAAAAACCCTTTCATCTCTATTAAACAGATGCTGCTGCCTAAACCTGTGCTCGGTTTATTTATCATAGCGGCAGGAACGATTACGGTAGCTGTCAGCTTGGCAGCTTTTCAAGGCTTGCTTCGTCAAATGTATGATATATCCCGAGATCATCTCATTCTTTTAAACATGACTCTATTGATCGGAGTGGCCATCGCAGCTATTGCGAGTGCTCTGTTATATGATAAAGTCGGACCAGGGATGCTGGGGATTATAGGTTCTCTCATTCTCGTTTTTGTGAATTTTCAATGGCTTCATATGCAGTATCAATCGTCTCTCTATGTGTTTGCGGCGCTGTTCATCATGCTGGCAGCAGGAACCGGCCTGACGGTCGCAGCAGGACTAATGGGAGCCGCTATGGGCGGCCCGCTTCCTGATCTGATCAAAAGAATGACAGCTGTTCAGTTTTTAAGATTGTTTGTCTATATGGGTGTGCCTATCCTGATCGGCTATTTCACGAAAAAGGATGCTGCCAGACAAAACGGATCGATGCAGGATGCGATGATGACTGCCTATCATGATCTGTTTTTGATTTCTTTTATCCTGAGCGTGCTGCTCGTTTGTTTATCGTTTTGTATGAACGCCACCGGAATGGGGCACAAGCTGGCTCATAAGCCTCATGATAAAGGAAAATCCGCTCCTGAAAAACCAGCTGTTTCTGCACATGGACTGACAAAGGCTGCCGTAAAATCTCATAAAGTCATACATGATCAAGAATATCGTGATGCGCTCAGACATTTTAAACAGCACAGTCTTACAAAAATAGATACATGATCACTGCCTTTCCCTTGATGGGAAAGGCTTTTGTGTGTTCTCTCTCAAACTTTATCCCTAAAGAATTGAAAAATATTAGAAGTACAAGTAAAATTCTTAAAGGTAGATTCTTTTACACTCGTAATCTTTTAAATCGAAGGAAGGTTTTCATGGCCCGTAAAAAACTGAAAAAACGTAGACTCTTCACCTCTCTATTTTTCGTTGTATCGATTCCGCTAGCCTTGTTTGTTTTAGCGACAACTCTTTCAAAGCCAATTGAAACATCCAAAGAACCTGAAGAAATTGATGAACAGCAAGTATTTATTGACAGCCTTTCCGGACATGCTCAAATTTTATATGAAAAATATCATGTCCTTCCCAGCATAACGATAGCTCAGGCCATACTCGAATCTGACTGGGGAAACAGCGAGCTTGCCTCTAAAGCCAACAACCTGTTTGGCGTAAAAGGAAATTATAAAGGACATCACGTCACCATGGATACAGATGAATTTGAAAAAGGGGAAAGAAAAACGATTCGCGCGAAATTCCGCAAATACAGCACGTTTTTTGAATCAATGGATGATCATGCCAAATTATTTGTCCAAGGCACATCGTGGAATAAAAAGAAGTATAAGCCGGTGCTTGAAGCTGAGGATTATAAAGAAGCAGCAGGCGCTCTTCAAACATCAGGCTATGCCACAGACCCGGAATATGCTGACAAAATCAGCGCCATTGTGGAAAAGTACGATTTAGATGAATACGATGAGGTGAATCCATCTCTGAAATCTGTGGATTTAAAAGGCTCCATCAAAGACAGCGCCGTTCAAGATGTATGGTCTAAGCCTTCTACTGATGATCAATCCATTAAGCTGACCTCTGCGCAATCTTACGTTGGCAAGGATATAAAGGTTGTATCTAAAAAACAGAAAGGCCAGTCCGTATGGTACCAATTCCAAGTCAATAATAAACTGGTCGGCTGGATTGATGACTCAGCTGTTGAAATAAAGGAAGCAACCTGAGCCGTTTTTCCTGGTATTTTTATTTTTTTGTTCCATTCAGGGGAATTTGAGGTATAATATTCCACGGAAGTTATCACTTAATAACTATGCTTCAGGAGGGAACAAAGGTGCAGAAATATAGACGGAGAAACACGGTTGCCTTTACTGTATTAGCTTATTTCACTTTTTTTGCGGGAGTATTTTTGTTTTGTATCGGACTCTATAACGCTGATAATCTCGAACTCAATGAAAAAGGCTACTACATTGCAGTGATGATCCTTGTAGCGGTCGGCGCGATCCTTACACAAAAAGTGACGCGTGATAACGCAGAAGATAATGATATCATCGCGGAGCAGGAAAAAAGACAAAATCAATCTCATATTGAATCATAAAAAATCCGGCATGTAATATGCCGGATTTTTTTACATCACCCAGTAAACACCTCGCCGTCAGGGTAACGAATATTTGATTTTTCTGTTTTTGCAAATGAAAAAACAAACGTTAACGGACCGATTCTTCCGATGAACATAAGCGCAATAATGATACATTTTCCCGCTGTTGTCAGTTCTGGTGTCAGCCCCATTGTCAGTCCGACCGTTCCGAAAGCGGAAAAAGTTTCAAAAACAACCTGTATAAACGGCGCTTGTTCTGTAATGGTTAAGGCGAAAATCCCTATAAAGACGATGAACAAACTGATAACACTGACTGCTAAGGCCTTAATAATGATCGGATATTTTATGGTCCGGCGGAAAATAACAGTTTCTTTATGCCCTCTTAAATAAGCGATGACAGACATCAAAATCACAAGAAAAGTAGTCAGCTTAATACCGCTCGCCGTTGAAGCGCTGCCCGCTCCGATAAACATCAACAGCAGGACAAATACAATGGTGCCTTCTCTCATGCTGCCAAAATCCACAGAGTTGAAGCCCGCGGTTCTCGGCGTCACTGCCTGAAAATACGAAGCCCACAGTTTATCTGGCAAATGCAAGGAACCAAGCGTGCCGGGGTTGCTGTACTCTAAAATAAAGATAATCAGCGTGGCAGCAATATTTAAAATGAACGTTCCCGCAAGCATCAGTTTCGTATGTAATGAAAAGGCTTTGAAACGCCGATTTTTCAGGATGTCAAAAAGCACTGTAAACCCGATGCCCCCTGTGATAAACAAGAAAGTAATGACAAGGTTGACTGCAGGATCACCGACGTAGCTCATTAAATTATCCGGCCATAAAGAAAAACCGGCATTGTTAAAAGCCGATATTGCATGAAACACACTGGCAAACAATCCGGATGCCCAGCCATACTGGGGCACAAGCCGGATGGATAAGATCAGGGCGGCGATCAATTCGATACTGATTGAAAATAGAAACAGGACTTTGACAAGGCCTATCACGCCGCCGATTGTCGGCTGGTTTAAGGCTTCCCGGACCAGCATTCGTTCTTTCAATCCGATTTTTTTTCCTAAAATCATGACGATCAGAACAGCAAATGTCATAAAGCCAAGCCCGCCGACTTGAATCAGACCCATGATGACAGTTTGCCCGAACACCGTAAATTCTGTCCCAGTGTCAACAACTGCAAGCCCGGTAACAGTTGTAGCAGAAGCCGCCGTAAAAAGGGCATCTATCCATGACAGCGGCTTCGCAGTAGAAATCGGGAGCTTTAACAAAAGAGAGCCAATAATAATAGTAAGAAAAAAACCAATCGCAAGCACTTGCGGGGGAGAAAAACGAACCCACTTGATTACAGTTTCCTTATGAAGTCCCACCTTTGTCTACATCCCTTCGTTTTCGAAGCGTTTAATATCCTTTTTGTGACCCATCATCACCAGGCAGTCTTGTTCGTAAATCACCTCTTCCGGTGCAGGAGAAAGGCGAACATCTCCATTATGTTTAATTGCCAGGATGGTACAGCCGTACTTCGCTCTAACATTCAGATCATGAATGGATTTTGAATTCAGTTTTCGCGTTGCCAGCAGCTCAACAATACTGTAATCATCAGATAAGTCGATATAATTCAAGACATTTTCATCAGAGAGACTTTGTGCGATTTTGACGCCCATATCCTTTTCCGGATGAATAATGCGGTCGGCGCCGATTTTTTCCAGAACCTTATGGTGATAATAATTTTGAGCTTTCACCCAAATGTTTGGAATGTGAAGCTCTTTCAATAGCAAAGTGGTCAGTGTGCTCGCTTGAATATTCGCCCCTATAGCCACGACGACATATTCAAAATTACGAATTCCCAGTGAAAGCAATTCGTTTTCTTCAGTGGCATTGGCAATGACCGTATGGGTTGCATAGGAAGCGAAGGCATTGACCTTTTCTTCGTTAATATCAATAGCGAGGACCTCATGGCCCATTCTGTGCAGCTCTTTGCAAATGCTTCCGCCGAACCGTCCAAGCCCGATTACTGCAAATTGCTTGTTTTTTATTTTTCCCAATGTTCAAGACTCCCTTAATAAAATTAGCGTTTTGAAGTAAAAAAGACCATTACAAAGAATGGTCAAAATAGACCTCCTCTCTGTATACGCCTACGAGGTTAGCTGTCGGATTAGGGATTCAGAGTACCCCTTCTTACTAAGTAAGATTCACCCCAAGACCGTTTTGTGAAACAGCCAATCATTGGTTTCCCCGTTCGTGTTTGATTAAGCGGTAAAAGAGACTTTATGAAATTGAACACTCAAGAATTTACTCCTGTTTCTAGTGTTTGTCAATTTAAATTTAATACAAGTGAAAAGGGAACTGGAAATAGAGGGAAGAGGGAGAGGAAAAGGAGTCAAAAAACGTAAAAAAGACCGGCGTTAAGCCGGTCCTCTGTGATTATTTACAGCCGCATGGCTGAGTCGGAGGTGTGCTGCGCTTAGCCACTTCGATGCTGGCTTCCGCGTAAAATTTATTTCCGATGCTCAGTGATTTGTTCTCTGCACGGAAAGTATATGTACCAGCGGCAGGAAGCGTTTTGTTATTCAGTTTTAACTTAAATTCACCAGCGCCTAATAAATCAAGAGCCAGAGGTACCCTTACTGTTTTACCGTTATTGAGGATCTGTGTTTCGCGCAATGCATTTCCGTTCATCGTATCTTTTGTATTTGCTGTAAATCCGCTTGGCAATGTAAATTCCATCACGCCAAGGCTGAGAAGCGTGTTTGGACGGTATGTCAATTCGATATCAGAGAAAGACCATTCTGTTTTGCTCGCTCCTTTAATTGTTGCAAACAATGAAGCTGTTGATTGGGCTCTCATCGTAGACTCAGTATGAGCAGAAGATGACTTAGATTCAGCTGCAAAAGAAGCTGAAGGTGCAGAAACGAGTAAACCGAGACTTAATACACTGATGGCCAAAGAAGATAATAACTTGCGTTTCATAACAAAAATTCCCCCTAATAAGTGATAAAGATTAAAGGCCTGCCTCTGCTTTCCACCTCCTCTTAAAAGGCCAAATACAAATTTTACCTACATAAAATTACCATCAAATAAAATGGAAGTAAATGGGGTGTTTTTCCCGTATTTTTCAAATTTGTAGTAAATATAGCGGAAAAACAAAAAAACGTCCGGTTTTCCAGACGTTTTTCGATTATTTTGTTTCAATTGGTATAAATTTAAAAATCTCTCCGCTCTGCACCGATTCAGCGAGACGTTTCAGCCAATCGTAGTAGGCTTTAGAACTTTCCAGCTGCTCGTATAAACGCTGCGCTTCATTCTTCGTTTCCTCATTGAGTTCTTCCTTATGCAATACCTCTTGTAAATCAGCCTGAGCCTCCTCAATTGCTGATACATTCACCTGAACTTCCCGTTCCCATTTTGGCGGAAAGAAATTTGTGAAAAATTTAAAGAAATCTTTTTCGGCTACAAATGTGTGCTTACGGATGCCTCGGTGAAATGTCTTTTTCACGACATTTAAATCCTGAAGCTTTTTGACACCTGTGCTCATGCTGGGCTTGCTCATTTGCAGCTCCTCCCGCATTTCGTCAAGCGTCATCTCGTCCCGCATGTACATCGTTCCATATAATATCCCGACACTTCGGGTAATTCCGTAAAGATCCATTGTTTCAGCAATGGAGTCAATAACAAGATCCCGTGCCTGTTCTATAGCTGCAAATTCTGGATTTTCATCCATACTGACCCTCTTTTCCTTTAGAAAATTAAATTTGTTAAGTCATTTCTTTATGTTCTTTATCTTAACGAAACCTAGAGAAAAGTCAAAACGAAAAATCATAATTAGGGCTTTGACAGTTTAAAAACCTTATGTTAGATTAAGGTTGTTAAAAACATTAAATTTTTATTTAACAAACTTTATTTTCGTCAAGGAGGACTTAGATGAGTCAAACATTATACATTGACGGTGAATGGATCAGTGCCGAAAAAGGGCAGGTCCGCAGTATTATTAATCCATTTAATCAAGAAGAAATTGCAACAGTTAGCGAGGGCGGGCGTGAGGATGCCGTTAAAGCAATCGCCGCTGCACGAAGAGCTTTTGACGCAGGAGAGTGGCCTTCTCTTTCAGGGCTTGAACGCGGAAAAATAGTTCTGAAAATTGCGGAATTAATCAGACGCGATCTAGACGAGCTGGCTGAGCTCGAATCCCTTGATACAGGAAAAACGCTTGAGGAAAGCAAAGCCGATATGGACGATATTGCCAATGTTTTTCAGTATTATGCTGGTCTGGCAGATAAAGATGGAGGAGAGATCATCTCATCTCCAATCCCTGATTCAGAAAGCAAAATCATCAGAGAGCCAATAGGCGTATGCGGACAAATCACGCCGTGGAATTATCCGCTTCTGCAAGCGAGCTGGAAAATCGCCCCGGCTTTAGCGGCAGGCAATACAATTGTCATGAAGCCGAGTGAGATCACACCGCTGACGACAATGAAAGTCTTTAAGCTGATGGAGGAAGCCGGAGTTCCAAAAGGTGTCGCAAACCTTGTGTTGGGACCGGGCGCCACAGTGGGTGACGAGCTTGCTGTAAACAAAGACGTTGACTTGATTTCGTTTACAGGCGGAATTGAAACAGGCAAAAAAATCATGCGGGCGGCAAGCGGCAACGTTAAAAAAATTGCGCTTGAGCTTGGAGGGAAAAATCCAAATATCGTCTTCAAAGACGCAGACCTGGAAGTCGCGGTTGATCAGGCGCTAAACGCCGTATTTTTCCACGCCGGCCAAGTATGCTCCGCTGGGTCCCGACTGCTTGTAGAAGAAGATATTCATGACCGATTTTTAGCAGAGCTTGTCAAGCGGGCGAAACGCATTAAACTCGGAAACGGTTTTCACGAAGAGACAGAAAGCGGTCCGCTTATCTCCGCGGAGCATAGAGCAAAGGTTGAAAAATATGTAGAGATCGGACTGGAAGAAGGCGCAAAACTGGAGACTGGCGGCAAACGTCCGGAAGATCCAGCACTTCAAAACGGTTTTTTCTATGAACCTACCATTTTCTCAAACTGTAAATCTGACATGAGAATTGTTCAGGAAGAAGTATTTGGGCCAGTATTAACAGTCGAAACATTCAGTTCTGAAGAAGAAGTAATCTCACTGGCGAATGATACGATTTACGGATTGGCCGGAGCTGTATGGTCGAAAGATATTGAAAAGTGCGAACGTGTGGCAGCCCGTTTGAGAATGGGAACAGTTTGGATTAACGATTTCCATCCGTACTTTGCGCAGGCGCCATGGGGCGGCTATAAGCAATCCGGATTCGGACGGGAACTTGGAAAAATAGGGCTTGAAGAGTACACAGAAGTCAAACATGTCTATCGCAACACAAAACCGGCAGCGGTTAATTGGTTCAATTCATAAGAGGGGGAGATTGATTATGACATTAAATATGAAAGTAGAAAGCATGCACAAATTTCACACATTTGAAATTCCGACTGTGATTAAGCACGGAATTGGCGCCATCAACCATGTAGGAAAAGAAGTAGCTGGACTGAGTGTTTCAAAAGCATTGCTTGTTACAGACCCTGGAATTTATAAAGCCGGCGTCGCAGATCCTGTCATCGAGTCATTAAAAGGGGCAGGCATTGAAGTGGTGCTCTTTAATAAAGTTGAGCCAAACCCTCCTGTACGGCTTGTAAATGAAGGTTCTGAGCTTTACAAAAAAGAGAACTGCAACGGCTTGGTGGCAGTCGGAGGCGGAAGCTCCATGGATACAGCGAAGGCCATCGGGGTAGAAGCAACTCACGAGGGAAGCGTACTTGATTATGAAGCAGCCGAAGGAAAGAAACCGCTGGAGAACCGCATTCCTCCGCTTACGACAATTCCGACAACGGCTGGAACAGGCTCAGAGGTGACGCAATGGGCGGTTATTACAGATGAAGAAAGAGAATTCAAATTTAACACAGGCGGTCCGTTGATTGCTGCGCATTTGACTGTGATTGACCCAGAGCTTCACGTCTCAATGCCGCCGCACGTAACAGCAATGACGGGAATTGATGCTCTCGCTCACGCCATTGAGTGCTACACAATGAAATTTGCGCAGCCGATTACAGACGCAGTGGCGTTGATGGCGATTGAATATGCCGCTCACTACATTAAGAGAGCATTTGCTGACGGAGAAGATCTCGAAGCCAGATACGGAATGGCACAGGCTGCTATGCTTGCCGGTCTTTCTTACGGCAGTGAATCAGCGGGTGCTGCTCACGCCATGAGCCAAACACTCGGCGGTATCATCCCTGTCGCTCACGGCCAATGTGTAGCGGCAATGATGGGCCCTGTTATGGAATACAACTGGAAGGGCTATCCGGAGAAATTTGCCCGTATCGCAAAAGCGTTCGGCATTGATACAAGCAATATGACAACAGAAGAAGCTGCAAAAGCATCTGTCAACTGGATGTACGATCTTGTGAAAGAGTTAGAAGTACCGACTTTAGAAGAACAAGGGGTATCGCCGGACATGATCGAGCGCTTGTCAAAAGAAGCAATGAAAGATCCGCAAACCTTCGGAAATCCTAGAGATTTAAATGAGAAAGCATATAACTGGATCTACAAGCGCTGTTTTAATCTTACGCCAAAAACGGTATAATGCGATGATCCCGCTCCTTTACAGAGCGGGATTTTTTTGGATAATTGAACATAAGTGACAATCCTAGAGATGAAGGACGGTGCAAGCTTATGTGGAAACGCATGACCGCAAAAACGGAAGGCTTATATGTTGCAGATACAGAAAGCTTTGTAACAAAACAAATGGACAAGCTCGATTTTGATTATGGCGGCATTCCCGGCGACTTACATTTCGGCCTGACAAAAAAAGCTGGGGCCCGAGAGCCAATGTTTTCAAGGGGAACAGAAATTTTTAACCGCAGACAAATTTCAATTGTTTCAACAGAAGAATGTGACGAAATTGCTTTGAAAATGGGAGTCCCGAGTATTTTTCCCGAATGGCTCGGTGCAAATGTTGCAATTAGCGGTATACCTGATTTCACAACATTAAAAGAAGGAAGCCGGCTTATATTTCCGAGCGGCGCCGCTTTACTGTGTGAGGGAGAAAATGATCCGTGCATCCAGCCGGGTGAAGTCATCCAGTCTTATTATCCGGACAAGCCAAAGCTTGCACCGGCTTTTGTCCGCCATGCGTTGGGGATAAGGGGCATTGTATGTATTGTCGAGAGACCCGGTGCCGTGTATGCAGGTGACGAAATAATCGTTCATTCATACCAGCGGAACATCAAACAAAAAGCAGAAAGAGTCTGAATAAATCAGACTCTTTCTATTTTCTCTTTAATTTCTTTGATCTGGCTGAGGTGGCGTTTTTCATGATGGCCGATAAATTCGATCCATTGTCTAATGGTCAGCTCTTGAAACAAGGGATGCGGCAATACTCTCTCAAAATCTTCTTCTTTAAGAGAGGCAATAACAGCTGTCAGCTGCTCCCTTACAACATCAAGCTCCCGTTTCATTTGGCTGCCTGAAATAAAATCATGATCCGGTTCAAGATGGGCCGGCGCTTTCCGTTTATTGCTTCTATCCTGTGCGGCCGTAAGCGGTTTTTCCTCAATCTCCTTAACAGGCGCTTCCTTTACTCGTTCTTTCAGCATGTTTTGGGCGGTCATATCAATTTTCTTCAAATGATCAAGAACTTCCCGTATACTCCATTCATCAGAAGAAGGCTTCTGATTCAGCCTTTCATCGGAAAGTCCCTTTACTTCATTCCATGTTTCTAATCTGGCTTCATTAAAGATACTCATCATATCTCCTCCTGAAAAAACATTACCATATATAAGAGCATTTATCATTTATAAAGTGCTTCGTGGGGAGTATTTATCGAAAAATTTTGAAACCTTTTCCTCTGTATCTCGTATAAAAGGTAACGACGGCCGTCGGTTAAAGTAGCAGCTTAGAAAGGATGAGAAAATTGGAGTTATACGGTATTCCTGTCCAAACGATTTACCTTTACACCCTTATCATAGCCGGAAGCCTCACGCTGCTATTTTTATTTTTCGGAGATGTGTTTGAAGGGCTGTCCGAAGCTATTCCGTTTTTACACCCGACATTGGTGCTCTCATTTTTCACATTTTTCTCCGCATCTGGATATATAGGTGAAACAGTTTTCCCCCTCTCCAGCCTGATTATTGCTCTATTATCCTGTCTTCTTTCAGTGCTGCTGGTGATATTGCTCCATTTATTTGTGCTTGTCCCTTTATCATCGGCAGAAGAATCATTGACTTATCGGGAAGATGATCTTAGAGGAAGACTCGGAAAAGTCATAACCGCTGTTCCGGTTGATGGATTTGGAGAAGTACTGATTGAAGGGATGGGCGGTACGATTTCAAAATCAGCGATCAGCTTTGAAAATGAACAGATCAGTTACGGAACAGTCGTCTTAGTTGTGGATGTCAAAAACGGAGTTCTTTCAGTCACTCCGCATGAATCTTTATAAAACAAGGAGGAATGTCATATGACAATGCCGATTATCATCGTCATCGCAGTTGTATTCTTTTTACTCATCGCACTTATAGCGGTATTTATTACAAAATATCGTACGGCAGGGCCTGATGAAGCGTTAATTGTTACAGGAAGCTATCTTGGAAATAAAAATGTTCACGTTGATGAGGGAGGCAACCGCCTGAAGATTGTTCGCGGAGGAGGAACCTTTGTTCTTCCGGTTTTTCAGCAGGCTGAGCCGCTAAGTCTGTTATCAAGCAAACTCGATGTATCGACACCTGAAGTGTATACCGAGCAAGGTGTGCCTGTAATGGCAGACGGAACTGCAATTATTAAAATTGGCGGCTCTATTGGAGAAATCGCCACAGCAGCCGAACAATTTTTAGGAAAGTCAAAAGAAGACCGTGAGCAGGAGGCCCGTGAGGTACTGGAAGGCCACCTCCGCTCCATTCTCGGGTCTATGACAGTAGAAGAAATTTATAAAAACCGCGAAAAATTCTCTCAAGAAGTGCAGCGTGTCGCTTCACAGGATCTCGCGAAGATGGGTCTTGTGATTGTCTCCTTTACCATTAAAGATGTCCGTGATAAAAACGGCTATCTTGAATCACTAGGTAAACCGAGAATTGCGCAGGTAAAGCGTGATGCTGACATTGCAACCGCAGAGGCCGATAAAGAAACAAGAATTAAGAGGGCGGAAGCCGATAAAGAAGCGAAAAAATCGGAGCTTGAACGAGCGACGGAAATTGCCGAAGCTGAAAAAATCAATCAGCTTAAAATGGCTGAATACCGGCGAGATCAAGATACAGCAAAAGCCAACGCTGACCAGGCATACGATTTGGAAACAGCCAAAGCACGCCAGCAGGTGACTGAGCAGGAAATGCAGGTCAAGATTATAGAACGCCAAAAACAAATTGAATTAGAAGAAAAAGAAATTCTCCGCCGTGAACGCCAGTATGATTCTGAAGTGAAGAAAAAAGCCGATGCAGACCGCTATTCAGTTGAGCAATCTGCCGCTGCTGAAAAAGCCAAACAGCTCGCCCAAGCCGATGCCAAGAAATACAGCATAGAAGCGATGGCGAAGGCTGAAGCTGAAAGGGTCAGAATTGACGGTCTTGCAAAAGCAGAAGCTGAAAAAGCAAAAGGTGAGACAGAGGCTGAGGTTATTCGCTTAAAAGGTCTTGCGGAAGCGGAAGCGAAAGAAAAAATTGCCGCTGCCTTTGAGCAGTACGGTCAGGCTGCAATTTTCGATATGATTGTCAAAATGCTTCCGGAATACGCGAAACAGGTATCAGCACCGCTTTCAAATATTGATAAGATCACCGTTGTTGATACAGGAGGAAACGGTGATTCAAGCGGCGCCAACAAAGTCACAAGCTATGCGACAAATTTAATGTCCAGTCTGCAAGAAAGCTTAAAAGCGTCTTCGGGAATCGACGTAAAAGAAATGATTGAGAACTTTTCAGGAAAAGGCAACATCAAACAGAGCATCAACGAACTGACACATGAATTAAAAGAAACAAAACCTGTTCAAAAATCTGAATAACCATTGCGGAAAGGATTAGAGAATGAATGGTGACTATAAGAGAAGCACGACTAGATGATATAAAGGTCATCGCAAAAGTGCATGTTGACAGCTGGGTGACAACATACAGCGGCATTATCTCCGCTGAATACTTAAGTGGTTTGAACTACAAGGATTTTGAAGCCAAATGGAAAAGCCGTTCATTAAAGGGGGTCTTTGTAGCAGAAGATGAAGAAGGTTCAGTATTCGGCTTTGCATCTTTTGTTCAGAGCAGAGCGGCTATGACGGAGAGTTGTATGCCATTTACCTTTTAGAAGAAAAACAGCGGCAAGGTGCAGGCAGAGCGCTTTTGACAAAGGGAACAGATTTTTTGCTTGGTCATGGCTTTACGAGCATGTTTGTTTGGGTCGTAGAGGAGAATCCTTCGATTAAATTTTATCAGTCGTTTTCACCTGAAAGAGCAGCCGAGGATAGTTTTGAAATCGCAGGAGAAAGCATGAAAGAAATAGGATTCGGCTGGCCGGATCTTGCTTCATTAAAAAATCTGCTTAACGGAAGATAAAAAACAACCCCCAGCGGAATGGCCGCTGGGGGTTGTTAGATTAAGCTTTTTCAGTTTTCAGCAAGCGCGGAGCTGTCATGAACAATAAACAAAGGACAATCGCACAGATGATGAATGACGGAACCATATAAGTAGCATTATAAGTTAACGAGTAAATCCATACCGGTGTTCCTTTTGGTGCAAAGCTGCCGAAAAATACAGCCCCTGAAATCACGTGTGCAGCATAACGCAGAAAACTGCCGATAAAAACTGCGCAAATAATTGATACGATCAATTTCCCTTTTGCTCTTGATAAGGCGGATTTGCGGACAGCGGAAGCGAAAAAGCCGCTTATGCCAACAACGGCGAACGCTGCAATGTAATCAAGCAACAGCTGAACAGGGTGCTGAAGAAATAGATTTCCGATCGCAATTTGAACGAGACCTGTCAATAGACCGGTGGTAAGCCCCGCTTTAACTCCCCAGCGAAAAGAAATCAAAAAAATCGGAATCATCATGATGGATACCGACCCTCCTTGAGGCATACGGAGGAACATTCCGGAAACGATGTCTAAAATGACAGCAGCAGCAGTCATGATTGCAATTTCAATAAGACGTACCAGTTGTCTTGATTGAGCCATAAAAATCCCCTTCCATCGATAGACAATCCAAAAGGACACAAAAAAGCAGCACGCGGAAGGATGAGGAAAGTTCCACGCACTGCTTTACAATCTGCAATTCATTTGACTTTGCCACATCCCTACGCCAGCGTTAACTAACAGGTTCAAAGGGTCAGAACGAAACCGCTCACTCTCAGCTTTTATGCTCCCCTTGTGGTCATCGGATATTTAGTTCGTTTCTACTATACAAGAAAAAGGTTAAAACAACAAGATGACATTGCCTGTAGTAAATGTTCTTTAATAGATAAATGTTTTATAAAGCATTACAAGTTAAATAGAATAAAGAAAGATTACAGTTTTATTGTTTTATAGATTTTTTTAAAAAACTATTGCAATAAATAATTATAGGTGTTATATTATTAAACGTCGCTGATGAACAGCAGACAAAACAAGAAGCTTCAAATAACTTTTAAAAAAGTTGTTGACAATCAAGAAGCTGAGTGTTATATTAGTAAAGCTGCTTCATTAGGAGCGGTGATGATCTTTGAAAACTAAACAAGACAAAACGTACCTGTTAATTCAAGTTTTATTATAAATCGCACAGCGATGTGCGTAGTCAGTCAAACTGAGGTCTGCACGATGCAGATCACGCAGATGTTACCACAGGATGTGGTGAACTTAATCTGCGATCCATTTATCGGAGAGTTTGATCCTGGCTCAGGACGAACGCTGGCGGCGTGCCTAATACATGCAAGTCGAGCGGACAGATGGGAGCTTGCTCCCTGATGTTAGCGGCGGACGGGTGAGTAACACGTGGGTAACCTGCCTGTAAGACTGGGATAACTCCGGGAAACCGGGGCTAATACCGGATGCTTGTTTGAACCGCATGGTTCAAACATAAAAGGTGGCTTCGGCTACCACTTACAGATGGACCCGCGGCGCATTAGCTAGTTGGTGAGGTAATGGCTCACCAAGGCAACGATGCGTAGCCGACCTGAGAGGGTGATCGGCCACACTGGGACTGAGACACGGCCCAGACTC
>NZ_JALNTO010000006.1:0-221706 GCF_023161785.1 Bacillus sp. 2CMS4F
TCTTTCTTTTATTTTATTACATGAGAATGGATATTTTAAGAAAAAATAAAGGCTGTCGAGATTTTCTCGACAGCCTGGACGGCAGCAATGTGCCGTCTTTTTTTATTTGATATCTTCATAAATATCAGAGGCTTTTGCCTTGATATGTGCCTTCTTGCCGGTTGGTTTTTCCTCTTTTTTCACAGCTTCATAGACAGAGGCTGTCACAAGGTCGCCAGCCTGCTGAAGGCGTTCTTTGCTGATATGTTCGATAGAGTCTTCAGGGGTATGGTACCACGGCTCTACGTCTTCTGTTTCCGGATCTCCCCAAATAAAGTTAGCGGAATCTATGCCGGCTTCATGGAACGGTACGTGATCGGATGAGCCTCCCTGTGTCAGAGACAGGCGGTCGAATCCAATTTTTTCAGCGGCCGTATGGCTGGATTCCCAAACATCGTTAGATTGTCCGTCCAATGTGTTGACATACAGCTCAGACGCATTCTCCCAGCTTGTACCGACCATGTCTAAGTTGAAGTTTACTTCGCTTCGTTTCAACTCTTTTTCTGATAGATGATCTACATAATGAGAGGAGCCGAGCAGGCCGAGCTCTTCAGCGCCAAAGGCGATAAAGCGGATTTCCTTGTCAGAAGGGATGCTTTTCAAGACGCGTGCCATTTCCAGCATAACAGATGTGCCTGATCCGTTGTCATTTGCGCCGGGCGAGAAAGGAACACTGTCATAATGGGCTGTAACGTACACAATATCAGGATTTTTGATGTTCTTTGATTTTTTGATACCGATGATGTTCTGGGAGGTTTGGTTTGAGAATGCTTTTAGTTGTAAGGTTGCTTCTTTTTGCTGGATAAGAGTTTCACCGTCTTCTTTCTTAATTCCGACGACAGGAATGCTGACTGTATTTCCTGATAGATTTGGGGTGACAGGCACAAGGCTTTCCTTATTATTGTAAATGATCACAGCCGTTGCGCCGGCCGCCTCGGCATTCCTGGCTTTCTCATAAAATGTCAGGTCTCCTCTTGAAATCAAAGCGATTTTCCCCTTGGCGTCAGCGGAGAAATCATCAGGATATCCTAAACCGGCGTGATACAGCGGAGCGTTGAGGCCCTTTTCTTCAGTTGGTGTAGAGCCGGATGCCGCCCGAATGAGAATCTCACGGCCTTCTGAGGATAGCGTTCCTTCAAGTCGGTCAGGAATGCCAAACGTTTGAACCTTCACATCGAGTTTTAATTTTTTCAAGGATGAAGCGATCCATAAGGCACTCTTTTTTTCGGCAGATGTCCCGGCTATTCTGGGGCCGATTGTTTCACTAAGCTGAGAAATGGTTGAGTATGCGCGCTTTGCTTTGAATGGGAGCTCCCGCTGGCTATCTGATATTTGAACAGCATGCGCAGCAGGGGTGACACTCTGTGCCGGCAAGAGAACCGTGCCGGCCGTTAAAACGGCCATCGTCATTACAGTCAAAAGCTTTTTCATAAACATGAACCTCCCCTAATGTTTGGATGGGGAATATTTCGGGATGCTAAAGGATTTTCCTGCAAACTGAAGCGCATTTTTGAAAAGACAGTTCTTTATACCTGCAAAAAAAACGCTTATGAAAGCCGATTTCATAAGCGTCAGGACATCAAATTATCGGAGTTTTAAAAACTTGCGTTTGCCGACCTGGATGATCATATTCTCCTCTATCTCTGCATCGGCGTGAATGTCTGTTATTTTCTCTCCGTTAATCCGGACACCGCCGTTTTGAATCATGCGGCGCGCCTCGCTTTTCGAGGAGAGAAGATCAAGAGTGACGAGCAGATCGATCATCGCGATCGTTTTCTCGCCTTTCCAGTTCACAGCCGGAATATCCTCAGGCAGGCTGTTTTCCTGAAAGACTGTTTTGAAAGATTGTTCGGCTGCTTCAGCGGTTTCTAATCCGTGGTACATTCGGACAATCGTTTTGGCTAAAAGCATTTTGGCATCTCTTGGGTGAACGGCGCCGGTTTCTAAGTCCTTCACGAGCCGTTTTTTCTCTTCAAGCTCCAAGTCCGTTGCCAAATGAATGTATTTTTTCATCAGGCTGTCGGGCAGTGACATTGTTTTCCCGTACATGTCGTTCGGATGTTCGTCAATGCCGATGTAGTTGTGTTTCGATTTCGACATTTTCTCAACACCGTCCAAGCCTTCCAACAGCGGCATCAGGATGACGACTTGTTTTTCTTTGTTGTATCGTTCTTGAAAATGCCGCCCCATCAGCACATTGAAATGCTGGTCTGTTCCTCCTAATTCAATATCGCTTTCCAGAACGACGGAATCGTATCCCTGCATCAACGGGTAAAAGAATTCATGCAGGGAGATCGGCTTTTGCATGGCGATGCGTTCTTCAAAGTCATCGCGTTCCATCAGGCGGGCTACTGTTATTTTGCCTGCCAAGTCAATAACGTCCTCCAGATGCAATGTTTTCAGCCATTTCGAGTTGTAGTGCAGCTCGACTTTTTCTGGATCAAGCACTTTCCCGAATTGCTGGAAGTATGTTTTGGCGTTGTGCTGGACTTCTTCATCAGTCAGCTGTTTTCTGGCCGCGGACTTGCCTGTCGGATCACCGATTTTTCCTGTGAAATCGCCAATCAAGAGCTGCACAATGTGGCCGTTTTCTTGAAATTGGCGAAGCTTGTTTAAAACGACCGTATGTCCCAGATGAACATCCGGTGCAGAAGGGTCTAATCCGAGTTTAATTTTTAGCGGTGTGCCTGCCGCAATCGATTTGACAAGCTTGGCCTTTAATTCCTCCGGCGGTATGACTTCTTGGGCGCCTGTCATATATAGATCAAGCTGTCTTTCGACTTCTTTTTGCTGTGCTGCTGTGAGCTGATCAAATGTTTTCATCGTTCTTCCTCCTTTTTTAGAAACACAAAAAGAGCCGCATCCCGATAAGGGACGTGGCTCAATGCACGCGGTACCACCCTGGTTGAAGACATTGTCTTCCGCTCATTCGAATAACGGTTTCCCGTCCTTTGCTACTAACGTTCACAAAGAAAGCTCGGGGAGGTAATTCGCTTTTGCCTGTGTGCCGGCTCGCACCTTCCGCCGGCTCTCTGAAACAGGGAGACAAACCGCTACTGGATTCCCGTCAAAGCTTATGATGTATGAAGATTGTCCGCTACTTTTCTAAGCAGTCCTGTCAGGGTTTTCTGCTCCTCTTTTGTCATGCCCGTAATCAATTCCGTTTCCCCTTTGTGAAACTCGGGGTAGAGTGCTTCGATCGCTTGTTTGCCGGATTCAGTGATTGTGACAAAAACCAGTCGCCGATCTCTGGGATCGATGCTTTTGGAGCAAAAGCCCTTTTTTTCGAGCGTTTTGATCACGTTGCTTGCTGTTGCTGTTGAAATGCCTGACAGCTCAGCGATTTTTCTCGTTTCGAGTTTGCCCCATACCCATAGATCGTAAAGAATGGAGAAAGCGGTCCAAGATAATTTGTAAGAAGAAAGAACCTCAGTCTCCATTTTGACACGGAGCCTTTGCGCAGACCGATACAGGTTCGTCGCGATCGAAATGGCTTCCAGGTTTAGTGACTCAACGGGCATTTGTTTAAGCTTGCTGAGTGTGTCATGCTCTTCTTTGCGAAGCTGCTGCTGTTTATCTAAACGTTCCATTTGTCGCCGCCTTAAATTATCAGAATCATTAGCTATGAAATGAATTGTAGCAGAGACGATGGTGAACTTCAAGCCTATATTTTTCGGTTGCATAAAAAAAGCCAAAAGAACACCACAATAAAGAAAAACCCGCAGACGGGGGTGCAGTTGTGCAAAAATATGTTCAAGGCGTGTATAAACACGATCCGTTTCATCTGTTTTCGACAGAGCATGCAATGACATTAGGATTGATCGGCATGCTTGCCATTCTTTTGTTTTTGTTCAGCCGGCCACTCAGCCGGCCAGCATTCAGTACATTTCTGCGCTATTTGTTTGTGTTTCTTTTGCTTGCTTCACAAATTGGTTACCAAATATGGATGATCGCCGCGGGCAGGTGGTCGGTGCGGACTTCTCTGCCTCTTCAGCTGAGTGACTTGTCTGTGTATTTATCAGCTATTATGCTGGTGACAAAGAGCAGAAAGCTGTTTGTGTTTTTGTATTTTGTCGGCATCGGAAGCTCGCTTCAGGCGCTTCTGACCCCAGACCTTGGTATGTTCTCATTTCCGCATGTGCGGTATATTCTCTTTTTTATTTCGCACGGATCCGTGTTTCTGTCCTGTCTGCTTATGGCGGTGATTGGCACGTACAGACTCAGACAGCGCTCTTTATGGGTGACTGTATTGATTGTCAATCTGTACGGAGGAATCATTTATCTGGTTGACCGCTGGCTGAAAGCGAATTATATGTATTTAACGAAAAAGCCGGGCGGTTCTTCGCTATTGGATGTTCTCGGGCCTTGGCCTTGGTATATCGCCTCAGCTGAAGCCATTACGATCGCGAGCTTTTTCATCCTTTATTGGCTTTATCGGATGTTCAAAAAATAACACCTTTTTTGTTGTATAGCACATTCTATTTAAAAAAATAATGGAGATTAGTGTTTAATTTTCTGAAAAAGGGAATGTAACTTGTACAACACAAAGGGAGATGAATACCATTGAAGAAAGATGAAATTATGCATATCGTATCATGCGCAGATGATAATTATGCTCGTCATTTAGGTGGGATGTTCGTTTCTTTATTGACAAACATGGACCAGAACAGAAAAGTAAAGCTATATGTGATTGATGGGGGAATTGAGCCTGATAACAAAAAAAGGCTGGAAGAAACCACATTGAAGTTCGGCGTGCCGATTGAGTTTTTAGAAGTGGATGCCAACCAGTATGAACATGCGGTGGAAAGCAGCCACATTACAAAAGCGGCGTATTACCGCATTTCGATTCCTGACTTAATTAAGGATGAGAGCATTAAGCGGATGATTTATGTCGATTGTGATGCACTTGTCCTTGAGGATATTTCGAAACTATGGGATTTGGACATCGCTCCATACACCGTTGCTGCTGTGGAAGATGCGGGGCAGCATGAACGTTTGAAAGAAATGAATATCACTGACACGGGAAAATATTTTAACTCGGGTATTATGGTTATTGATATGGAACCTTGGAGAAAGCAAAACATCACAGAAAAAGTTCTCAACTTTATCAATGAAAACGGTTCTGAAGATTTTCTTGTGTTACATGACCAAGATGCGCTGAACGCGATCTTATATGATAAGTGGTATGAGCTTCATCCGCGCTGGAACGCTCAAACATACATCATGTTAAAACTGAAAACACCTCCGACACTGTTAGGACGGAAGCAATATAATGAAACGAGAGAAAATCCGGCAATCGTCCACTTCTGCGGCGGAGAAAAGCCTTGGAACTCCAATACAAAACATCCGTATCGCGATGAGTATTTCCATTACATGTCCTATACAAAGTGGAATACGATCGGAAACCCGGCCATCAATCAATAATCTATATATGAAAAAACGCTTTTGAGATGATCAAAAGCGTTTTTTTGTTTGTCAGCGGGCCACTGACCGATGATAAAAGCGCTGAATATGCATGGCGATATAGCACAATTCTTTTTCAGGAAATTCAAAGCCGTATTCTTTTTTCACAAATGTGCCGATGCTTTTGGCGCATAGGAAAGCATCCTTGAATCTTTCTTTAATGATGGCGATCATTTCTGAATCCAGCTCGTAAATGGTTTCGCCTGCTTTGATATGCTGAATGGCAAAGCGCAAATGGGTCACAAGCCTTTCGTAAGAAATGGTATCCTCCACAATGTTGATCGACAGCTGGGTTTCAATAATGCCGATAATATCACGGATCATCGTTGTAATATCAAGTGTCTGTGTCATGTCGCCGGCGTTGTTTCTCGCTGTGTGAATGTGCATGGCGATATTGCCGATTTCATCCTCAGGAATCTCAATGCCCAGTTTCTCTTTAATCAGCGCTCTAGCCCACATGCCAATTTGGAATTCCTTCGGATAAAGAACTTTGATCTCATTCAGCAGCGGATTTTTGATGACCATTCCGTTGCTCAGGCGTTCGATCGCAAATGAGATGTGGTCTGAAAACGCAACGTGAATCCGTTCGTTGATTTTGATGTTCAGTTCTTGTTCAGCATGGGAAATAATTTGCTCGGAGATTTGAATATGGTCTTCCGGCAATGTTTCTAAAATCTCTTCGAATTGTTTATAGTCAGGTGTATCTTTTCTGACGAATGTTTTTTCGATTTTAGACGGATCGACAATATCATTTTTTCTTTTGTCGAACGCAATTCCTGCACCCAAGAGAATCTTCTCTTCATTTTGATCCTTTACGACGATTGCATTATGATTTAATATTCTTTTAATTTTCATAGCTTTTTGTCCTTTCATCCCCCGTTTTATGAATGAAATCGAATAAATCCAGTTATTCTGTCTCTTCTTTAAACCCGAGAAACAATGTAGCTATAAAAGCAGAGACGGCCGCGATCAAAAAACCGATCATATAATGAACAAAATTCGCAATGCCAAACGGCAGCACGATTGAAATCATCGGGATGCCGGTCAGTCCGTAGGAATTCGAAACGACGTGTGCCCCAACTACATACGCCCCGCCGAGAGCGCCTCCAATAGCGGCTCCGATAAAGGGGCGGATCAGCTTCACATTTACTCCGAAAACAATTGGCTCCACAATGCCTAAAAACGCGGTAAGGGAAGCGGGGAGCGCGATTTTCTTCAGGCCTGACTGCTTCGTTTTGAAGAAAACCGCCAGTCCCGCTCCGCCTTGCGCCACATTCGCCATTGACCATATCGGCACCAAAAAGTTCACACCCACATGAGGGTCAGCAAGCAAAGTCGCTTCAATCGCATAAAAGCTATGATGCAAGCCTGATAGAACGATAGTGGAATAGATGCCCCCGAAAAGAGCTCCGGCAGCAATGCCCGCGTGGTGATAAATGTATTCAATCGATTGTGATATGACCTGGCCGATGATAGCTGCGGCGGGGTTCATCACAATCAGCGCGAGACATCCTGTCACCATCACAGTGATAAAGGGAATGATCACGACATCAAGTGACTTGGGCACAATCGTTTTTAAAAGCTTCTCAATTTTGCTCATAATATAAATGGAGAGAAGAATCGGTATAATGGCGCCCTGATAGCCCATCAATGGAATGTGCAGCCCCCATATGTCCAAGGAAGCGGGGGTTTTGCTGCCGAGCATGGATGGATCAAGCAAATCGGGATGAGTCAGAAGCCCTCCTATCAATGCCCCTAAAAATGGGTTGCTGCCAAATTGTCTGGCGGCACTGAAGCCAACCAAAATCGGCAGCAGAATAAAGGCGGTGCTGGACACGAGATCCAGCATTTTGATCCACGGGCTGTCGGCAGAGAACCAGTGAAAGACCTGAATCATGCCGATCAGCCCCATGAGCAACCCGTTTGCTGTTATCGCCGGGATAATCGGCATGAAAATATCGGACAGCGTTTTAGCAAATGTTGTGACGGGGTTCAGTTTGCGTCTGGCATGTTTCTCTTGAACAGCCTCTTCAGAAGGCGCTGCCTCCCACACACAAACGACTTCTTTATAAATTTTGTTGACGATACCCGCCCCAAAAATAATCTGGAACAGGCCATATCTGAAAAAGGTGCCCTGCACACCTTGCAGATTCTCAATAGCACGTATGTCGATTTTCGTTTCATCCTTTACTTCAAAACGAAGACGAGTTGTACAGTGGCTGATGCTGATAATGTTGCTTTTTCCTCCTGCGAGGAGCAATAATTCTTTCGCAATTTCTTTTTGCAAACAATAAAAACCTCCTCTGCTGAAGAAAAGTCGGCTTGTTCATCGTATCAAATGAAAAGTTGACAATCAAAATGAAAAAAGTGAGAAAAATGTAAAGCGTGCAGAGCCATCAAAAAATGCCCTCGTCGGGTGACGGGGCATTACGAAACATATAAAGCAGAAATGTCATTGGCGCCGTTACGAGCCCAACACGAAAAGAAGAGTTAAAATGCCTTTCTTTTTCTAGGCACTAATACTCCCTTTGCATCGTTGGGTCTTGCCTGCTTGCCAGTCACAATCCCGCAATATGCAGTTGATATCTGTAGTAACGTTCATTTTATGCTGTTCACAGCAGGATAGCAATAGTATGAAAAGCCTGTGAAGCAAATGGGAAAAAGGTTGCGTACACAGTTTAACAGACGAAAAAACCTTTAAAACGAGTGTTACGTCTTAAAGGTTTTTTAATTATTTCTTCAGCTTAACGGCGTTCAGCCGTTTTTGCAGCTTTGTTTTTTCATGGGATGCTTTTAATTGATTGACTGCGGACTGAGCAGCTGTTTTTGATTTTTTTGTCTTGTCTTTTTCCGCTTTTTTCACTTTTGCTTTGGCCGTTTCGACTTTTTTGGCTTCTGCTGCCGCCACTTTTTTCTTCACTTTATCTAACCGTTTTTGCAATGACGTTTTGTCTTTTCCGGACTGAAGTTCATTGACGGCCTTTTGGGCTTTCGCCACGTTTGCGTCAGTTGATTTCTTTTCCGCTGCGGCGACTGATTGCTGCGCCGTTTTTACATTGCTGCTTTTCACTTTGTTGAGACGCTTCTGCAGGGACGTTTTTTCTGAGCCTGTCGGAAGCTTGCTGACTGCCGATTGAGCGCTGCTGACATCTGTTTTCTTTTTGCTTTTTTCCGCTTTGGCGACTTTGTCCTTTGCTTGCTTTAATGCGATATAGCGCTTGACCTGATCTAACCGTTTTTGCAGGTTCTTTTTATCCGTGCCGTTCGGCAGTTTGTTGATCGCGGCTTGTGCTGTATCAACGGTTTGCTGGGTTTTATACTTTTCTGCCTTTGCCACTTTGTCCTTCGCGTCTTTTACATTTCTGTATGCCTGAACGTTATCCAGTCTTTTTTGCAAAGCTTTTTTGGCGCTGGAATTCGGCAGCTTGCTGACGAGCTTTTTCGCTTTGTCGATATCGGCTTGTGTTTTTGTCTGTTCGGCTTTTTTGACCGCTTGCTCAGCCGCCGCGTACGCTTTATCTGCCTGCTGGGCTTTATATCGGATCAGGCCATAGCCGAATTGCTGATCGCGGCCCGTCATTCCGAGATCAACGATGTTTTTCTGCATGAGGGCGCGAAGCTGCACGTTCGTGTTACCAGGATCACGCTGTTTTAATAACGCAAACATGGCAGCGGCGTGCGGTGTCGCTTGGGATGTGCCGCTTCCCGTCGCATAATATTGATGTAAATACGTGCTCGTGATGTCTGTTCCCGGTGCTGAAAATTCAACTTGATTTCCTGTTGTTGAAAAGGCTGCGAGCTGATTGTGTTGATTTGTCGCTGACACTGCAACGACACTGCTGTATGCCGCCGGGTAATTTACTGGCTTGCCGTTTCCTTCATTTCCGCTTGCGGCAACGAGCAGTACGCCTTTTTCATATGCTTTGTCCATGGCGTCATGAAGAATCTGGCTGTCTGAAGATGTGCCAAGACTCATATTGACGATATCCATTCCATTCGCTATCGACCAGTCGATCCCTTTGAGAAGACCTTGAAGATCTCCCGAGCCGTTCTGATCCAGCGCTTTAACCGCATATATTTGTGCTTCCGGTGCGATGCCGTCAATTCCGTAGCCGTTATGCTTAGCGCCGATAATCCCGGCGACATGTGTTCCGTGGCCGTTATCGTCTTTGTAAGAAGAGGTGTAACTGACAGCTGAGTACCCGCCGGAAATCGACAGGTCGTCGTGGGGGGAGATCCCGCTGTCAATGACAGCTATTTTGACGTTTTTGCCTGTCAGCCCCTCCTTCCAAGCCTGTTTGACCTGAATCGGTTCAAGATTCCATTGTTCGAAGTTGTCAGAGGTGTCGGCTTTCTCTGACAGTACTTTGAGGTCTGTATTGTCCGCTGCAGTGAACGTGACATTGTTTTCGACATACAAAATATCAGGATCTTGTTTGAATTCTTTTACTGTCTCTGGATCTGCTGTGACAGCTACCGCCGGAAGATGCTGATACTGCTGCTCAACCTCAGCATCACTGTCCAGAACGGTTTCCTTGCCGTCTTTGTTTTTATAGACCACAATGACCTCTTTCTCGCTGCTGGTTTCTGCATGTGCAAGAGGTCCTAGGGCGAGAAAACTGAAAAACAGAGTGACTGATACAACAAGTTTGCAAAACGTGTTTTTCATGGTTCTTCTCCTTTTTCTATGATGTTTGATATATATATCGGAGGAAAATGTGATTTTGATAATAAGAAGGAAAGATTTTTTCATTGACAGGGTTGTTCAGAAGAATGCAGATTTTTTCCGCAGAAAGCGGAAATTTTCCGCATGAATTTGTAAGCGTTTTCAAAATAAGATAAAGAAAACATTGCAAAGGTTGTTTACAAAGCAGTGAAAAAAGGGGGCTTTTCAGATGAGCGCGTTCACTCGGGTGATGGAAGAAAAAATCATGCCTGTCGCTGGGAAAATTGCCGGGCAGCGGCATCTCAGCGCTTTGCGTGACGGAATTGTTTTGACCATGCCGCTGATTATTATCGGTTCTGTCTTTTTGATATTAACCAGTCTGCCGATTCCCGGTTATGCTGATTTTATGACGAGTGTGTTTGGGGAACAGTGGGCGGATAAGCTTGGCTATCCTGTCAATGCTTCATTCGATATTATGGCAATGATTGCGGCTTTCGGGATCGCCTATCGGCTGGCGGAAAGCTACGGTGTTGATGCCCTGTCGGCCGGAGCGATTTCAATTGCAGCCTTCTTATTGGCAACGCCGTTCGAGGTGCCTTTTACGCCGGATGGCTCAACAGAATCAATCATGGTCGGAGGCGGAATTCCCATTACATTGCTCGGCAGCAAGGGACTGTTTGTCGCCATGATCATCGCCTTGTTTTCGACTGAAGTCTATCGGTACATCATTCAAAAAAATATTGTGTTTAACATGCCTGACGGCGTGCCGCCGGCGGTAAGCAAATCATTTGTCGCGCTGATTCCCGGCTTTATTATCGTATTTCTTATATGGCTGGCGCGTCTTCTGATTGAAATGACGCCTTTTCAAAGCCTGCACAATGTCGTCGGAGACCTGCTCGGTACGCCGCTTTCCATCCTTGGGGGCAGCCTCGGCGGGAGTCTGATCGCTGAATTCGTGCAAATGCTGCTTTGGGCGTGCGGTATTCACGGCGCTTCGATCATCGGCGGTATTATGGCGCCGATTTGGTATGGCGCCATGGATGCAAACCGTCTTGCGTTTCAAGCGGGCGAGGCGCTGCCGAGTATTTTTACGACTCAGTTTTTTCAAATTTGGATCAATGTCGGCGGAAGCGGAGCAACGCTGGCGCTTGTACTCACAATGCTTGTGCGGTCCCGGAGCAAACAGATGAAGCAGCTCGGCCGATTAGGGATTGGTCCTGCGCTATTTAACATCAACGAGCCGATCATTTTCGGCATGCCGATTGTGATGAACCCGCTCCTTATCGTTCCGTTCATCATAGCCCCGCTCCTCACAATTACCGCCACTTATATCGGCATGAGCACCGGACTGGTGGCAAGGCCCGCCGGAATCGCCGTGCCATGGACCATGCCGCCGCTCATATCAGGGTACCTGGCGACAGGCGGAAAAGTATCTGGAGCGGTCATGCAGCTGGTGAACCTGCTCATTACATGTGCGATCTACTATCCGTTTTTCAGAATATGGGATCATCAAAAATGGAACGAAGAGAGTGCGGTTGAATCCGGGGATAAAAATATGACGTGATGTAAGCTGTAATAGATCATCAGCTGTTAAAGGGCTGATGATCTTCTATCAACTATAAGTAAATGTTAGAATATGTAAAGGGGGTGCCCATGCTAGAATACATATGGTTAGATGACGAATCACCAATCTTAAAACAAATACCAGTTGAATATACATCAGCTGCTATTTTATTTTCTCCTTTTATTCAAATGCCTGAAGGGTGGGAAAAAGCTAAGAGAAAAAATGAGTATGAGCATATTTATCCAAATGATCAAGAAGTAAGGGAAAAAGGAAAAGCAGTTACATGGAAAGAGATCATGTCTTCATGCGGATTCCAAACACATGCAGAGCTGGCGCTGGCTTTGAAGACATCGATATTTGCTTTAAGGGATGAGTACGCGAGAGAGGATTTGGCTGAACTTTTACATGTGAACTTAAAAGGAAATCTCTTTTATCCCAGTGAGGACCATATTTCAAATTTTCATATTCCCGGTTTGGTAAAAGTGCTTCGTTACAACGGGTCCAATCGGTTTTATTACTCAGAACCAATTGTGGAAAACAGCGGCTTTCTGGACACAACTGAGGCTAACTTGCGGAAAGTTCTTGATGAAGCCGCCGCAGAGCTCATTTTGACTGATGAGAAAATGGATTTTGTGTTTATGAGTGTATACGACTCATTCATGAATGTTTTTCTTGCGAAAGATGAAAACATTCATGACATGGTTCAGCGTATGGGCTGGGAGGCCATGTTTTGCGATGAAACTACGTATATGAATTGGTATAGATAAGAAAAGAACGTACCTCTAAACAGAGATACGTTCTTTTTTCTTACCGCTGAAAGAACTCAATCCACTCGCCGTCAGGACCTTCGATATAAAAATACCGATACCCGTTTGGAAGTGTTGTGATCTCTTCGTCGATAAATTTCGCATTCATTCTTTCCGCTTTTGTATATTCGGCCGCGATGTCATCAGTCAGCAGGGCAATGTGATGCACTTTACCTTCGGCGGGAAGCTCGCTGCTGTAGCCTTGAATCAGTTCGATTTCTGTTTCCGGACCATCTTCAAAGCCAAGAAAAGCAAGCTCGATAATACCGTTCGTATGAGTGATGCGGTCCTTCAATTTCATGCCGAGAACCTCTTCATAAAATGAAATGGACGCGTTAATATCTCTTACCATAATGCCTGTATGGTCAATTCGTTTTGCCATGCTGTTCCTCCTAGAAACTCTTTTTGTCTATCGTAGAAAAACCTTTCCTTTCTGTCAATGAAGACATCTTGGCGTTTTGTGGTACGATAAGAAAAAGCAAACAGAAAGAGGACGAACATATATGAAGCTACTCACCCTAAAGCAAGCACATGCTGCAAAAATCAAAAAAGGCTATCCGCTCATCGAAAAGGAAGCTCTCACCGGCAGTGCGGGGCACGTCAAAGAAGGCGACCTCGTTGATGTCGTGTCTGAAAGCGGCGAGTTTCTCGCAAGGGGCTATTACGGCCTGCAAAACAAAGGGGTCGGCTGGACGCTTACCCGCAATAAAAATGAACAAATCGATCAAGCATTTTTCCTCAGCAAATTAACAAAAGCGGTACAAGCGCGTGCAAACCTTTTTGCGGCGCCTGATACAACGGCTTTCCGTCTCTTCAACGGTGAAGGCGACGGCATCGGCGGCGTAACCGTTGATTATTATGACGGGTACCTGCTGCTCCAATGGTACAGCAAAGGCATTTACACTTTTAAAGAAACGCTGATTGCCGCTCTGGATGAACTGGATATTGAATATAAAGCGATTTACGAAAAGAAACGCTTCGATACGGCTGGACAGTATGTCGAGGATGATGACTTCGTGAAGGGAGAAAGAGGCGAGTTCCCGATCATCATTCAAGAAAACGGGATACAATACGCGGTAGATTTAAACGAAGGCGCCATGACCGGCATCTTTTTAGATCAAAGACATGTGCGCAAAGCGATCAGAGACCGCTATGCCAGTGGAAAAAACGTTTTAAACACGTTTTCTTATACGGGTGCGTTCTCAGTGGCGGCAGCATTAGGCGGAGCGGAGAAAACAACAAGCGTGGACGTGGCAAATCGAAGCCTGGCCAAAACGATCGAGCAATTCAGCGTGAACAAGCTGGATTACGAGGCGCACGATATTAAAGTGATGGATGTTTTTAAATACTTCTCATATGCGGCGAAAAAGGATCTGCGCTTTGATCTGATTGTTCTCGACCCGCCATCCTTTGCCCGCACAAAAAAACGCACCTTCAGCGCGGCCAAGGATTATAAAAATCTGCTAAAGGAAACGATCGCCATTACAGCCGACAAGGGCATCATTGTCGCCTCTACAAACAGCAGCGCCTTCGGAATGAAGAAATTCAAAGGCTTTATCGATGCCGCGTTCAAAGAAACAAATGAACGCTATACGATCATAGAGGAATTTACATTGCCGGAGGACTTTAAAACGATGTCAGCATATCCGGAAGGCAATTACTTAAAGGTTGTCTTTCTGCAGAAAAAATAAAAAGAAAAAAGCTGCCCCGGTGCAGGGCAGCCTTTTTATGTAGAAATGATTTGCTGGACGCGTCCGATACGGCCATCTTCAAGACGGACTTTAATGCCGTGCGGGTGATAGCTTGATTTCGTCAAAATATCCTTCACTGTGCCTCGCGTCAGTTTTCCTGTTTTTTGATCCGCTTTCAAGACAATATCAACCTGTAATCCTTTAGAAATGCTGCTCCGCTCTTGCCCGTTCATAGCACACTTCCTTTCTTTTTATTCATTATAGTCGTTATGGTTTAAAAGTAACAGCCGGCTGATGAAGCGTATGTTTATTTTTTTCTGCTTTTATTAAATATAATGTCAGCCCTGCACCCGCTATGCTGAGAATGGCGAAGAGCAGATAGACCGCGAAGATGGAAACGTAGTCAAAAATGTATCCGCCAACAAACGTACAGAACCAGTTGCCGAATCCGTTGCCGATGGCGGCGTACATGGTTAGCGCTGTCGCCTCCACATGGCTTGGGGTAATCTTTTTGACGTATTGCAGCGCCGCCGGAATAAATAAACCAATAGAAACACCTTGGAGACATACCGTCGCATAAATGATCCATAACGAAGGCTCTGTGAAGTAAAGCGTCCATCTGAATAATGAAACCCCGCCGGACAGTATGATGACATTGAGCAATCCCATTTTATCTATGAATTTCTGCGCAAACCTCATAAACGGAATTTCTGAGATCACTCCGATAAAAAATAAAAGGCCAATGACGGAAAGAGACGCGCCGCTTTTGTCGAGAAACAGACTGAAGTATGTATTGTTCGCTAAATTTGGTGCAAATGTCGTAAAGGTGATGATCATAAAGATGAGGAACGTTTTGTTGCTGACCAGCTCCCGGAACCCTTTGCGGATATTGATCTTTGTTTTTGTTTTCTGCTGGCCCGGCATTTGTGAGGCCAATATGGCTGCCATGCACAGAAAGGCACAGCCAAAGATAAAGATGACGTGGATGGGGTACAGCTGATTCGTCACCTGTCCCATGACAAACACCGCAGTGCCGAAGCCGAGAGAACCAAACAGGCGGATTCCGCCGTAGTTTCCGTTTGTTTGTTGTGTGTAGCGTAAAGAAATGCTGTCTGACAATGGAATGATTGTGCTCTGAAAGGCTGCAAAGCAGGCCGCAATCAGAATAAACAGCGGAAAGCCGTCAAATGCGATGTAGCCGAGCCCGATGACACCTGTTACCGAGGTGCAAACCGCAAGCAGGCTTTTTGTTTTTTGCGTATAATCGCTCAGCATACCCCAAAACGGCTGGAAAAAGATCATCACAATCGGGCCGAGTGACATAATCAAGCCGACTTGTGAGCCGCTTAAATGCTGTTCCTTTGTTAAATACATACTGAGCAGCGGAATGATACTGCCTGTGCCCAGGAAAGCAAATAAATAAAATCCTTTTAATGCGGCGTAATGTCGTTTCACCTGCAAACTGCGCATGAGGGCTCCTCCTTTAGTATCCACAAATTACATTATATTGTAAATTCCCAGCTTTTCAATGGAAGGAGACACAAAAAAACTGCCCTTGCCAGGACAGTTTTTTCTTCCTACATAAATGAAAGCAAAAACGGCGCCGCGCAAAGCGTCATGATCGCAGCTAAGATCATCGACACACTGGAAATCGTGCCGGACACTGAGCTAAGCTCAAATGCTTTGGATGTGCCCGCTCCATGTGCGCTTGTGCCGAGCAGCACGCCCCGCGCAATTTCGTTATCAATGCGGAAATAGCGGATGACCATCGGCCCGATGACGGTGCCGAACAATGCAGTCAAAATGACAAATATAGCTGTGACCGCAGGCATTCCGCCGATCATTTCAGATACGTTCATCGCGATCGGCGTTGTCACTGATCTTGGAACGAGGCTGTCAATCAAGCCGGTTCCGAGGTGAAGCCATTTCGCAATAAGAGCTGTAGAAATAATCGCGATGCATGAGCCGAAGGCGACGTTTAAAATAATTTCCACTGCGTATTTCTTTAAAACAGGGAAATATTTATAAAGCGGGATCGCAAATGCCACGGTAGCCGGCTGAAGCATATCGGTCAGCACTTCACCGCCGAGATTATATGTCTCGTACGGGACATTCACCAGCAGCAGCAGACCGACTAACACAGCGGGCGTCACCAATAGCGGCGACGTATAGACTCGCGGAAAACGCGAATATACTTTTTTTGCTCCTACATACACCAAAACCGTTAATAACAAACTTACAATTCCGATGAACACGTATGTTTTTTCTCCTTTCTTTTCGCAATGATTTGTGTAAGCGTTCCTGTGGACACCATCACGACAAACGTGCTGATGATGACAACAAGCAAAATGCTGACACCGAATTTTGACATAATGTCTCCGTATTCAATCACTCCGACGGCAGACGGGATAAAAAATAAAAGCAGCTCCCCAAGAAGCCACGCCGCGCCAAGCTCTATCCATTCAAGCTTGATGATTTTAAAGTGTAATAATGTGAAAAGAATCACAATCCCAATTATACTGCCGGGAATATTTATATGAAGAAGGGCTGTCACCCAATTAATCAGCCGAGCAAATATAAATAACAGAGCGATTTGAATAACGGTTAGCAACAGTTTTTTCATATTGATGCCTCCCTTATATTCATATTGTACATAAGGTCTCTCTATAGGTAAAATATATATAAAGCATAATAAGTATTCCTTTTGTCTATAGAAGAGGTGAAGTTCATGGATATCCGCCATTTAACATACTTTCTGGAGGTCGCCCGTCTGAAAAGTTTTACGAAGGCGTCCCAATCACTTTATGTTTCCCAGCCGACGATATCGAAAATGATCAAAAATTTAGAAGCAGAGCTTGGGATCGAGCTTTTTTATCGAAACGGCAGACAGGTGGAGCTGACGGACGCCGGCCATAGCATGTATGTGCAGGCGCAGGAAATCATTAAATCATTTCAAAACCTGACATCCGAGTTAAATGATATTATGGAGGTCAAGAAGGGGCATGTGCGAATCGGACTGCCGCCGATGATCGGCTCAGGTTTTTTCCCGAGAGTGCTCGGCGATTTTCGGGAAAATTATCCGAATGTGACCTTTCAGCTTGTTGAGGACGGCTCTATCAAAGTCCAAGAAGGCGTTGGGGACGGTTCTCTTGACATCGGTGTTGTTGTTCTCCCCGCAAACGAAGACATTTTTCATTCATTTACGATCGTAAAAGAAACATTAATGCTTGTCGTACACCCTTCCCACCGGCTGGCGGGTGAGAAAGAGAGCCGATTACAGGATTTGAAGGAAGAGCCTTTTATTTTCTTCAGGGAGGATTTTGTTCTCCACAATCGAATTATGATGGAATGTATCAAGGCCGGATTCCGGCCCCATATCATTTACGAAACCTCACAATGGGATTTTATCAGTGAGATGGTGTCAGCCAACCTGGGGATTGGACTTTTGCCGGAACGCATATGCCGCGGCCTTGATCCGGAAAAGGTCAAAGTCATTCCGCTTGTCGATCCGGTCATCCCTTGGCATCTTGCGATTATATGGAGAAAGGACCGCTATTTGTCCTTTGCGGCAAGAGCTTGGCTTGAACATACGAAATCGTATTTGTGGGATCCGAAAAAAAGAGAGAGTAAAGGATGATGCTAATATGGATGCACAATCAGCAGCAAAACGTCTAACAGCCGTCCGGAAGCATAGCCCTCTGGTGCACAGTATAACAAACAATGTTGTGACAAATTTTACAGCGAACGGCCTGCTCGCCCTCGGTGCATCACCCGTAATGGCTTATGCGAAGGAAGAGGTCGCCGACATGGCGAAAATCGCGGGTGCGCTCGTTTTAAATATCGGAACGCTAAGCAAAGAAACCGTCGAAGCTATGATCATTGCGGGTAAATCAGCGAATGAACATGGCGTACCCGTCATTCTTGATCCCGTCGGTGCTGGAGCGACACCGTTCCGCACTGAATCGGCACGTGAGATGATTCGTGAGGTGCGCCTCTCTGCGATCAGGGGAAATACCGCGGAAATTGCACATACCGTCGGTGTTTCGGATTGGATGATCAAAGGAGTCGATGCCGGTGAAGGCGGAGGCGACAGCATCCGTCTGGCTCAACAGGCGGCGCAAAAACTGAACACGGTCATTGCGATTACTGGGGAAGTCGATGTAATTGCCGACGCATCTAACGTATACACTCTTCATAACGGCCACAAGCTGCTGACGAAGGTGACAGGCGCTGGATGTCTTCTGACTTCAGTTGTCGGTGCATTTTGTGCAGTGGAAAAAAATCCGTTATTCGCTGCCATCGCTGCGATTTCCTCATATGGTGTTGCGGCTCAGCTTGCCGCGCACCAGACAGCTGACAAAGGTCCGGGGAGTTTTCAGATAGAATTGCTGAACAAGCTGTCTTCTGTCTCTGAACAGGATGTACTAGAGCTAGCGACAATAGAAAGGGTGACAGTCTCATGACACGTATTTCTCGGGAAATGATGAAAGAGCTATTATCTGTTTACTTCATTATGGGTTCAAACAATACGAAAGCCGATCCTGTGGCAGTCGTGCAAAACGCATTAAAAGGCGGTGCCACTCTGTACCAGTTTCGTGAAAAGGGCGAGGGCGCATTGACAGGAGAGGAAAGGATTGCCTTCGCCGCAAAGGTTCAGGCGGCATGCCGTGAAGCCGGAGTCCCTTTTATTGTCAATGATGATGTGGAGCTGGCACTGATGCTGAAGGCAGACGGTGTGCACATCGGCCAAGAGGATGCGAAAGCAAAAGAAGTCCGTGACGCCATTGGCGATATGATTCTTGGCGTGTCCGCCCATACGATGTCTGAGGTGAAGCAAGCCGAGGAGGATGGAGCAGATTATGTCGGTCTCGGGCCGATCTATCCGACGGAAACGAAAAAGGATACGAGAGCTGTACAGGGTGTGTCTCTGATTGAAGCGGTGAGACGTCAAGGCATCAGCATTCCGATTGTCGGCATCGGCGGCATCACAATAGAAAATGCCGCTCCCGTCATCGAAGCGGGGGCTGATGGTGTCAGTATGATCAGCGCAATCAGTCTGACGGAGGATCCGGAAGAAGCCGCACGCAAATTTTACGATGTTATTCACACATATAAGACCGGAAGATAACCCGATTTGCCTTCAAAAGGCTGTCCTATAAAGGGCAGCCTTTTTGCTGTTCCGCCAAGGTTTTCAGACCTTCAAATTTTCATTGACAAAGATCGGGAACTGGCTATGATTATGATATACAATGATAATCATTTTCAATTATAGGAGGAACATGATGGCACGGGGGCTGACACTTATATTACTCAGCTTGTTGATGTTTTTCGGTTCGGCGGTGCATGCGGAAAATGATCCGATTGCTTCCCTGCTTGAATTAAACAAGCAAATGATCAAATCTGTACGAGACGGAGATATAGATGCCGCACAGCAAACATTTGAGACCTTCAAATCGGCGTGGAAAAAGGAAGAACCATCTATTAAGAAGGAAAACCTTTCATCCCACAGCAAAATGGACTCGAATATCGCTATGATTTCTCTTTCTTTCATTAATCAAGACGCGAACAAACTCGAAACACAGCTTGAAGAGCTTTCTTCTCACTTAGAAACCTACCAGCAGGCTGTTGTACTGAAGAAGGCATCCTCGGGTCAATCAAGGACGTCCTTAACAGCCTATATTCAAAGCTTAAAAGACACAAAACAATTGATAGAAAAAAAACAGATGGGTGAAGCGTCAGCCGCTATCGACAACTTAATCACATCTTGGCTGGCCGTAGAAGGAGACGTCGTATCTCAATCCAAAGAAGCGTATACCACATCGGAGGAAAATCTGGCACTCATGAAGGCTGAAATCGACAGCCATCCCGATCAGGTCATAAAACAGATTGACGAAATGATTCAATTGCTTGAGCCGATTGCTTCGAGCAGCTACAGCTGGTGGGACGCGGCCTTGATCCCAATTCGAGAAGGAATGGAGGCGCTGCTTGTCATCGGGGCGCTTTTGACCATGACAAAAAAAGCCCGTGTCACCCGTTCTTCCGCTTGGATCTGGGGCGGCGCGTCAGCAGGCATGTTCGTTTCCTTAGCAGCCGGAATCGGCGTCACCCTCCTGTTCTCCTCGAATGTATTCGGAGAAAACAATTTCTTGCTAGGCGGAATCACCGGCTTGCTGTCCGCTGTCATGCTTTTGTATGTCGGGGTGTGGCTGCATAGAAACGCCTCGATGGACAAGTGGAGAGAAAAAATCAATATCCAGAAATCACAGGCGCTGAAAAAACGAAGCCTGCTTTCCTTTGCGCTCATTGCATTTCTGGCAGTCGTGAGGGAAGGGCTAGAAACAGTCATCTTTTTCATCGGCCTTGTTGGAAAGCTCTCTCTCACTGAGCTGATCGGCGGGACAGCCGCGGGGCTTGTCGTTCTCGTCATCGTCGGTGTTCTTATGATGAAGCTCGGAATGCGCATTCCATTGAAGCCGTTTTTTCTGCTGTCAATGGCGGTTGTCCTGTATATGTGCGTGAAATTTCTCGGAACGGGCGTCCACAGCCTGCAGCTCGCGGGGATTCTTCCGTCTGACGCAGAAAGCTGGCTGCCGTCTGTGTCCGTTCTCGGAATTTATCCGTCCGTGTACAGTACGATTCCGCAATTGCTGATTTTGCTATTTTTACTGATTGCGCTTATCTCAGAAGCGGCAAAACATTATACAAACGGAAAGGAACTGACAAAATGAATATCACAAAGATTGCTGTAACAGCCGGATGCATCCTTGCACTGTGTGCGGGATGCGGAGCCAATGACACTTCGTCAACTAAAGAAAAAGCGTCATCTGATAAAAGCGGAGTAAGCAAAGAGATCGCAGCTTCCGTTGATAAAATGGAGAACATGATTTCCGAACTGAATGAATCAGCTGAAAAAGCCGATCAAAAAGAGATACAAAAGAAGGGGAAAGAATTAAACAGCTACTGGCTTTCTTTTGAAAATGATATTCGCAGCGACTATCCGTTCGAATACACAGAAATCGAAAAGCATCTTCAGCCAATCTACACAGAAGCACAAAAAGCCAAACCGGATACAGACAAAATCAAGACAGAATCCGAGTCACTGAAAGCGTCCTTAGAAGACCTGACAGAAGCGAAGAAGAGCAGCAAAAAGGCAAGCGATCAGCTGGCAAAAGCGGCAGATGAATATAAAGACTACGTCAAAGAGCAGAGCGATCAGCTTGTGAAGGCGACTGAAGCATTTACAGCTGCCGTGAAGGCAGGCGATATTGAAAAATCAAAGACGTTATATGCGAAAGCGCGCGTCTATTACGAAAGAATTGAACCGATTGCCGAAAGCCTCGGAGATCTTGACCCGAAAATTGATGCCCGTGAAAACGATGTAGAAGAAGGAGACAAATGGACAGGGTTCCACAAGCTTGAGAAAGCCATTTGGAAGGATAAAAATATTTCCGGGGAAAAGGCAACGGCTGACCAGCTTGTCAAGGATGTAAAAGAGCTTGACGGTTCGATTGAATCATTGACATTAACGCCTGAACAAATTGTGGCTGGCGCGATGGAGCTTCTGAACGAAGCAGGTATTTCTAAAATTACGGGTGAAGAGGAGCGCTACTCACGAATCGATTTAGTCGATCTTATGGCAAATGTTGAAGGCTCCGAGGCTGTGTATCAAACTGTGAAAAGCGCGCTCGTAAAAGACCACTCTGATCTGACGGAAAAGCTGGATACCGAATTCAGCGAATTTGAAGTTTTAATGGCAAAATACAAAACGAATGATCAGGCCTATACGTCTTATGATAAATTAAGTGAAGATCAAATCAGAGAGCTGAGCACAAAGCTGACGACTCTTTCTGAAACCATGTCGAAGATTGCGAATGTGCTATAAAAGGAGTTTTGTAACAGCATGAGCGATGAACAGAAAAAGCCAGAACAAATTCACAGACGGGACATTTTAAAATGGGGAGCGATGGCTGGGGCGGCCGTGGCGATTGGCGCCAGCGGCCTCGGCGGTCTCGCTCCGCTTGTTCAGACCGCGGCTAAGCCATCGAAGAAGGACGAAAAAGAGGATGACCAGGTTGTTCCATTTTACGGAAAGCATCAGGCCGGAATCACCACTGCCCATCAGACGTACGTGTATTTTGCCGCGCTTGATGTGACGGCGAAGGAGAAAAGCGCTATCATCACGTTATTCAGAAACTGGACCAGCCTGACACAAATGCTGACGTCAGGAAACAAAATGTCGAGCGAGCAGAAAAATCAATATCTGCCGCCGCAGGATACGGGTGAATCGGCTGATTTACCGCCTTCCAACTTAACGGTTACTTTTGGCTTCGGGCCTGACTTTTTCGAAAAAGATGGAAAGGATCGTTTCGGACTGAAAGGCAAGAAACCGAAACACCTTGCTGCTCTTCCGGCGATGCCGAATGACAATCTCGATGCGAAGCAGGGAAACGGAGACATCTGCATCCAAGTATGCGCAGATGATGAACAAGTGGCGTTTCACGCGCTGCGAAACCTGCTGAATCAAGCGGTGGGAACCTGTGAAGTCCGCTTTATAAACAAAGGCTTTTTAAGCGGGGGCAAAAATGGAGAAACGCCGCGCAATCTATTTGGGTTTAAAGATGGAACAGGGAACCAAAGCACCAAGGATGACACATTGATGAACTCGATCGTGTGGATTCAGTCTGGCGAGCCTGACTGGATGACAGGCGGAACTTATATGGCTTTTCGGAAAATCAAAATGTTCCTTGAAATTTGGGACCGCTCTTCCCTGAAGGATCAAGAGGATACTTTCGGCCGCAGAAAAAGCTCCGGGGCGCCTTTTGGCCAAAAAAAGGAAACAGACCCCGTCAAGCTGAATCAAATTCCGTCAAATTCGCACGTCAGCCTTGCGAAATCTACAGGGAAACAAATTTTGCGAAGAGCTTTTTCTTACACGGAAGGCATTGACTCCAAAACCGGTTATATGGATGCAGGTCTCCTGTTTATCAGCTTTCAAAAAAATCCCGACAATCAGTTCATTCCCATGCTGAAGGCACTTTCGGCAAAGGATGCGTTAAATGAATATACGCAAACGATTGGTTCTGCTTTATATGCAATTCCCGGCGGGTGTAAAAAAGGAGAATATATCGCTCAGCGGTTGCTTGAATCGTAAAAGGAAGCCATGCAGGCTTCTTTTTTAAAAAACAGTTGTAACTTTTATTGTTACAGTTTAAAATCAACCTATACGAAAGGAGACAATCATGACAGTACAAATAAAAGTTTATTCAGATTACGTCTGCCCATTTTGTTTCATTGGAAAAGCCGCTTTTGAAGAGGCGATAAAAGGAAAGGATGTTGAAGTCGAGTGGATGCCGTTTGAATTGCGTCCAAGTCCTTCACCGCAGCTTGATCCTGTAAACGACCCTTCCAAGAAGTATATGTGGCAAACCTCGATCAGACCGATGGCGGAGAAATTGGGAGTCGATATCAAATTTCCAAACGTCTCGCCTCACCCATATACAGACTTGGCTTTTGAAGGCTTTCACTTTGCCAAAGAATACAACAAAGGACATGAGTACAATACCCGTGTATTTGCAGCATTTTTCCAAGAGGGCCAAAACATCGGGGAGATTGATATCTTGACGAAGCTGGCGGAGGAAGTTGGCTTAGACGGAGCATTATTCAAAGCTGCGCTGGAAGCAAGAACATATCAGGACGTGCAGCGGCAAGCTCTGAAGCACGCCTATGAAGAAGCTGACATTACAGCCGTACCAACCTTTGTCATCGGCGACACCGTGATTCCGGGAGCAGCCGGCAAGGAAGTATTTGAAAACGCGATTTCTCAGGAACAACAGAAAACGTAACCTAAGAAAGCTCTCTAAACAAAAATCTGTTTAGAGAGCTTTTTTTAATCCTGATCCATATGAATTCCCGTATGCGCCTTCACCTGTATTTCTGCAAATGTATCTTCATTAGCCGTTTTATCAGAAGACATAAGCGTTCCAAGCCACGCACCGAGGAAGCCGAGCGGAATCGAAATGATGCCCGGATTAGACAGCGGGATAAGCGGCTCGCCTACAAAAATAGCACCTCCGGCCGGGTCCCACACACTCGGGCTCATCGACACGAGGACAAGAGCACTGATCAGCCCAGTCAGGCTGCCCCATAATGCGCCTGAGGCATTGAATCTTTTCCAAAACACAGTAAACACAATCAGCGGAAGGTTTGCGCTGGCGGCAACGGCAAATGCCAATGCGACAAGAAAGGCGACATTTAAGGATTGAGCAAAAATCGCAAGAATGATAGACAGCACTGACACGGCGACAGATGCCCATCTGGCCGCTTTCATCTGTTCTTTCTCAGTTGCTTCTCCTTTTCTGATAATCTGGCTGTAGATATCATGGGCAAACGCTGAAGCGGCAGACAGCACCAAGCCTGTCACCACTGCCAAAATCGTGGCAAAGGCGATGGCTGATACAAACGCGAACAAGAAATCTCCCCCGAGTGCTTTAGCCAGAAGCGGCGCCGCCATGTTTCCCGCTGGATCGGCCGCTGTAATCGCGTCAAAACCGACAAACGCGGCCGCGCCGAATCCGAGAAATACCGTCATAATGTAAAACACACCGATGATCCATGTTGCTGAAACGACTGATGCCCGGGCAGTTTTGGCATCCTTAACTGTATAAAAGCGAATTAAGATATGCGGAAGGCCGGCGGTCCCCAGCACAAGTGCCAAATTCAGCGACAGGGTTTCAAGCGGGACCTTGTATTTGTTCCCTGGATTTAAAAAATCAGCGCCAAGCGGAGTAGCGGTTTTCATTTGCTCAAACATTGTATTAAGGTTAAAACCGAATTTAGAAAAAACGATGATGGAGATGACGAGGGTGCCGGCCATCAGCAAAACGGCTTTGATAATCTGAACCCAGCTCGTCGCGATCATTCCGCCGAACACGACATAAATGGTCATGAGCACTCCGACAATCAGAACGGCCGCGGTATAATCGAGCCCGAGCAGCAGTTTAATCAGCGCCCCTGCCCCCACGAGCTGAGCGATCATATAAAAGGTAGAGATGGCGATGGTATTGAGAGCGGCGACACCGCGGATCTTCTTTTCTTTAAAACGCGCCGCAATCATGTCCGCCATCGTATACTTTCCGAGATTCCGAAGCGGCTCCGCCACGATATAGAGGACAACGAGATAAGCGACAAGAAAACCGATGCTGTAAAAAAATCCGTCGAACCCATATAACGCAATCATTCCGGCAATGCCGAGGAACGACGCGGCAGACATGTAGTCGCCGGCAATTGCCAGTCCATTCTGAACACCGGTGAGCCCGCCGCCGGCCGTATAAAACTCACTCGTCGTTTTCGTTTGTTTCGCGGCAAAATACGTAATCACAAGCGTTAGACTGACAATCGCTACAAATAACAGAAACGCTGTCAGGTTCATGTCTGTTCACCCTTCAGCTCTTCTTTTAAAGCGTTTACAAATTGGTCGTAACGAGCTGCCTTTCGGGAATACACCGTACAGAGTGTCCACGTCATAGCGAATTGAGCGATGGCAAACAGCCAAGCCCATGAAACAGCACCAACTGCCGGAGTATTCAAAAAGGTGAAATAAGACGTTAAAACTGGGAGTGAAAAATAAAAGACAAAAAAGAAAATCGCAGTTGGAACAATAAAGGCCCGTTTCTGCTTCAAAAAGGCTTGAAAAGATGGAGACCCAGCAATCTTTTGGTAATCAGCTTGCGATCTGTACATGGCTTTCCTCCTTTTATTCTGCTGAAAAATAAGCATAAAGGTACACCAATAGGTATGTACAGAAAGTCTGATTTATTCTTCAGGATCATAAAGTGGACGAAAAAAGCAGGAAACGTGAAGATAAGACGCGGGGGTATAAAACGGGCGAAGGTTTTCCAGCTGCCGCATATAAACAAGTTTGCTTTCAAAACCTCACCAATTGCAGCCTATGCAAAGCTGCTCTTTTTCTAAAGTCCGGTTTCATGTTCGCATCACCTCTTTATGACAATGCATGTGCCAAGAGGTGACCGCATCACCAGCTGTCTGTCATATTTTAGGCTGAAACACCGTTTGTCCTCAAAATCGGCGCAGTATATAAGCTATCGAATAGAGGAAATGGTGAAAACTCAGATCAGATGATAGAAAAGCCAGAGGTAAAAGATCCGCCTGTCCGGATTAGTCTTGGCGGACGGTTTTTTTGTGATTGGTTTTTCTCATCGCTGTTTCAGATTCTAAAAACTGCCTCACATCATGAATGCCTAACCCAAGGGATCTAGCTTCTTGAATCAACATATGCCAATCTTTGTCCAAATCTTTTTTAACTTGAGTTTTCATAGTAACCTCCAATTGTATAAAATGTTTTCCTGCAACATCCTGGCAATAAAAGACAAGCCGGTGCGATGATGAGGCGAGTACAACAAATTTCACACATAGTTGCTCGGTGTTCACAAACTGAAGGAAAAATCACCTACCTATTCCCTAAAAAATTGACTAATATAACCAATGGACCTTATTTATAATAATAAACAATTAAATACTGACTGGATAGTATGTAAATGAAAATAAATCCTATTGCCTATTAAATATGACCCCTTAACAACCGAATAGCATACCTCTGGAAAGAAATAAATACCGCAAAAGATTGATCCGGTGTAAGATAAGGGTAATCATATCGGCTGGAGAAAAATATGAAAAAAAACAAATTTCAAATTAAAAGAGAGCAAACATTTGAAAAATTTATAGAGGCTGGCCTGAATCTATTGATTGACCGAGCGTATGACCCTGTGTCTGTGGAAGAAATCAGCAGAGCTGCCGGGTACAGTAAAGGCGCATTTTATGTTCATTTTGACAACATGGAAGACTTCCTGCAGCATATCTTCGAAAATCATCAAATGAAAAAACAGATTATCAGCGGCTACCTGGATGAAATCGAGCGGACATCTGCGAAACCGCTGACGCTGCATGAGGCTGCAAAACATGCCGCAGAGCTGCTGTTTTCTTACTATAAAAATAAACCATCATGGGACATCACCTCGTTTGCAATGAATATGCCGACCTTTAAAGCTGTCCAAAAATGCAAGGCTTATGTAGGGCTATACGAATTGTGGGTGGAAGAAAATACGTCATATATTCATTGGCTGAAGGAGAGAAAGCTGGTTGACGACAGTATTGATCCTGAATATACGGCTAAAATAATATGTGCGGTGCTCGACGGAATCATCAAACAATCGCGTGTATTGGGCCATCCGGCCACATTCCGCAGCTTTTTTGACGCGCTTTCCGTTTTTGTTACTTTTAACCGCGAATACGCAAAGCTAAGAAATTTGAAAAGTTTTTCAGAAAGCGAGGAACATCAGTGAAGTATAGAGAAATGATTATGTATATCATTATGGGGGTTTTCACGACAATCGTGAATATCGCCAGCTTTTATATATTGGTAGAGATCATGAATGTGGATTATAAAGCTGCTACAGTAGCCGCTTGGATTTTGTCTGTTCTGTTTGCTTACATCACAAATAAAGTATATGTGTTTCAGCAGAAGACTGATGACCTGCAAAGCCTGCTGAAAGAGCTCACTGCCTTTTTCAGCGTTCGTGTGCTGTCTCTCGGCATAGACCTTGGCATGATGATCATCCTTGTCGGACAGTTCCATACAAATGAAACGCTGGCCAAAATACTCGACAATGCGGTGATTGTTGTCGTCAACTATGTCGCAAGCAAATGGCTCGTCTTTAAAAAGACAAAAGAAGAAGGGGTATGACAGGGACGGCAGCATATGATCTTCCGTTTTCGTTACAGAAAGACCGGGAAACAAAAAATAAAAACCATGAAAGGTGATGCACATGCGGGAAGAATTGAAGGGGATATTTGCAAGTGTATTCGGAGAGAAAGAGGGATTACGGTTTTTTTTCGCACCGGGAAGAGTGAATCTGATTGGAGAACATACAGATTATAACGGCGGGCACGTGTTTCCGTGCGCGCTGACCATGGGTACATATGCTGCTGTTGCAGAAAGAAAAGACGGGCTGGTCAGATTGTATTCGGACAACTTTCAGGAAGCCGGCATAAAGGAATGCAGTCTTGACGGCATCCGTTATCAAAAAGAAGATGACTGGGCCAATTATCCGAAAGGCGTCATATATGAATTTCAGCAAAGGGGTTATTCGATTCCGCATGGCTTTGACATCGTGTTTTCAGGGAATATTCCAAACGGGGCAGGGCTTTCATCTTCCGCTTCCATTGAGCTGCTGATGGCGGTCGTGCTCCAAAGCTATTTTCATCCTCAACTCGAGGCGCTGGAGCTTGTCAAAATGGCACAGCATGCGGAAAACACATTTATCGGGGTCAATTGCGGAATTATGGATCAATTCGCAATCGGAATGGGGAAAGAACATCATGCGATCCTACTGAACTGCGATACGCTGGACTATGAATATAGCAAACTCGATGTCTCCGGGCTTGCGCTGGTTATTGCGAACACGAACAAAAAAAGGACATTGGCGGACTCAAGCTATAATGCGAGACGCCAAGAGTGCAGTGACGCATTCCTGGATCTGCAAAAGGAGCTCGACATTACATCACTTGGCGACATCAAGCCTTCTGACTTCGACGCTCACTCTGGCCTGATCCAAAATGAAACGAACAGACGCCGCGCAAAGCATGCCGTATATGAAAACCACCGCGCCATCAAGACAGCCGACATGTTTAAAGAAAACAATATTCAGGAAATCGGGCGGTTAATGAAGGAATCCCACCTTTCATTGAAGGATGATTACGAGGTGACATGCCCGGAACTTGATGAGCTCGTATTTGCAGCGTGGGAGCAAGAAGGAGTGATCGGCTCAAGAATGACGGGAGCGGGTTTCGGCGGCTGCACGATCAGTATTGTAAAGGATGAATTTGTTGATGACTTTATCCAAAAGGTTGGAGACAAATATCAAGAAAAAACAGGACTGAAAGCGGATTTTTATGTCGCTGATATTGGAGAAGGAGCGAGAGAATTAAAGGGGGAGTGACACATGAGCATTTTTGAACATCTGGAACAGCTGATAGAGTATGGGCTGGAACGAAAGCTGATATCGATTTGGGATCAGGAATATACGAGAAACCGACTTTATGAAGCGCTGGACATCAAACATCCCCAGCCGGTCTCAAGCACACTCATTAAGCAGAGCAAGCGTCTTCCTGACTTGCTTTCTCCCATTTACAAGTGGGCGGCAGAAACCGGCCGTATAGAAGCAAATACAGACATCTATCGAGATTTGCTCAGTGCAAAGCTGATGGGCTGTTTTGTCCCGCCTCCGTCTGAGGTCATCCGCAAGTTTGAAGAGACAAAGGCGTTATACGGACCGAAACAGGCGACAAAAGAGTTTTATCAGTATGCAGAGGATGTCTATTATATCAGGTCTGACAGAATCGCCAAAAACGTTCATTGGACGGTGCCGACCGAATATGGCGAGCTGGAAATGACAATTAACCTGTCAAAGCCCGAAAAGGACCCGAAGGCGATTGCGGCTGCCAAAGAACAGACGCAGACGAATTATCCGCCGTGTGTACTTTGTAAGGAAAATGTCGGCTTTGAGGGAAGTGTGAACCATCCGGCCCGGCAGAATCACAGAATGATTCCTGTTATTCTCAGAGACGAGCAATGGTATTTGCAGTTCTCGCCATACGTGTATTATCCGGAGCATTGCATCGTTTTAAAGGGTGAGCATGAACCGATGGAGATCAGCAAAAAGACATTTGAAAGACTGCTCTCATTCCTCGGGCAATATCCGCATTATTTTATCGGATCAAACGCAGACCTGCCGATTGTCGGAGGCAGCATTCTAAGCCACGACCATTTTCAGGGCGGGGCGCACGATTTTCCGATGGCGCGTGCCGAAATGACGGACAGATATGAATTAAACAGTTATCCCGGCGTGTCACTGGGCTTAGTGAAATGGCCGATGTCTGTGCTCAGGCTTCAGGGAGACGATCCGCATATTGTCGCTGAGGCAGCGGACCATATATTCCGTGCATGGCAGCAATATTCCGATGAAAAAGCCGGCATAGCCGCCTTCACAGGGGATACGCCCCATAATACGGTCACACCGATTGCAAGACGCAGGGGAGGCTCATATGAACTCGACATCGTGCTGAGAAACAATCGGACGGATGAGGAGCATCCATTAGGAATCTTCCATCCTCATCAGGAGGTTCATCATATTAAAAAAGAAAATATCGGCCTGATTGAGGTTATGGGCTTAGCGATTTTGCCGGGCCGTTTACAGAAAGAAATGAAAGCAACGGCAGCGTCCCTGTCCTCTGCTGATCCGAAAACAGCATTAGAAGAAAATGAGCTGACGGCTAAACATAAGGATTGGGCTCTTCGTCTGATGGAAAGAAGAACCATAACAAAAGAGAATGCGGAACAGGTTATAAAAGAAGAGCTTGGCCATGTATTCGCACGCATTCTTGAACATGCCGGCGTATTTAAACAGACACCTGAAGGAAAACAGGCCTTCAACAGGTTTATCCATTGTTTAGGCGTCAAACAAGTAAAAAGCCTCAACCGTTAAGGGAGAGGCTTTTTACTATTGAAAAAAGAGCCCAAAACGTGACGCTTTGGGCTCTGTCGCTCTTATGCTCTTTTTCTTGCTAAGAGGCTTACTAGAAATACAACAATGGCTGAACCGATAATCGCCGGGATAATGGCAAATCCGGCAAGGTGCGGTCCCCATGTTCCAAGCAGCCCGTGGCCGATCCAGGCACCGATAAGACCTGCGATCATCGACCCGATAATTCCTCCGGGCATATCTCCTTTTACAAACAGGCTGCCAACCCATCCGATAATAATAGCGACGATAAGTGAAATTATGAAACTCATCATGCAACACATCCTATTTTAAATTTATTTGCTTATATCATTCCTCCTTTTTGTATAAGATAAACAATTGAATGTGCTAATAAAAAAGCGGGATCAGTTCAGAGCATATCGCCGCTCTATTCAGCCTTTTCTTTCAATATTGGTTGCGTTAAAATGGTAATCGTGTGAAAAGATGCTAGGCAAGGAAAAATTAATTCTCTTGTAGAAAGTTTAACAAAATGAAATTTTTGATTGACCTTGGTTTTTTATTGTGGTAAACCTTTATTTGTCAGTAGAATTAGTTCTTCATCATCTTTCTTTACTTATATGCGGAAATAACTAGAAACTTTTCATCTTAAGCGATAGATATGAATAAAGTTGGAGCAATTTTTGTCGATTTTATGACATTTAAGCGAAAATGGGCTGAAGTTTATAAAAAAATAAAGCTAATAAGTGAAGTTTTTGATAGCATAACAAAGTAGAGAAAAGATTTTGAGGAAGTATGCACTTCAGATTTATTACATCAATAGGAAGGATGGTGATCTTCTTGTTCAGAGCAATAAAACCGTTACTTGTATTAGCGCTGTTAACTGTGGTTTTCGTCCTTGGGGGATGCAGCAATGCCTCAGTACTAGATCCGAAAGGGCCTGTGGCTGATCAGCAAAGTGATTTAATCCTGTTATCTATCGGATTTATGCTGTTTATCGTCGGGGTCGTCTTTGTTCTATTTACCATTATTTTAGTAAAATACCGCGACCGTAAAGGCAAAGATAATGGATCTTATAACCCAGAAATTCACGGTAACACGTTCTTAGAAGTAGTCTGGACAGTGATCCCAATTTTAATCGTCATCGCACTTTCTGTGCCAACCGTACAGACGATATATTCGTTAGAAAAAGCTCCTGAAGCAACAAAGGATAAAGAGCCTCTTGTTGTTTACGCTACTTCGGTAGACTGGAAATGGGTATTCAGCTACCCTGAACAGGATATTGAAACGGTCAACTACTTAAACATTCCTGTCGACCGCCCGATCTTGTTTAAAATCTCATCTGCAGATTCAATGGCATCGCTATGGATTCCTCAGCTTGGAGGACAAAAATACGCGATGGCAGGAATGCTGATGGATCAATACTTACAGGCTGATGAAGTGGGAACTTATGAAGGCCGCAACGCGAACTTCACAGGTGAACATTTTGCCGACCAAGAGTTTGATGTGAATGCTGTAACAGAAAAAGACTTTAACAGCTGGGTGAAAAAGACTCAAAATGAGGCTCCTAAGCTGACAAAAGAGAAGTATGATCAATTGATGCTTCCTGAAAATGTGGACGAATTAACGTTCTCTTCTACTCACTTAAAATACGTTGATCACGGACAAGACGCAGAATACGCGATGGAGGCCCGCAAACGCCTTGGCTATCAAGCCGTTTCACCGCACTCTAAAACAGATCCGTTTGAAAACGTAAAGGAAAATGAATTTAAGAAGTCTGATGATACAGAAGAATGATATTGATCAGGAAAGGAGGAAGCCCGCATGAAATTTAAATGGGATGAATTTTTTGTAACAGGTGACCCATTAATTCTGGGCGCACAAGTTTCCATTGCACTATCTACCATCGCCATCATTGTTGTACTTACCTACTTCAAGAAATGGAAATGGCTCTGGTCTGAATGGATAACAACTGTTGACCACAAAAAACTCGGAATCATGTATATTATCTCTGCTGTAATTATGTTATTCCGCGGCGGTGTCGACGGTTTGATGATGCGTGCCCAGCTAGCGCTTCCGAATAACAGTTTTTTAGACTCAAACCACTATAATGAAATTTTTACGACTCACGGTACGATCATGATTATCTTCATGGCGATGCCGTTTTTAATCGGTCTTATTAACGTTGTTGTACCTCTTCAAATCGGTGCTCGCGACGTTGCATTTCCTTACTTGAACAACCTGAGCTTCTGGACGTTCTTCGTAGGGGCTATGCTTTTCAATATTTCTTTCGTTATCGGAGGTTCTCCGAACGCAGGCTGGACAAGTTATATGCCGCTTGCAAGTAACGACATGAGCCCTGGGCCGGGTGAGAACTACTACCTCCTCGGACTTCAGATTGCCGGTATCGGTACCCTGATGACAGGGATCAACTTTATGGTCACAATCTTAAAAATGAGAACAAAAGGCATGACACTGATGCGTATGCCAATGTTCACATGGACAACACTGATCACAATGGTTATTATCGTGTTTGCTTTCCCTGTGCTTACAGTAGCTTTAGCACTATTATCATTTGATCGTTTGTTCGGCGCTCACTTTTTCACACTGGAAGCAGGCGGTATGCCGATGCTTTGGGCCAACCTGTTCTGGATTTGGGGACATCCTGAAGTATATATCGTTATACTTCCGGCGTTCGGTATTTTCTCAGAAATTATCTCAAGCTTTGCAAGAAAACAACTGTTTGGTTACAAAGCGATGGTCGGTTCTATTATCGCCATCTCCGTATTGAGTTTCTTAGTTTGGACTCACCACTTCTTCACAATGGGGAACAGTGCGTCCGTTAACTCATTCTTCTCAATTACGACAATGGCAATCTCGATTCCGACCGGGGTTAAAATCTTTAACTGGCTCTTTACAATGTATAAAGGCCGAATCAGCTTTACAACGCCTATGCTGTGGGCGCTTGCGTTCATTCCTAATTTCGTTATCGGCGGGGTTACAGGGGTTATGCTTGCGATGGCAGCAGCGGATTATCAATACCATAATACGTACTTCCTGGTATCTCACTTCCACTACGTGCTGATCGCGGGTACTGTATTTGCTTGTTTCGCTGGATTTATTTTCTGGTATCCAAAAATGTTCGGCCACAAACTGAACGAAAAAATCGGAAAATGGTTCTTCTGGATCTTTATGATCGGGTTCAATATTTGTTTCTTCCCGCAATATTTCTTGGGGCTTCAAGGCATGCCTCGCCGTATTTACACATACGGACCGAATGACGGCTGGACAACATTGAACTTTATCTCAACAGTCGGAGCTTTCATGATGGGTGTAGGATTCTTAATCCTTTGCTATAACATCTACTACAGCTTCCGTTACTCTACTCGTGAAATCAGCGGAGATTCATGGGGTGTGGGACGTACGCTTGATTGGGCGACTTCATCTGCGATTCCGCCGCACTACAACTTTGCGGTGCTTCCTGAAGTCAAATCTCAAGATGCATTCCTGCATATGAAAGAAGAAAAAACTGAATTATACCCTGAAAGCAAATTCAAGAAAATCCATATGCCAAGCAACTCAGGCAGACCGTTCTTTATGTCTGTTGCCTTCGGTATCGCCGGCTTTGGACTTGTCTTTGAATGGTACTGGATGGGCGTAGTCGGATTGATCGGAGTCCTGCTCTGCATGGTTCTGCGTTCATTCGAATACGACAATGGCTACTACGTTAGTGTTGATGAAATAAAAGAGACGGAAAGAAAGATTTCCGAATAAGGAGGCGTGAGTTATGGAACATGCAGAACACGGCAATTCTAACGCGCCTATGGAATATCAATCTGAAACCGGCAGACTTAATATTCTCGGGTTTTGGATCTTTTTAGGGGCAGAAATTGTGTTGTTCTCAACACTATTTGCAACCTTCTTCGTTCTTCAAAACAGAACAGCAGGAGGTGTCTTACCGGACGAACTGTTTGAAGTGAATCTGGTAATGATTATGACGTTCTTGCTGCTTATCAGCAGCTTTACCTGCGGGATCGCTGTTCATGAAATGCGCCGCGGAAGTTTAAAAGGCGTAGTCATTTGGACAATTATTACTCTTCTTCTCGGCGCCGGCTTCGTCGGTTGTGAGATCAACGAGTTTGTCCACTATGTACATGAAGGAGCATCTCTCGGTACAAGTGCGTTCTGGTCTGGATTCTTTGTTTTACTTGGAACTCACGGAACTCACGTAACAATCGGTATTTTCTGGATTACAGGAATTCTGATTCAGTTGAAGAAACGCGGCTTAACTCCGCAAACTTCATCTAAAATCTTTATCTCAAGCTTGTACTGGCACTTCTTAGATGTTGTATGGATTTTCATCTTTACAGGTGTCTATCTCATGGGATTGGGGGGTCTGTAAAATGGCAAACAAATCTGCTGAACACAGTCACTTTCCATGGAAGCACATTGTAGGTTTTGCACTGTCTATTGTTTTGACCCTGCTGGCTCTATGGGTTGCAGTGTATACTGAATTGAGTCCATCAGCAAAACTTTGGATCATTTTCGGCTTCGCCTTCATTCAGGCGGCGCTCCAGCTTCTCATGTTCATGCACATGACAGAGAGCGAAAACGGCGGTATCCAAGTCGGAAACACGCTGTTCGGATTCTTCGGCGCGATCGTTATCGTGCTTGGATCTATCTGGATTTTCGCGGCTCACTATCATCACGGTGACCACATGGACGGAAATCCTCCTGGAGGCGCTGAACACTCAGAGCACTCAGGCCACAACGAATAAGCAAAAACCCTCTTCGTCAGAAGAGGGTTTTTTGCTGTTTCAGCTGCTGCTTCGCTTTCTGCGAAGGTAAGGAAGGCCATAAATGATAAAGGCCGCGATATGAGCGACAATGACGTTGACGGCAAACAGGATAATCATGAGAGTGTGTCCGAGTGGAGAAAGGCTTTCTGTTGCGTAAAAGAAGAAGAATACCCACATTAAAATAATTGGCGGAATAGCAGAGAGTGCGACTTTTTTGTTATCGAGCCAAATAAAGAGGGGAGTAGCGCTGGCAACCAATAAATAAGCAAAAAACATGTCCATCATACCCGTCTCCTTTCATTTTGTGACAGCGTTTACAAAAATGAAGTAGAGGAAATGAATTGTGTCTGTTTTATGGTTGTTTTGTGAACATTTTGTTACAATTATTATACCATGTTTTCCAGAAATTGATACAGGTATTTGCAGAAATGGTCTGGCACTATTGCCTTATTTTTTATCGCCAATCCGCTAGGAGAATGTATGGAAACCAGAATGGAACAGTTTGTTTACTTAGGCATTGGTTTTCTGGCAACTTGATGTAAGATAGGAACATTCAATAAATCTTTGGGTAAATCAACATATTTAATAAGAGGCTGCATTCATAACCCTTGAGAAATAGGGTTTTTTTCATTTGAAAAGTTTTGTGTCAATCGAAACATTTCGGTTTATGATACGTCATATTTCGTGTAGCTGAAAAAGCGCCGCAAATGCGCGCAAAAAACAAAAAAGGAAACGAGCTTCACGTGTCATCTTGAACGTGGTTCATGTATAATAAACATTAGTGATTTTCCGATGAAAATGTAAGGCGGGATAGAATGAGTCGATATAAGAAACAGCAAAGCCCCTTCTACCAGGGGGATTTGATTTTTATATTAGGTGTGTTTTTTATCATAAGCGTAGTATCAATTTATGCTGCCGGTCAGTTTGGGCAGTATGGAGACGGTGCTTGGAAGAAACAAATCGTCTATTATGTATTGGGCATTGTTGCAATAACGGCACTACTTTATTTCGATTTAGAGCAGCTGGAAAAACTTAGTTTATATGTGTTTATATTTGGAATCTTATTGCTGTTGATATTAAGAATCAGCCCTGAGTCTATCGCCCCTGTGAAAAATGGTGCAAAGAGCTGGTTCCAATTTGGACCTGTTACGTTGCAGCCTTCTGAATTTATGAAGATAGGGCTCATGATGATGGTGGCCTCGGTTATATCTAAGGCGAATCCTAAAAAAGTTCGTTCACTTAGAGATGATGTCTATCTTTTGTTGAAGATAGCAGGCGTTGCAGTAGTGCCAATCGGACTTATCCTTCTGCAGGATGCTGGTACAGCTGGGATCTGTATGTTCATTGTGATTGTCATGGTCTTTATGTCAGGAGTAAACTGGAAGCTGATCGCGATCATTGGCGGTTCAGGTATCTTACTTATTTCTCTTGCGTTGTTAGTCATGATTAATTTTCCTGATGTCGCTAAGTCAGTGGGTATTCAAGAGTATCAAATTAACAGGGTTACATCTTGGGTTTCTGATTCAAATGGAACAACTCAGGAAGATGCAAATAGCGGCTGGCAGGTTGATCAGGCCGTCATGGCTATCGGCTCAGGCGGTATTATCGGAAATGGTGTTCATAACTTGAAGGTTTATGTACCAGAGGGACAAACTGACTTTATTTTTGCTATTTTAGGAGAAAGCTTCGGATTTTTAGGCTGTGCCATTGTTGTTATCATGTTCTTCTTCTTAATCTATAGACTTGTCGTTTTGATTGACAAGATCCATCCATTCAACCGTTTTGCTTCTTTCTTTTGCGTAGGTTATACGGCGTTAATTGTTATCCACACATTCCAGAATATCGGGATGAATATCGGTATTATGCCTGTTACCGGGATTCCGCTGCTGTTTGTCAGCTATGGGGGGAGCTCGACGCTTGCCACGTTAATCGGTTTCGGCATTGTGTATAATGCGAGTGTTCAGTTGACGAGATACAGAAGTTATTTGTTTAATTCATAAAATGCAGACAGCCTTTAAAGGGCTGTCTTTTTTGTTTCAGAGCATTTCACTTTTGGCTTCACTTTTTTTGGGATATGATAAACAGATAAGGAGGTCCTTGTGATGAACAACACAATTGAAACCATTTTAAACCATCGGTCGATCCGATCTTTTACTGATCAGCTTCTGACAGCTGAGGAAATTGATACATTAGTGAAAAGCGCGCAGGCTGCGCCTACGTCCAGCTATGTACAGGCTTATTCGATTATCGGTGTTTCCGATCCGGAGAAAAAACGTGAGCTGTCTGTGCTTGCGGGGAATCAGCCTTATGTAGAAAATAACGGGCACTTTTTTGTGTTTTGTGCGGACTTGTACCGTCATCAAAAACTGGCTGAAGAAAAAGGCGAACCTATTTCTGAGCTGCTGGAAAATACGGAAATGTTTATGGTCAGTTTAATTGATGCTGCGCTTGCGGCTCAAAATATGAGCATCGCCGCGGAATCAATGGGGCTTGGCATATGTTATATCGGAGGCATTCGGAATGAACTGGACAAGGTGACAGAGGTGCTGCAAACGCCTGACCATGTGCTCCCGCTTTTTGGCCTGGCTGTAGGACATCCTGCCAACTTATCTGGCAAAAAACCGAGATTGCCGAAGCAGGCTGTATATCATGAAAATACGTATAACGTGAATGACGATGATTTTCGTGAACATATGAGTGCATATGACAAAACCATTTCTGATTATTATAGAGAAAGAACAAACGGTCAGCGGGTAGAAACGTGGTCTGATCAAATTCTGAACTTTATGAAGCAGAAACCGCGTACGTACTTAAATGAATATGTGAAGAAAAAAGGCTTTAATAAGAACTAAATGTGAAACCTCTCCGCCAGCGGAGAGGTTTTTATGTTTCACGTGTAACATATCTCGACAAATAGAGACAAGCTGACACAAATAAATAACGATTGATCGGGGGACACTGATGAACAGTGTGAGCGGCTTAGAAGAAAAAATAATGGATCAGTGATACGATGAGGACGAGGTGGTAGGGATGTTATCATTAAGTATATTAGATCAATCTCCGGTGTCCGAGGGAAGCTCTGCAGAAACGGCATTACGGGAAACTGTTGAGCTTGCTCAGGCGGCTGAGGATCTTGGGTATAAGAGATTTTGGGTTTCAGAGCATCACTTTTCAAAGCGTCTGGCAGGGTCCAGTCCAGAGGTGCTGATCAGCTACATTGCGGCGAAAACGAACCGGATCAGGGTGGGATCAGGAGGTGTCATGCTGCCGCACTACAGTGCCTATAAAGTAGCGGAGAATTTCCGTGTGCTGGAGGGGCTGACACCGGGAAGAATTGATCTCGGCCTAGGCAGAGCGCCGGGAGGAATGCCGATTGCATCTTGGGCGCTGAATGACGGCGGGAAACGCAATGCCGATCAGTACCCGCAGCAAATCAAGGAGCTGACCATGTATTTGCATGATTTGGCGGATGACAGTCACCGGTTTCCTAATTTAACGGCTGCACCGCATATTTCAACTGCGCCTGATGTGTGGCTGCTCGGTTCATCTGGAGAAAGCGCGCTGCTCGCCGCTGAATCGGGTGCCGGCTATATGTTTGCCCATTTTATCAATGGCGAGGGCGGGGAGGATACGGTCAGACAATATATGAGACGATTTAAGCCGTCTGTGTTAGGAGAAACACCTCGGGCGGCAGTTGCTGTTTTTGTTCTATGTGCGGATACAGAAGAGAAAGCGGAGAAGCTAGGGGCAGTGCTTGATTTTACTCTCTTGGCGGGTGAGCAGGGCATACCTTTAGAAGGCGTTCCTGATTATGAAGCTGTCCGGCAAAATACGTACTCTCCTTATGAACAAAGACGAATTGCTGATAACAGAAACCGAATGATTGTCGGTACGAAAAAACAGGTCAAGGAACAGCTGATGTCCTTGAGTAAGGCTTATGGTACAGAGGAAATCATGGCGGTGACCATTACGAACCGATTTGAGGATAAACTTCATTCTTATCGCCTTTTACAGGAGGCGTTTGCTGAGGCATGAGGCCGCTAAAGCCTGCATGAAAAAAGCCCCGCCGATGTTTCTCGGCAGGGCTGCTTTTTATTCAACAGTAAACGGCTCTTCAGTCAGAACTTGGCTTGATTTGCCTTTGTTCGCTGCATAGGCGAGCATATAATATTCACCGGCTGGAAGCTTTGTGCCCCAATTGATCGTGCCGTCCCAGTCGAAGTACTGATAGCCTTTATCTTGATGTTTATAAATACCTGCTTGGCCTGCAAAGTCAAGGTTGCTGTCATAGACGAGGAATGCCAGCTCTTCCGCTCCCGCAGGAAGGTAGGTTTCAATTTCATAGGTGCCTTGTTCAGAGCCCTCATTAACTGAGACAGACGTTACCCTCGGATAATCCGGCTCTTTTACGATCAGCAATGTAGGAACCTTGGCGACGGTTTTTCCGCCTTCTCTAACGATGACTGTTCCTTCATAGGTGCCTGCTTTTGTTTTCTTTGTGTCGACCTTTACTTTTGCAGTGGCTTTTCCGGTTTTATGAGCCGGAATCACAACACGGCTTGTGCCGGATGTGGAAATGCCGCTTCCGTTAAATGAGTATTCTAGCGTGTATGATTTTCTAATGGAAGATTGGTTTTCAATTGTAAAGGTTTCTTTTTTCGTTTCGGTTCCTTTTTCCTTCAAAAATGTGCCGTACGAGTAGCTTCCCGGTGAGACGAACGAGTCGGCTTTGATCGCGTTCATAATTCTTGCGCTGCCTGCGCCTTGAGCGTTATGCGGATATACTTCTCCGTCGCCATCCTTTAATGTGACGGCGGTATTCATGATGGCAGCCTTGATCTGTTCAACGCTCCATTTCGGTTTAGCTTGTTTGATAACGGCAACCGCTCCGGCAATATGAGGTGATGCCATGCTTGTTCCTTGTTTTGACCCGTAGCCATATGGATTGTCAGGATCATGTGTCGGAATGGTGCTGACGATATTGACACCTGGCGCGGAAATATCCGGCTTAATCATCCACGTATCCATCACAGGGCCGCGGGATGAGAAATCGGCAACCTGTTCACCGAGCGCTTTTGAGACCGTCAAGTTGAATGTTGCTTTTGTCTCGCCTGCTTTCATGGCGCTGATGAGTTTTTCGCCGTCTTCTAATGAAAGCTTAATCGTTGGCACAGACATGCCTGGCACATTGGCTTCAACTTCTCCGGACAGGTTGTTATACACAACCATGCCGATGGCGCCTGCTTTTTTTGCGTTATCTGCTTTATCCACAAAAGCAATGCTGCCCCGTTTGACGAGTGCCACTTTGCCTTTCAGATCTTTTCCTTCAACGTCCTTTTCTTCGCCGAGGCCAGCGTCGACAAGCTCAACCTCTTTATTGTGAAGCGCCTTGACGTCCTCTTCTTTGTCATAGCCCATGACTTTTGCTGAAGAGTAAGAGCCGAATGAGACGGCGTATTCATTGAGCGGAAGCTGCGTTGCGCCGACAGAAATCGCTTCTCTGGATGTGCCTGGCGATCCGACTGTCCAGCCGTTTGGTCCGCTGTTGCCATTTGATGTAACGGCGACAACGCCTTCTGACATGGCCCAGTCAAGCGCTGTGCTCGTCGCCCAATCCGGGTTGTTTAACGAGTTTCCGAGAGACAGGTTCATCACATCTGCTCCGTCCTGAACTGCACGTTCTACACCGGCGATGACGTTTTCTGTTGTGCCGCTTCCTCCCGGTCCGAGAACGCGGTAAGCGAGAAGTGTAGCATCAGGCGCTACGCCTTTAATCGTACCGTTTGCAGCGACAGTTCCGGCCACGTGTGTTCCATGGTCAGTGGCTCCGCCTCTTGGATCGCCTGTCGGTGTTTCTTTCGGATCGTAATCATTGTCTACAAAATCGTATCCTTTATATTGTCCGAAGTTTTTCTTCAGATCAGGGTGATTGTACTCAACCCCTGTATCAATAACAGCCACTTTGACGCCTTTCCCTGTGTAGCCTAAATCCCATGCATCATTTGCTCCGATATATGGCGCGCTGTCATCCATTTGCGGAGAGACAGCGTCCTCGGAGATGGTGATGTCTTTCTCCTTGATATTGTCTGTTTTGTAAGTGACGTTCGGGTACACAGCTTTAACGTCATCTACTGCTAGAAGTTTTGGAATTTCATTAGCTGGAAGCTTCATAGAAAATCCGGAGAATACCTGCTCATATTCTCGTTTTACTTTTCCGTTTTTCACCGCTTTCACGGCTTTATTTTTTGCTTTTGAGCGGGCGTTTTTGAGCTTGCTTTTCGTTTGGTTTACTCCCGCTTCTTTCGCCTCTGCTAAGGATTTTTCTTTTAATTCCACAATCACCGTTGTTTGTTTGCTTGTTGTCATGTCAATATCACCGAATACCTCGGCCTTTTCCAGATCCGCCGATCCTTTTGAAGAAACCGGTGCTGCCTGTACACCTGTAATGCCTGTGGATAACGTAAAGAATAAAACCAAACCTAGAAGCAGAAAACGAATAATCCCGTTTTTCAATGTGTTTCCCCCTTTGTGTTTAGAAAAAATGGTGATGATCTAGTATATATTTCTTGAAAATTCAAAAAAATCCTTGTGTCATTTGGACCATTTATTGGATTTTGGTTGTGTATAAGGAAGGAGTTATACACAGAACCCTGTGTATAAGTGAATAAAGCTGTGTATATATATAGTTGGGAATATATGTTCTTATACAAAATATAGATGGGGTTTGTGGACATGTGGATATCTCTTGTGATTAAGTTGTTCTTATCTTTGGGATAACTTGTGTATAAACTTTTTAAAGCGGTTCTCCAATTTTCATTTCATTTCTTTCAGCTTTCAACAAAACTTCTTAAAACTAGTTTGTTTTTTCACTCATATTGTGACAAAGAATTCTCTTTCCACGGTCTATCATAGAGTCATGAGTTTTGCTAGAGCTGCTAGTTTGCGAGAAAAGAAATCGGCCGTCTTTTCCTGTGAGCTGCGGCTGAAAAAACGGGCTGCTAAAAAGGCTGCCTGCCAAAAAGAAGCGGAGGGATGTTTTTTTATGAAACGTTTGCTTGTATCTTTACGGGTGTGGATGGTCTTTTTGATGAACTGGGTGGCGCCGGACCGAAAACATGCGGCTGCCGCTATTTATTCGGCTCAGCGTACATATCAAAGAAAAGCGGCGGTGCAAGCCGCAGGACTGGTTTCGTTTTATGAATGGCGGATGGCTGTGAATGACGAAGAAAAACAGAAAGCGAAAGCCGCCGCTCTCTATAAAAGAAGATGTCTGCAAGCCTTCAAGGAATCGCCAAAGCAGGAGAGGGCCGGCCCGCAGCTTTACATGGCGGTCAAAAGGAGGTAAAATCCCAGTCATAAAAGCTAATTGGCGGGAGAGAGAGCCTCTTGAAAATCTATAAGGTATTAAACAACAATGCGGCTTTAATCAAAGAGGATGATCAGGAAAAAATCGTTATGGGTCCGGGCATCGCTTTTCAAAAAAAGAAAAATGATCTCATCCCTATGAATAAAGCAGAAAAGATTTTTGTCGTGCACGACGAGAATGAAAAATTCAAGCAAATCCTGCAAACACTGCCTGAGGAGCATATTGACATAGCTGAGGATATCATCAGCTATGCGGAAGGGGAGCTCGCGGCGCCGCTGAGCGACCATATTCATATTGCGCTTTCTGACCATTTGTCCTTTGCGATCGAAAGGATTCAAAATGGGCTGCTTGTGCAAAATAAATTATTGCATGAGATAAAGGCGCTCTATAAAAAAGAATACGAGATCGGCCTGTGGGCGATCGGACATGTAAAAGAGACATTGGGCGTGTCTCTGCCTGAAGATGAAGCGGGTTATATTGCCCTTCACATCCATACGGCAAAGATGGATGCAGAGAGTATGTATTCAGCGCTGAAGCATACGACGATGATCAAAGAAATGATAGAGAAAATAGAAAACTACTTTAATCGAAAGGTGGATGAAAACAGCATTTCCTATCAACGCCTTGTCACGCATTTGCGATACGCGGTCAGCCGGTTGGAATCAAATGAAGCGTTTCATGTCATGGACGAAGAGATGCTTTATTTCATCCAAAAAAAGTATTCATTTGCCTATCAATGTGCGCTGGAGCTGGCGGAGTTTCTGAAAAATGAATATCAATTACATTTGCCGGAGTCCGAGGCCGGCTATATCACGCTGCATGTCCAGCGTCTTCAAGATCTCTCGGAAAAACCGCTTTGACTTGCAGGGAGTGATCTCTGGAAGTTTTTTTATTGATCGGCATTCAGCGTGTGATACATCCAGCCCATCATCACAATTCCTGCGGCCAGATTGCCGAGTGTAACAGGAATTAAGTTTCTCACTGCTCCCGCCAGTGTGACTGTATCAGGGTGATCGATCAAAAGTGAGATCGCAAAAGTGCACATATTGGCAATGCTGTGTTCAAAACCGGAAATAAAAAAGCAGAAAACGAAAAGCATCATGGCAAACAGCTTTGCCCCTTCTCCTTTGAGAGACATCGGAATGAAAAAAGCGAGACATACAAGCCAATTGCACAGCATTCCTCGGAAAAACAGCTCTGAGGCAGGCGGCTCTATCTTGTGCTCTGCCAGATGAATCAAAAAGGAATGGGATGCCCCCTCAAAAAGCCCGGTTGCGCTGATAAGAATCGCAAACAAAACGGCTCCGATCAAATTGCCGGTATAACTGAAAACCCACAGGTACAGGGTGTCGCGCCAGCGGATTTTTTTCCGGAGCGCGGTATAAGTGAAATAAAAGGTGTTGCCGGTGAATAAATCCCCGCCTCCGTAGGCAATTAACACAATAGCAGCTCCAAATGTCACAGCGGCAGCCGGAAAGGCAAACGGTGAGTCAGCAATAGAGAAATAGCTGCCTGTTTTGCTTGCGGCTGTAATGCCAAAACCGATAAACATGCTGGCCAAAATGGATCTGAGCAAATAACGGATTTTGCTTGAAACGAATATGTTTTGTTTTCTTAAAGCATATTGTTCAACCTTTTGCAATGCTTGAGTCTCCATTGTCTTTTCCTGCTTTCTTTGATAGATGAGCATAGTATAGCATGATATTGTGAAGTGTTTCACAATTAATATTTACGACTTTTTGTCTAAATGTTTTACATCACTTTTTATCTAAAAAAACAGTTGACGAAAACGCTGTCATCAATTATGATGAAAGCGTATTCTTCATTCGAATAAGAGGGATTGTGACTGGTAAAGCAGGCAAGACCTAAAATTTGCGTAAATGAAAAAGGATCGCTGTGTCCTTTATTCGTTGGCGAATTTTAGGTCTTTTTTGTTTATAAAAGGGGGAGAAATAGATGAATGAAAAAGAGACTGCAAAACGCCTCATTGAGCTTCTCGGAGGAAAAGAAAACATCATCAGCGCGGCTCATTGTGCGACAAGGCTGCGTTTAGTGATCAGGGATGAATCAAAGATTGACCAATCGCAAGTGGAAGAGCTTGAAGGCGTCAAAGGCGCTTTCAGCAGTTCAGGTCAATACCAGATTATTTTTGGAACAGGCCTTGTCAATAAAGTGTATGACGCTTTTTCTAAGGAAGCCGATGTAGAGCGTGAAGAACATGTGAATCACCAGGATGCTGCTAAAGAGAAACTGAACCCTGCGGCGAGATTTGCGAAAACGCTTTCGAATATTTTTGTGCCGATCATTCCAGCCATCGTAGCCAGCGGCCTGTTAATGGGGTTATTGGGAATGGTCAATGCCTTTCATTGGATGAGTAAGGACTCTGCGTTGCTGCAGCTCCTCGATATGTTTTCAAGCGCGGCATTTATCTTTCTGCCGATTTTGATCGGGGTCAGCGCTTCAAAAGAGTTTGGAAGCAATCCGTATTTAGGAGCGGTCATCGGGGGAATCATGATACACCCGACGCTTTTGAATCCATGGGGTTTGGCGGAAGCGTCACCTGATTATATGCATCTTTTCGGGTTTGATATCGCGCTCCTCGGTTATCAGGGAACCGTCATCCCTGTCCTGCTGGCAGTTTACGTCATGAGCAAGGTAGAGAAATGGACAAGAAAAGCGGTTCCGCATGCGGTCGATTTGCTTGTTACGCCTTTTGTTACTGTCATTGTCACTGGTTTTGTCGCTTTTATCGCGATTGGTCCTCTGGGCAGAGCGCTTGGCTCCGGCATTACGGTTGCTTTAACTTATGTATATGACCATGCAGGTTTTGTTGCGGGTCTGATTTTCGGGGGCACGTATTCACTTATCGTGCTGACAGGCGTACATCACAGCTTCCATGCGATTGAGGCAGGGCTTATTGCAGATATAGGCAAGAACTACTTGCTGCCGATCTGGTCAATGGCGAATGTCGCACAGGGCGGCGCCGGGCTTGCCGTCTTCTTTATGGCGAAAAAGGCAAAGACAAAAGAAATCGCGCTTCCGGCTGCATTTTCCGCTTTTCTTGGCATTACTGAGCCCATCATCTTCGGAGTCAATCTTCGCTACCGAAAACCGTTTATCGCCGCGATGATCGGGGGCGCGTTGGGCGGCGCGTATGTCGTATTTACACATGTGGCTGCAAACGCTTACGGGTTAACAGGCATTCCGATGATCGCCATTGCAGCACCGTTTGGCTTTGGAAATCTAGTAAACTATATGATTGGAATGGTTATTGCAGCAGTATCAGCATTTATTGCGGCGTTTGTCATGAAAATTAACGAAGATGAGGAGAGAAAAAAATGACAGCACATGATCAGGAGCTGCGTCGCCGGGCTTATGAAGAAGTTGAGAAAAAAGAACATATCGCTGACAGCGATCCGCACCGCCAGCACTTTCACATCATGCCTCCGGTTGGTTTGCTGAATGATCCAAATGGCGTTGTGTATTGGAAAGGAGTCTATCATTTGTTTTTTCAGTGGCAGCCGTTTCAGACGGGGCACGGCGCAAAGTTTTGGGGGCATTATACGACACGCGACTTTGTGAATTGGAAGCGGGAAGAGATTGCGCTGGCTCCGAGTGATTGGTTTGATAAAAACGGCTGCTACTCGGGCAGCGCTGTTGTCAAAGATGACCGGCTCTATCTGTTTTACACAGGAAATGTCAGGGATCAGGATGGGAATCGGGAAACGTATCAGTGCCTTGCTGTATCGGATGATGGCCTGACCTTTGAGAAAAAAGGTGTTGTCGCCCGCCTTCCGGAAGGCTATACAGCTCATTTTCGCGATCCGAAGGTGTGGGAGCATGAAGGAAAATGGTATATGGTGATCGGTGCACAAACGGAGAACATGAAAGGCCAAGCTGTTTTGTTTACTTCCGATAACCTGACAGAATGGGTGTTTCTCGGCCCGATAACAGGTGCCGGGCTCAACGGACTGAACGGTTTCGGGTATATGTGGGAGTGCCCTGACCTGTTTTCTCTTCAAGGCTCCGAAGTGCTGATTGTCTCGCCCCAAGGACTTGAAGCTGACGGCTATCATTATCAAAATGTGTATCAATCTGGATATTTTGTAGGCCGGCTCGATTATGAAAAAACGGGGCTGATGCATGCTGCGTTTACGGAGCTTGATCAAGGCTTTGATTTTTACGCGCCGCAAACACTTGAAGACGATCAGGGACGCCGGATACTGTTTGCGTGGATGGCTGTACCTGATCAGGATGAGAAGGATCATCCGACGAAAGATTATCACTGGATTCACTGTATGACGCTGCCGAGACAGCTGGCGCTATCAGGGGAGAAGCTGATTCAGCAGCCGCTTCCCGAGCTGAAAGCGATGCGGAAAAATGGGCAGGAAGTTCAAATCAATATGTATGGATCGTCTGGTACACTGCCAGTTGAAAATCCTGAAAGAGCTGAGATTTTGATTGAAGACATTAATACGGAGTCTGGTTTTGAAATCGATATCCGCGCCACTGCCACATTCTCTTTCCAGAAGGAAGAAGGGCTTATCACGCTAACGCGCACAAGCTTTGACGGTACAAAAACAGAAGCGAGACATTGCCGAATCAGCAATCTGCACACAGTGCACATGTTTATCGATGCGTCATCTGTGGAAGTCTTTATCAATCATGGGGAAGAGGTATTCAGTGCGAGATATTTTCCTTTCCCGGGAAATGATGAAGTGACAGCGAGATCAAATGGAAAATCTGAAATGAAAGTCGGAATTTGGACACTTATGTAGAAAATCCTCCTATTTTCTTATGTGAAATCTGTGCCATCTGTGCTATTCTTCAACGATAACCTACTATTTTTTTCTGTAAAAGGAGTTGTTTTCTTGAATATACATGAACAGAAGATAACACCGGAATGTTTAGAAAAGGCTGCGGATCATGTTGAGGATAAGCGGGAAGAATATAAGGATGTGCTTCTTCAGCTGAAAAAAATGCTTAGGGGAACATCGCCGCATAGTGAAGCGGCAGAAACCCTTTCACGGGCATATGAACAAATGAAGGAATATGCACTTTTTGTTCAGTCGATAGAAACATTTTTGAGGTCATCTGCGAACAATTTAAAAACCAAATAAACAGGCTGCCGATGTGATCGGCAGTTTTTTCTGTTGCTAAAGAGCACTACTTTCTTGCACCGAATAAAAGGATGGAAGCGGCAGATGAAACGCACGAAGACTCTTGTGATATAGACATTTTTGAGGCGGACGGTTACGAAGATGTGAAATGGAATGCGACAGAGCGTCCCAATATATAAGATTGAACATAAAAACAGGCTGCCTCTTTAATAAGGCAGCCTGTTACGCTTATGATTGCTTATTCAGGCGCAATGCTGAATGCTTCGTAGGTCCGACATACTGATTCAGCGGGAAGGACTCTTTAATCGCAGCAGTAATAAATTCTTTCGCCGCGTAAATCGCTTCTTTGACTTCCGCACCTTTTGCGAGTTCTGCTGTCACCGCTGCGGAGAACGTACAGCCGGCGCCATGTGTATAAGGCGTATCAATCATTTCGCTTTCAAGGACTTCCGCTGTTTCTCCGTCATACAGAACGTCTACAGCTTTTTCGTGCTTCAGCTTGCCTCCGCCTGTAATCACAACATATTGAGCACCGAGGGCGTGGATTTTTTTCGCCGCTTCTTTCATGTCTTCAATCGTTTTTAATTCGCCCATGCCGCTGAGCTGGCTGGCTTCGAACAGATTTGGCGTAATCACGGTAGCGAGCGGTGCCAATTGTTCACGCAGGGCTTGCGCGTGCTCTGGATAAAGGACCTCATTTGCCCCTTTGCAAACCATAACCGGATCAATCACGACGTTTTGCAGTTGTTTTTCCTTGATTGTTTTCGCCGCAAGCTCAATAATTTCAACGGTTGGCAGCATTCCTGTTTTCATGGCGTCCACACCGATGCCGTCTACAATCGTTGCGAGCTGGGCGCGAATCGTGTCAGGATCGATCGGAAAGACTTGATGGTCCCAGCTGTTGTTTGGGTCCATCGCGACGATCACCGTTAAGGCCGTCATCCCGTATACGTTTTTTTCTTGAAATGTTTTTAAATCAGCTTGAATTCCCGCGCCGCCGCTGGAATCGGAGCCGGCAATCGTGAGTGCTTTATGCATAGACATGTGTTGAACCTCCATCAATGTTTTATATCTCATTATAGTTAGATTTTCTGCTTATCACAATATGAAAGGTTTATAGGAATCAATTGACAATATCAGGGTGATTTCGTAAAATGCTACATAAGAAAACTAGGTAGGGGTTTTGTCATGTTAAATCGTGAGCTGATTAAAGGCAGCACCGTGATATTGGTTTTAACGCTCCTGAGTGAGAGGCCGATGTATGGCTATGAGCTTGTAAAAGAGATGGGAAGCCGCAGCGATCATGAACTGCAGATGAAAGAGGGAACATTGTATCCTTCCCTTCATAAACTTGAACGGCAAGGATATATTTCTTCCTATTGGGAGAAGCAGGAGAAAGGCCCGGATCGTAAGTATTATCGGATTACAGAAGACGGCAGAGAGATCCTGGCAGAGCGCACAAAGGAATGGAGCATGTTTTCAGCCATGATGGACCGAATGCTGAAGCGGGGCGGACAGAATGGATAAAGAGACTTATTTATATAAAGTGAAAAACGGGCTTAAAGGGGTTTCTGATTGTGAAGCGATGATCGAAGAGATCGAAAACCATATTGAACACCACTTGTTTCACTCCATTCAAGAGGGGAAGAATGAGGCGGAAGCCATGGAATGTTTGCTTCGGGAATTTGGCACACCGGATGAGATTGTGTCTTCCTTTCAGAAAGAACAGCCTGTATCCGCTCTTACGTTTTTATTATTCCATCTTTTCTGCAATAGTGCTTTATTTGCAGCAGGTATTACCATTACGGCATTGCATGCATGGTTAGAATCTCCCTTTGTTCATGCAGTGTGGAAAGGCATTTCTGTTTCTGTGTGGCTGATTTTAGCTGCTTATATTCTCTATTGGGTGCTGATTGGGTACCAAGGCGTCAGGGAGTTCGGGCAACGGGGTGAACGGCTTGTTTTGCATACGATTCTTATTTCCATGGTGCCGAACGTTATTTTTATGTTTGTTTTTCTGTTTGATCTCGTTCCTGCTGCGCTGTTTCAATCTTTGCTGACACCTTGGTTTATAGGGGCGTGTGCTTGTGCTACGCTGTTATTTCCGGCGTGCGGACGAATAGGCTGTTATTTTGGCAGGCGCCAGCTTGCCTGATTTTTTAGATATATACATAGAATTTCTATGTAATAAGGGGGATTGTCATGAGACTCGGCTCTTGTTTATATGGTTTTGTTATTCATGTGGCTGTATTTTTGTTTGTGGGTGCCTCCATGCTTTTGGTTATGGCTGTGTCCGTACCGCTTGTTTTTTTGCTCGATAGGCTGCCAGATGTTGTTTTTACTGCTGGTGCAATCATTTTTCTATTATTCTTTTATTCTATAGGCTGGTTTTGGGCGCTCAGGCTTGCTTGCTACCAACGCATGCGTCTGTTTGATGTTCAATTGGGGTCCTTTGTTCTGCTGGCCTTGCTGATTGGTTTGTTCTTATCAGATGGAACGAGTGTTTCTAAAATTGTGAGGGATTGGGACGATGCAGGCTGTGCTTTTGTTCCGCCGGCATTCACTTTTTTGTGCCTTTCTTACGCATTGGTGCTGCTGCCGGTCTATCAATCGAAGCTGTGGCATCTCGTCCTGCCGAATGGCGTCCGCCTGAAAGATGTCGTTCGTGTATGCGCAGATCTGATGCTGATTATGGTGCTTCTGGTAGGCGTCACTTTGCTGTTTCTGTAGTTTCCATTTCACAGTTCGGTAGGATCTTCCCACTGATCTCCCGTCCAATATATGTTTTAATAGTACATGACTATGAAAATGAGAAGGAGAGCATCATGAAGATTTCTATCGTAATTGTGACCTATAATCGGATTCCGGCTTTGTGCGAGCTGCTGGAGTCGATTTCGCAGCAGACTATGAAGCCGTATGAAGTCATTATTGTCAATGATGCCGGGGAATCGGTTGAGCGGGCCAAAGCACTGTATCCGGAGCTGCCGATTGTTGTGATTGATTTAGAGAAGAACTCAGGCCATGTGGCCGCGAGAAATGCGGGTGTCAAAGAGGTGTCAGGCGACTGTATCATGCTTTGTGATGATGATGATTTCTTCACGCCGGGCCATTTGGAAAGAATGGCGAAAGAAATGGAAACGGCAGATTTCGTTCATTCTGATGCCGAAATTGTGTCGTTTGAAGAGAGAGAAGGGACAAGATATCCGATTTCGCGGAAGTTATTTGCGTATACCGCTGATTATGAGGATATGAGAGTGTTCTCGACCTACGTGCCGTCGGGCAGCATGTACAGACGTTTCCTGCACGATGAGATCGGGTATTTCGATGCTGATGTGCATAATTATTGGGACTGGGATTTTTACTTGCGTGCAGCGAAGGATTACCGGGTCAAGCGTGTGCCTTGTGCCAGTGTGATATATGCATTCAGTGACGCGGGAGACAATCAGTCCGCAGACCTTGGCGCCAAGAGGAAGCAATATTTGGATCGTTTAAGCGAGAAGCACGGACTAGGGGAACTGCCGACGAAAAACTTTGCCGTCCTGCTTGAAGAGCCTGAGATGAAGAGGCGGGAAGCACAAAGTGAGATTGTTTGGGATGGCAAACCTGTCTATTCCAGACTTCATCGTTCGTAAGGAGGTTTGCATCTTGAAACAGCTTTTACAGGACAGCTGGTGGGAACAGCTGAAGGAAGAGTTTGAAAAACCGTATTATCAAGAGCTGAGAGAAATGCTGAAGCGGGAATACATGGAGGAGACGGTCTATCCGGACAGCCGCGATATCTTTAATGCGCTGCACTATACGCCGTACGATGATGTCAAGGTGGTCATTCTCGGCCAAGATCCGTATCACGGGCCTGGACAGGCGCAAGGCTTAAGCTTCTCCGTAAAGCCGGGCGTGAAGCAGCCGCCTTCATTGAAAAATATCTTTCTCGAGCTTCAGGATGATATCGGCTGCAGCATACCGAATCACGGGTCGCTCGTCAGCTGGGCGAAGCAGGGGGTTCTTTTGCTGAATACCGTGCTTACGGTGCGGCGCGGACAGGCGAATTCCCATAAGGGAAAAGGCTGGGAGCGGCTGACTGACCGGATGATTGACGTGCTGAATGAAAGAGAGCGGCCGATCATCTTTATATTGTGGGGCCGGCATGCCCAAATGAAGAAAGAACGGATCGATACGTCCAAGCATTTTATTATTGAATCGACGCATCCCAGCCCGTTCTCAGCAAGAAACGGATTTTTTGGCAGCAGGCCATTTTCACGGGCAAATGCCTTCTTGGAGAAAATGGGGGAGGCTCCGATTGATTGGTGTATAAAGGATTTATAAAAAGCGCAGATGGCCTGCGCTTTTTTATTTGAGTATTTTTCGAATCAAACGCAAGCCGTTTTTGGAGGATGGATAACGGAAAGCGAAGTCGAAGCGGTTCGTTTGCTTGACGACGCTTTTCTTATGCGTAAATGTATTAAAGCTGTCAAATCCGTGATAGCTGCCGATTCCGCTTTCTCCCACGCCGCCGAATGGCAAATACGGTGTCGCGGCATGCATTAACGTATCGTTGACACAGCCGCCGCCAAACGACAGGTTTTCTAATACCTCTCGTTCAGTTGTTTGGTTTTTCGTAAACACATACAGGGCGAGCGGCTTGGGACGCGACTTGATTTTCTCAATGACTTCATCGATGCCGCGATATGTAAACAGCGGAAGAATGGGCCCGAAAATTTCCTCTTGCATCACAGGGGAATCTTCTGTGACTTGATCGAGAATGGTCGGCGCTATTTTGTGGTGCCTGTGATCTGCTTGGCCGCCGCTTAGCGCGACGCCGTCTTTCAGAAAGCTCAGCAGCCGCTGATAGTGGCGTTCACTGACGATTTTGCCATAAGCCGGATTCAGTTCGGGCTGCGGTCCGTAAAACTCGCCAATGACACGCTTCATTTCTTCCGCAAGCACTGTTTTGATGTCTTCGTGAACGAGCAAATAATCCGGTGCGATGCAGGTTTGGCCCGCATTCGTAAATTTCCCGAAGACGATGCGTTTGGCGGCAAGCTTGATGTCAGCATCCTTATGCACGATGCAGGGGCTTTTGCCTCCGAGCTCTAAGGTGACAGGAATTAATTGTTTGGCCGCCGCTTCCATGACAACTTTTCCTATGGCGACGCTTCCCGTAAAAAATATGTAGTCGAACGGCTGCTGTAATAAAGCTGTGCTGATGTCCGGCCCGCCTTCCGCCAAAGCGACATAATGATCCGGAAAAACGTCGCGGATGAGATCGGAAAGAACAGCCGAAACAGCTGGCGTATATTCTGAGGGTTTGAGAACGACCGTGTTTCCGGCCGCAATGGCTCCGATCAATGGAGAAAGCGCCAGCTGCAAGGGATAGTTCCATGGCGCAATCACCAAGACGGTGCCATACGGCTCGGGGATAATGACACTTTTGGAACCGATATGGGTCAATGGCGTTTTGACTCTTTTCGGCTTGGCCCATTTTTTCAGCCGTTTCATCACAAAGCTGATTTCCTCCAGAACGATGCCGATTTCCGTTGAGTATGCTTCTTGTTCAGATTTGTGAAGATCCTGATAGAGAGCGGCTGTGATGTCTGCTTCATACGCTTTGATGGTGTGTTTCAATTTCTTTAAGACGTCCAGTCTTGAGTCAATTGATTTCGTATGCCCTGCCGCGAAAAATGCTTGATGGCTGCTGACAATAGAGGGGATGCTGTTCATATTCTCTCTCCTTCCTGCAGGTCATGGTGATTCATTATGTGAAAAATGTCTTCTGCTTGTCAAATGCGAGGCGCTTGTCAGAAAAAATAACAAACTCTTGTCTGCGTTTGCCGCGGGAATTTGATAAAATGCAGGGAGACTACATTTTATTTTTGGAGGATTTTTTATGAACATTCATATATCCGCTTTGATTCAGAAGATGGAAGAGGAATTGAAGAAAGCAAAGACGGCTGAAGGTGATGAGGAGCTGAAGCGTCACGTGGCGGTCGTTCGTTCTTTGTGCGACGTCGTGCTGGATCAGCCGGAGACGGGGAGCACGCCGCGCATTCAGCCGAGTGTCACGGCAAGTCCTTCGGCGCCGCCTTCGACAGACCAGCTGCTGATGGAAAAGATGATGGGCAGCGCGGGATTAAACAAATATCGGAAGCAGGAAAAAGATAAGCAAGAAGAGGATGGAAACGGAGAGTCTTTATTTGATTTTTAATCAGAAAGGTTGAGCTTACGTGAAATTGGTTCTTGGCGCTCTGCAATGGACAGCGTTTATGATTGCCGCGGCGATTGTTGTTCCGGTGGCGGTTGCCCAGTCGTTTCATCTGGATCATTCAGATTCTGCACGGCTGATTCAAAGCACTTTTTTTGTATTGGGAATTGCCGCAGTTATTCAGTGTTTGAAAGGACACCGGCTGCCTATAAATGAAAGCCCTGCCGGCTTGTGGTGGGGAGTGTATACGATCTACGGCGGCCTAACCGGAACGGTGTTTGCGACATATGGCGAAACATTGCGCGGCTTGCAGGGGGCGCTTCTTGTAAGCGCTGTATGTTTCTTTTTGTTAAGTGTCTTCAAGGTCATTGATCGGCTTGCTGCCTTGTTTACTCCGGTTGTGACAGGGGTCTATTTGCTGCTGCTCGTCATGCAGCTGAGCCAGCCGATAATAAAAGGGCTTCTCGGCATCGGCTATCTAAAAGACAGCGTGGACGGTCTTGTATTTGTCCTCGCGCTGGTTGTCGTCGCCGCAGCTTTTATCATGTCAAATTCTAATATCGTTTTTTTAAAGCAATATTCTGTTTTATTGGCCCTTTTCGGCGGATGGGTGCTGTTTGCGGCTGCGGGCGTTGCGAAACCGATCGAAATGCCGGATCGGCTGTTTCAGCTGCCGTCTCTGTTTCCGTTCGGTGCCCCGTTATTTAACAGCGGCCTAGCCATCACCTCGGTTTTTATTACGATCCTGCTGATCGTTAACATGCTGGCAAGTATGAAGGTTGTGGACATTGCGGTGAAAAAATTCGGCAAACAGCCAGATGGTAAGCGGCATGAGCGCCCTGCCGGTTTTGCGGCTGCATTCAGCCATTTGCTGAGCGGTTTGTCTGGAGCCATTGCACCGGTTCCGATTTCGGGAGCCGCGGGTTTTATTGAAACGACAAAGCTGCCTTCTAAAAAGCCGTTTGTTCTCGGCAGTATGCTGGTCGTTTTCATCAGCGTGATTCCGTTTTTTATGAATGCGTTTGCGAGTCTGCCGTCACCCGTTGGATTCGCGGTAAACTTTGTTGTGTTCTCGGCAATGGTTGGTTTGGCGTTTACTGAATTTGATTCCTATGAGAAATCAGAGCTGAAAAGAGTGCGGGCTGTGATCGGCATTTCACTGCTTACAGGTGTCGGCATTATGTTTGTGCCAGAAAGTGCATTAAAGGATATGCATCCGGTGTTTATTTCTCTGTTAAGCAACGGGCTTGTCTTAGGGACGCTTGCTGCAATAGCGATGGATCAGTTTCAGCTTTGGCGCAGGAGAAAATCCGACAATCTCGTGTCATCAGAGAACAAACATTGAATTTTCATACAGGTGCGATATGATAATTGATATGAGTTTAACGAAAAGGCGGGAGAGAATAGATGAAAGTATTTATCATATTAGGCGCTATTAATGCCATGCTTGCCGTGGGCCTTGGGGCATTTGGCGCACACGGATTAGAAGGGAAAATTCCTGATAAATATCTTCAGGTTTGGCACACAGGCGTGCAGTATCATATGTATCACGCGCTGGGGCTTTTTGTTGTCGCGTTTCTTGCGGATAAACTGTCTGGCATCGGCAGCGTCACAACAGCCGGCTGGCTGATGTTTGCGGGGATTGTGCTGTTTTCCGGAAGCTTATACATCCTCAGCGTGACGCAAATTTCCATTCTCGGGGCAATCACGCCGCTCGGCGGTGTGGCGTTCATTATTTCTTGGATCATGATCGTTGTCGCAGCCGTCAAATATCTATAAATAAAAAAGCCAATCCTCATGATATGAGAGATTGGCTTTTTTTCTTTATCTTGGCGAATAGGATGACATCGAGTATGGGTACGTATATGCAATTTCTTCATCAAAGGTAACGTAATCAAGATAGATCGTCAGCAGAAGATAGCGGGTTCCTGTCTTTGGATCACTGATAATAATGTGATCCCGGCCCGCAGCCTCGATGACGCCGCGAAAAATCTTTGATCCCCACTCTTTGCTGTTTTCAAATGTCATATAGATGGTAGCCGTTTTTCCCCTGTTCAGGCGCAGTATATTCTCGATATATGATTCCTCGACAGGCAGCATGCCGGGAATGTTTTGGCCGCCCGATGGCGTCGGCCCCGATGGAATTTGAAACCCGCCGCCCTGGCCTTGCTGCTGAGTGGGGAATCCGAAGCCTTGCTGCCCCTGCTGCATGGGCATTTGCTGCATTTGTCCCATAGTCTGCATTTGTGGGCCTTGCATTTGCGGGCCTTGCCCTTGCGGCTGCGGATACGGATTTGGACCGAATTGAGGCGAATACCCCTGCATATCATATCCCTGCATTTGCTGATATTGATTTTTTTTCGGTTTCATATCGTTCCTCCTTTTTATGAAAACCATTCAGAACATGTTCCGGATGTATAAATAAACGATCCGAGATGACTCACCTCCGATGACAAACGATCTTAGTCGCTAGTGCGATTTTTATCTCTTTCACCTTATGAGGCCAAAGCTTGGAATATGCTGAAAAAAAGAACAGTGAGCGTGCGATTTCTCTGGGCGATCACTGTTTTTTCAATGGACGTACACAATCTTTTCGCATATTGGTCTGTATTCCTAGCGCAACTTGCGCTTAAGCAACATAAGATAACGTTAGTTTCAGGTGTGAAAATTCAAGAAGGAGGTGTAGGATTTGCCGAAAGTTTCAGTGATTATGACGAGTTATAACAAAAGCGATTATGTGGCAAAGTCCATTTCAAGCATACTCTCACAAACTTTTTCTGATTTTGAATTGTTTATTATGGATGACAACTCAAATGAAGAGACGCTGAATGAAATCCGTCCCTTTTTGAATGATAACCGTGTGCATTTCTATCAAAGCGATGTATCTGGAGTGAAGGAAAGAACGGAAAAAACGAGATACGCGGCCCTGATCAATCAAGCGATTGAGATGGCAGAGGGTGAATATATCACCTATGCGACGGATGACAACATCTATATGCCGGATCGGCTGTTAAAGATGGTGCGTGAACTCGATGATCACCCGGAAAAGGCTGTGATCTACTCAAGCTCGAAAACCTATCACTTAAACCAGAATCGAGACATTATAAAAGAAACTGTCAGGCCCGCCAGTCAAGTAACGTGGAACGCTCCGTGCGCAATTGACCATTGCTCGGTGATGCACAGGTATTCGGTGCTTGAGAAGGTGAAGGAGGCGTTTGGCTCTTATTGGGATGAAAGCCCGGCGTTTTACCGGATCGGTGATGCCCGGTTCTTTTGGAGAGTCAATCATTTTTATCCGTTTTACCCGCTGGCCGAGGAGCTTGATCTGAACTATATTACAGACCAATCCATTCATTTTCAGCTGTTTGAGTCAGAAAAAAACGAGTTCGTTCGGAATCTTCCTCCGCAGCGCAACTGCCGCGAACTGCGTGAATCATTAAAAAAGCTTGGAATGGGGTGAGAGTTTGTCGGCCTATTTAAGCAATTATTGGGTGTTGTACCGGAAGTATGCGGAGCTTTTTGACAGGCTTCGCTACAAGGGGATTCCGCTCGGGCTTATCAGTAATTTTTACCAATACATCAGCCCTGATCTGAGAGTGATGATGGAAGAAGAACCGGAATTATTCGGGCCTGCGGATCAGCATATCGATGAAGGTCAGATTCAGACGTTTTTTGAAGAGAAAAAACAGAGCATTGCCAAAACAAATGACGCGCCTGTTAAGGGAAAAGTGATCTTGCATTTTGATCACCTTCGTTTTGTAAACGCTAATTACTACCAATTTGATCCTGAAAAAACAGCTGTTTTGGCAAGATGGAGTATGCCAAATTATTGCGATTTGCCTGTGATCAGCAAGCCTGAAGTGGCTGCTTCATGTGAAAAAGGCGATCCGAAGCCGTATCTTGAAAAGGCTTTTTCAATTCTTTCGGCTTATGATGACCACCCGGCATTCGGTGATCAAGCATTTCGTGAACGGCTTTTCAAGGATATTCCTTTGTTCATGGAAGCCATTGACACAGTAGATGCTTTATTCAAGAAAGAGAACATTTCTGCCGTTGTTGTAGGAACGACAGAAGACATTTACAGCAGGGTGCTCGCTCTTATGTGCGAAAGGAGGGGGGCCGTGAGCATCTGCTTTCAGCATGGAGCGCTGATGGGTGATGAAGCCTTCTTGCCCGTTTTTACAACCTATCAGGCTGTTTTTGGCGCATATGAAGCTGGTTGGTATCAGCAAAAAGGCTGCAAACCAGAACAGATTCTCATAACGGGACATCCCCGCTTTGACGAAATCTTTAACAGGACACCTATGGACATGTCAGTATTTTATCGAAAGCTGGCCTTTCACCCGTCTAAAAAAATCGTTTTGATCGCGACACAGCCCTTTTCCGAGGAATTTTATTCAAGTGTGTTAGCGGAGCTTACCACGCAAAAACAGCTGCAAATCATCATTAAACCTCACCCATGGGAAATCGGAAAAAACAAGCTGGATCTGTATCATGCGGCGGCAAAAAAACATAAAGCATGCAGAGTCATCAAAAAAGAGATGGATCTGTACGATATTCTGGCGTATGCTGACGCCGCTGTGACACAAACCTCAACGGTGGGCCTTGAGGCCATGCTGTTTCAAAAGCCCGCACTGATCGGGAAATCGACCGGAAACCGCACGTATCCGTATTACGAGTCTCTTGGCGATTTTATATTTGAAAAACCGGAGGAATTAGCGCGCACCCTGATTGAGGTTCTTCAAAATCCCGCCATGTATCAGAAGGCAGAAGCGGCGCGTCTGTCATTTACGGCTTTCAATTACCCGGTTACTGAGTCGACGCTCGCCTTGTTTTCGGAACTGAAAGCAAAAACAGGGGTTGATTACAGGCGGGATCATTCTGAATAAAACGATAGGAGCGCAAAGAAATGGTGCAAAAGAGAAATCATTTTCTTCCTTATTCCTTGCCGCTGATCGGAAAGGAAGAAATTCAGGAGGTCACAGAAACGCTTGAATCCGGATGGCTTTCCAAAGGCCCGAAGGTTCAGCAGTTTGAAAAGGAGTTTGCCGCGTTTGTCGGAGCTAAGCACGCCGTGGCACTGAATTCATGTACCGCTGCTTTATTTTTGGCTTTAAAAGCAAAAGGGATCGGACCGGGTGATGAAGTCATAACCTCTCCACTGACGTTCAGCTCAACCGCCAATACGATTATTCATACCGGAGCAACGGCGGTGTTTGCGGATATAGATGAAAAGACGCTTAACATTGATCCGGAAAAGCTTGAGACGGCGGTCACACCGCGGACGAAAGCCATTGTACCGGTCCACTTTGGCGGGCAGTCCTGTGACATGGACGCAATTTTAGCCATTGCTCAAACGCACGGTCTATTTGTGCTTGAGGATGCGGCGCACGCAGTATACACCACTTATAAGCAGAGAATGATCGGCTCCATCGGGGATGCGACAGCATTCAGCTTCTACGCGACCAAAAACCTGGCGACAGGGGAAGGCGGCATGCTGACGACGGATGATGAGGAGCTTGCCGACAAAATCAGGGTTCTGAGCCTTCACGGCATGAGCAAAGGCGCATGGAACCGTTATTCTTCAAATGGCAGCTGGTACTATGAGGTCGAGTCGCCCGGCTACAAAATGAACATGTTTGATCTGCAGGCGGCGCTCGGGCTTCATCAGCTGAAACGGCTGGATGACATGCAAAAACGGAGAGAAGAGATTGCAGGTCAGTATCAAGCCGCTTTTCAGCAAATCCCGGGGCTGATCACGCCGTTTGTTCACAACGAAGGACGGCACGCCTGGCATTTATATGTCCTGCAAGTTGATGAAAAACAGGCCGGCGTCACTCGGGATGAAATGATTACGGCTCTAAAGGATGAATACAATATCGGGACCAGTGTTCATTTTATCCCAGTGCATATTCATCCATATTATCAAAAGGAATTCGGGTTTAAGGAAACAGACTACCCGCTCGCCATGAAGTATTACAAACGCACCCTGTCACTCCCGCTGTATCCATCAATGTCTGACGAAGATGTCAACGACGTGATAGAGGCCGTGCGGGACATCGCAAAAGGGGCTGGTTAGGTGTATACGATAAAAGAGAATGTTTCCAAAGAGGCGATCATGGAATTTCTCCAAAACAAACAGATGACACTTGACGGGTCGTATCAATTTTCGCTCGGCCTATTTGAAAACAGCCAGCTTCAAGGCGTGATGCTGTATGAAGATGCCCTTTGGGAAAGCAAAATGCTTCAGAAAAAAGTCATGAACGTAAAGCTTCTCGCGGCCAACAGCACAGGACAGCTGAAACAGCTATTTCAGGCCTTTTATTCTGTTCGGCAAACGGATGAAACGGATTTTGTGTTTGTGCGTGTACCGGCAGAGGATATCGGAGCAGTACATGTCATTCAGCAGCAGCCGTCCTCTTATTTTGTCGGCAGTTTGCTTAAACTGGCGAAGACCCCGTCTATATATGAAAAAACGCCGCCATTTTTTGAACTGGTTCAGCCTGAGCCTGGAGACACCGAAGAGATTTGCCGGTTAGCCAGCGACGCATTTACGAAAAGCAGATATTTTCACGATCCTTATCTCAGCCGTGAGGCGGCGAACAAAATCTTTCAAGAGTGGACACGAAACAATCTGATGGGGAGAGCGGATATCAATATTGCCGCTAAATATAATGGGGAAATAATCGGCTACCTGCAAGGTTTATCAAAAGGTGATGAGTATGTGCTTGATTTGATGGCTGTGAAGCCGGGGTATGAAGGCAAGCGTATCGCGTTTCATTTATTGGCGCATCTCATAGAACAACCGGAGACGCTGAAGCATAAAACGGTAACAGCGGGGACGCAGCTTCATAATGTCAGAGCGATCCGCCTATATGAAAGAATGGGCTTCACCGCTGTTCAATCATATTACTATTACCACATTTGGCCGGGCAAGGAGGCGAAATAATGGCGGATTTTCAGATCGCGAACAAAACTGTCGGCAAAGATGCTCCCGTTTTTATCATTGCCGAGGCAGGAATTAATCATGACGGAAAATTGGATCAGGCCTTTGCACTGATTGATGCCGCGGCTGAAGCGGGTGCAGATGCCGTTAAATTTCAAATGTTCCAGGCTGATAAGATGTATCAGAAAGATCCTGGATTATACAAAACGGCTGCGGGCAATGATGTATCAATTTTTTCTCTCGTTCAGTCCATGGAATTGCCCGCGGAGTGGATTGATCCGCTTTTGGACTACTGTCGCAAGAAACAGGTGATTTTTTTAAGCACGGTGTGTGATGAAGGTTCAGCTGATCTGCTGCTTTCCACTTCTCCAAGTGCTTTTAAAATCGCATCCTATGAAATTAACCATCTCCCGCTGCTCAAGTACGTCGCCCGCATGAACAGGCCGATGATTTTTTCGACAGCCGGAGCGGAAATTGCTGATATTCATGAGGCTTGGCGCACCATCAGAGCAGAGGGCAACCACGAAATTGCCATTATGCATTGTGTGGCGAAATACCCTGCACCGCCTGAATACAGCAACCTCAGTGTGATCCCGATGCTTGCCGCCGCTTTTCCGGATGCGCCCATCGGTTTTTCGGATCATAGCGAGCACCCGACAGAAGCGCCATGTGCCGCGGTCCGGCTCGGCGCCAGACTGATAGAAAAGCATTTTACTATCGATAAAAACCTGCCGGGGGCTGATCATTCATTTGCATTAAATCCGGATGAATTAAAGGAAATGGTCAAGGCCATCAGGGAAACAGAAGCCGAGCTGAAACAAGGCATCAGGAAGCCAGTTTCTGAAAAGCTGCTGGGCAGTTCATACAAAACAACAACTGCCATTGAGGGTGAAATCAGAAAATTTGCATATAGGGGAATTTTCACAACGGCTCCGATTCAAAAAGGGGATGCCTTCAGTGAAGACAATATTGCCGTGCTCCGCCCCGGACAAAAGCCTCAGGGGCTGCACCCGAGATTTTTTGAGCTATTGACCGGCGGCGTGCGTGCGGTAAGGGACATCCCGGCAGACACAGGCATTACATGGGAAGATATTTTAACGAAGGACAGCCCGTCCCATGGATGACATACTTTTTATCGTGCAGGCGAGAATGGGATCGGAACGCCTTCCTGGAAAAGTACTGCGTCCGCTTGGCTCGGAGCATTTACTCGATATTCTCGTGCAGCGCGTACGGCAAAGCGCGTTCTATCAAAAGGAGCGCGATAATCTTGTCATCGCTACATCTGACAAAAAAGCCGACGATGTATTAGAGGCACACTGCATCAAGAACGGCATTCGCGTTTTCCGCGGCAGTGAGGAACGGGTTCTCGACAGATTTGCGCGAGTCATAAAGGCTGCGAAACCGGAAGTCGTCATCCGCTTAACGGGGGATAATCCGTTTGTCGATCCAGAGTTGCTCGATATGATGATTTCGGCTCATCTTGATCAAGGTGCGGATTATACGTATATCCTGAACACGCCGTTAGGCATTTGCGGTGAAGCGGTGAGCGCCAAGCTTTTGCTCGATATCAGCGGCATCAAAATGCTGGAGGATAAATACCAAGAGCATGTCACCTTGTATGTCCGGAAACATCCCCATCTTTACCGTTTGCAGTTTTTAGAGGCTCCGGAACAGCTCTGCGCTCCTCAATATCGGCTGACCGTCGATACGGAGGAAGACTATCAATTGGTCTCAGCCCTCTATCAAAAAGCAGGCGAGCGCCCTGATGTCTCGGCTGCAGAGTTAATCAGTCTGCTGAACCAGCACCCTGATCTGGCGGCGATGAACGGTATGACAAAGCAAAAAGAGGTTGAGTAGCATGCATATCGGGATATTCGCAGACGGCGGGTTCGAGAAAGGAATGGGGCACGTCGTTCGAATGAAAAGGCTTGCGGAAGAACTCAAACACCGCTGTTCCATTACGTTTTATACAAATGACGAGTCTGAACAATTTCTTCAAGAAGAGTACTGGCAGGTCATCGTAAAACAGGAGCTTCAGCAAAATGAATGTATTCTCCGGGACATAAACGATAAAAAGCTCGATCTGCTTTTATTCGATATCCTTGGTGCACCTGTCGATTTATTAACAAAAATAAAAGCAGGCACAGATGCCAAAATCGTTCTGTTCGAAGAAAAAAATGAGAAAGCGATAGGTCAAAGTGATGCGGTCATTAACGGAATTTACGGCGATGTCAGAAGCAAGGTTTACGATCAGGGAAACGCCCGTGTCTATGAAGGCCCGGATTATCTTATTCTCCACCCTGCCTTTCAAGCTGCAAGAGCTGATTACGCACTTAAGGAAGACTGCCGCAATATCCTTGTTGCATTAGGAGGAAGCGATCCAAAGCAGCTTGTTTTTAAAGTGATAGCAGCGGCCGGTCAGCTCCCGGACAGGAAAGACAAGAAAATGATTTTTATCATGGGCAGCGCTTCACCGCATCAAGAGGCGGTCCGTAAATTGATTCAAAACAAACCCCAATACGCACTAATCGAGCAGACAAATGAAATGGCTGTGTTTATGAAACAAGCAGATGCAGCCATTGTCGCCGGCGGCATCTCGCTTTATGAAGCGATCTGTATCGGCGTGCCGTGCCTCGTGCTTTCTCAGGTTGCCCATCAAACCGCAACCGCTGCAAAATTTGCGGAACATGGCGCCGTTCTTGATCTCGGCCTGGGAGAGAATGTATCCGTCGAAAAGCTTGCTTATCATATGTCTCAAATATTCAGCAGCTATCCTCTCCGTCTTTCTCTGCACGAGGGAGGAAGGCCGCTCGTAGATGGAAAAGGAATGAAACGGGTATCAGCCATTCTTTATGATTTGCTTGATGATAAGATATAAAAATGCACGTAAGGAAGTGTTAATGTGAAAGGTGTCATTTTAGCCGGAGGAAACGGCTCACGCCTTATGCCCTTAACCAAAGCCGTCAACAAGCATTTGCTTCCTGTAGGCCCTTATCCGATGATTTACTGGTCGATAATGAAGCTTGAGGAAGCCGGAATTAAAGAGATTTTACTCATCAGCCAAAAAGAGCACATGCCGCAGTTTTATAAGCTGCTGGGAAGCGGGGAGGAGCTTGGCGTCTCCGTCACTTATCAAGTGCAGCCCGCCGCATCGGGAATTTCAGATGGGTTATCATATGCAAAACGCTTTACCGGAAAGGAGCCTTTCATTTTATTATTAGGTGATAATATATTCGAAGATTCATTAAAGCCTTATACGGAGCGATTTCAACAGCAGGGAAAAGGGGCGAAAGTGCTTCTGAAAGAAGTGGATGATCCAGAACGTTTTGGGATTGCTGAGATTGATGAGAAAAACAAACACATTCGATCCATTATTGAAAAGCCTGCACATCCGCCGACCAACCTTTGTGTAACCGGCATTTACATGTATGATGCAGAAGTGTTTTCGTATATTGAACAAATATCACCATCCAAGCGCGGCGAGCTGGAAATCACTGATGTAAATAATTTATACATTGAAAACAGCAAGCTTACGTATGATGTGTTATCGGGCTGGTGGGTCGATGCAGGAACACACGAATCGCTTTATCTCGCCTCCCGGCTGGTACATCAGGCTTTACAGAAAGGACAGGACGAATAGCTATGGCAAAATCATATATCATTACAGGCGGGGCCGGATTCATAGGGCTCACGTTTACAAAGCTCATGCTGAAGGAAACGGATGCGCGCATTACCGTTCTAGATAAATTAACGTATGCCAGCCACCCGCAGGAAATTGAAAAACTAAAGGGAAACAGCCGGTTTCGGTTTGTAAAAGGGGATATCAGCATTCAGGAGGATATCGACCGGGCGTTTGACGAGACCTATGACGCCGTGATTCATTTCGCCGCGGAATCGCATGTGGACAGAAGCATCTCCCAAGCGGAGCCGTTTATCACAACGAATGTCATGGGCACATACCGTCTGGCTGAGGCAGTCTTACAAGGAAAAGCCAAAAAGCTGATTCATATTTCAACAGACGAGGTGTACGGGGATTTAGAAGCGAATGATCCCGCATTTACGGAAACAACGCCGCTTTCTCCTAACAACCCTTATTCCGCGAGCAAAGCGAGCTCTGACCTTCTTGTTCTATCGTATGTGAAAACACACAAACTGCCGGCTATTATTACACGCTGCAGCAACAATTACGGCCCATATCAGCATAGTGAAAAAATGATCCCAACGATTATCCGCCATGCAAATCAAGGCTTGCCGGTTCCGCTCTACGGCGACGGGCTTCAGATCAGAGACTGGCTTTTTGCAGAGGACCATTGCCGCGCCATCAAGCTTATTTTAGAAAAAGGAACCGACGGTGAGGTGTATAATATCGGCGGCGGAAATGAACGCACGAATAAAGAGCTGGCGAGTATCATCATGAAACATTTGGGCTGTGAGGAATTGTTTGCTCACGTCGAAGACCGAAAAGGGCATGACCGGCGCTACGCGATCAATGCGTCAAAGCTGAAAAATGAGCTTGGCTGGCGGCAGGAAGTGCCGTTTGAAGAAGGCATTGCGCGCACCATTCGCTGGTATACAGACAATGACCGATGAGAAGGTGATCCGATTGACAAAGGTATTGGTAACCGGTGCGGGCGGACAGCTTGGCTTGGAGCTGTGCCGCCAGCTGAAGCAAGCCGGATATGAGGTCATTGCGTTAACAAAGCAGATGATGAACATCGCCGATCAGCGTTCTGTACGGCATTCGTTCGGGCATTATCAGCCGGATATCGTGGTCAATACCGCCGCGTTTACGTCCGTCGACAAATGCGAGACGGAGCTGGATAAAGCATACTTGATCAACGGAGTTGGCGCTTATTACACAGCGCTGGAGTCATCCCGCATCGGAGCGCAATATGTTCATATCAGCACGGATTATGTATTTGACGGGAAGGGGACCCAGCCATACAGGGAAGACGGCCACCTTGACCCGAACACCATCTACGGTAAAAGCAAAAAACTCGGAGAAGAGCTGATCCAGTTAGCAAGAACCGACAGCACGATCATCAGAACATCGTGGCTGTATGGACAAAGCGGCAGCAATTTTGTTCATACGATGCTGAAGCTCGCAGAAACAAAACAAGAGCTGCGGGTTGTGAACGATCAAATCGGCTCGCCGACCTATACGAAGGATTTGGCGGAAGCGGTCATCAAGCTGTTCAATCATCCGCCGGGCATCTACCATGTCAGCAATTCAGGCATATGCAGCTGGTATGAGTTCGCAAAGGCCATTATGGAAGAAAGCGGGCTGAACACAACGATTACGCCCGTGACGACAGAGGAATACGGGAATCCGACACCCCGGCCGGCTTACTCTGTGCTGAGCCACCGGGCCATTGAAGAAGCCGGCATACGCCCGCGCCATTGGCGGGAAGCTTTACGGGAATTTTTGCAGGAAAGGAGCAGTGCGCGTGATTGAAGGAGTCAAGGTTAAGAAACTGACAAAGCATTGTGATGACAGAGGTTTTTTTGCCGAACTGGTTCGCGATGATGAGAACCTTCTTGAGCATTTTGGGCAGGCGTCTTGGTCCAAAAGCTATCCGGGCGTGATTAAAGCGTTTCATTATCACGAGAAGCAGGACGATCTCTGGTTTTTCCCGACCGGCCACGCTCAGGTTGTCCTTTACGACCTGCGGGAGGATTCAGAAACAAAAGGAGAAACCGATGTCTATTATATGGGAGAAGATAACCCGATGCTGTTATTGATTCCAAAAGGCGTCGCTCACGGATACAGAGTGCTGGGCGAAACGCCGCTGACAATTATCTATTTTACGACAACCTCGTATAACCCTGATCAGCCCGATGAAAAAAGAATCCCATGGAATGATGAGACAATCGGTTTTAACTGGAATACCGAATTTAAATAAATCATAGAGCAGTTATCCATCGAAGATCATCAGGCATCTTCGACTTTTTTTGTCCTGTTTTGATATCAGGACAAAAGACAGGGGTAACAGGCGCATATTTTACTAGATACGGATCAGAAACAGTCTATTAGAATCTTGTGTAAATAGGATGAATTTATTACATCATTCAAAGTGTTAATATTCCTTAAAAAACATTTACTTCCATGGAAAATGGTGATAGATTAACTTTTAAGAAAAAGAAATGGTAATTCGCGAGTTACGGTAAAACGCTTTTTCTGCAGAGGACGCTCTGGCCAAATTCCAACCGTGATTTGAGGAGGAAATGTCATGTTAAAAAGAACTTCATTCGTATCTTCATTTTTCATCAGTTCAGCTGTCCTGCTATCAATCTTGCTTCCATCAGGCCAAGCGCATGCACAGTCTGCATCAATTGAGGCAAAAACCGTAAACAGTACAAAAGAATGGACGACTTCAGATATTGAAGTGACTTATAAACCAAACGCAGTGCTTTCTCTGGGAGCAGTCGAGTTTCAATTTCCTGACGGATTCCACGCGACAACAAGAGATTCTGTGAATGGAAGAACACTGAAAGAAACACAGATTTTAAACGATGGAAAAACGGTCAGGCTCCCGCTTACTCTTGATTTGTTAGGGGCGTCTGAATTCGATCTCGTCATGGTGCGCAAAACGCTTCCGCGTGCAGGCACATACACGATTAAAGGGGATGTGGTAAACGGTCTGGGAATCGGCAGTTTTTATGCTGAAACACAGCTGGTTATCGACCCTCGTTAATATCAATAGAAATGATCAGGGGCTGATGTGATATCAGCCTCTTTTTTTTGTATGGTTAAAAAATTGGTACGAATCTTGCATGTAGATAAGGGTGAACCCAATCAAGAAAGGAATTGATCTATTGCATTATTTTAAAAGCGCTTACATTTTTCTGAAGATAAAAATATGATGAGGTGAAAAAACATGTCAGAAAAACAAATCACAAAGGATGAAGAAAAAGAAGCTCTCAATTTATTTCTGTCTACGCAAGCGATCATAAAGGAAGCCCTGCGGAAATTGGGCTATCCGAGCGGAATGTATGAATTAATGAAAGAGCCGATGAGAATGCTCACTGTACGAATTCCGGTGAAAATGGATAACGGCAGTGTGAAAGTGTTTACAGGCTATCGTTCACAGCACAATGACGCGGTCGGCCCGACAAAAGGGGGCGTGCGTTTTCATCCCGAGGTGAATGAAGAGGAAGTAAAGGCGTTATCGATTTGGATGACGCTCAAATGCGGGATCACGAATTTGCCGTACGGCGGCGGAAAGGGAGGCATTATTTGTGATCCGCGGACGATGTCGTTTGGAGAATTGGAACGGCTGAGCCGGGGGTATGTCCGCGCCATCAGCCAGTTAGTCGGCCCGACAAAGGATATTCCCGCTCCCGATGTATACACCAATTCGCAAATTATGGCGTGGATGATGGACGAATACAGCCGGCTTCGGGAATTCGATTCCCCGGGTTTTATCACAGGAAAACCGCTCGTTTTAGGCGGCTCACAGGGCCGGGAAACAGCAACCGCTCAAGGCGTAACCATTTGTATAGAAGAAGCGGTTAAGAAAAAAGGAATCAAGCTGCAAAACGCGCGCATCATCATACAGGGCTTTGGGAACGCCGGCAGTTTTCTGGCTAAATTTATGCATGATGCCGGCGCCAAGGTTATCGGGATTTCGGATGCCCACGGCGGGCTGTACAACCCGGATGGCCTCGATATTCCTTATTTGCTCGATAAGCGGGACAGTTTCGGAATGGTCACCAATTTATTTACAGATGTCATCACAAATGAAGAGCTGCTCGAACAAGAATGCGATATTTTAGTGCCGGCGGCTATTTCAAATCAAATCACAGCCAAAAACGCCCATAACATTAAAGCCTCAATTGTGGTCGAAGCGGCTAACGGGCCGACGACAATCGACGCGACAAAGATTTTGAATGAAAAAGGCGTACTCCTGGTGCCGGATATACTGGCGAGTGCCGGCGGCGTAACGGTTTCTTACTTTGAATGGGTTCAAAACAACCAAGGATACTATTGGGCAGAAGAAGAGGTTGCTGAAAAGCTGAGAAACGTGATGGTCAATTCATTTGAAACGATTTATCAGACCGCGGCCGCACACAAAGTCGATATGCGCTTGGCGGCTTACATGACGGGCATCAGAAAATCTGCAGAGGCGTCTCAATTCCGCGGATGGGTTTAGGGGGGGAATCCCCCTTTCTTCTGCAAAATTATTTTGCGTTTTTGTTTGCGCATGGCATGAAAATCGCAATGTGATTTTGCACGTTATATTCATAAAAGGAAAAATGTTTAGATTTCTGACAAAGTTCTCTGCGATTCTACAAGTTTTTTGTGAAAAGACGAAATATTGGTACGAATCTTGCTTTTATATTCGCATGAAGACATATTACATAACGAGGGGGATTACATATGACCGTTTCATATGCGCACGAACCATTCACTGATATTAAGGAAGCAAAGAATAAAACAGCCTTTCAAGAATCACTGGACTTTGTAAATACTCAGCTCGGCAAGCATTATCCGCTTGTCATTAATGGAGAAAAGATCGAAACGGATCGTAAAATTGTTTCGATTAATCCGGCCAATAAGGAAGAAGTGATCGGCTACGCCTCAACGGCTAATCAAGAGCTTGCTGAAAAAGCGATGCAATCGGCGTTACAGGCATTTGAATCGTGGAAAAAACAAAGACCGGAGCACCGCGCGAATATTCTTTTTAAAGCTGCGGCCATTTTACGCAGAAGAAAGCATGAATTTTCAAGCTATCTTGTAAAGGAAGCGGGAAAACCGTGGAAGGAAGCAGATGCTGACACAGCGGAAGCAATAGACTTTTTAGAATACTATGCGCGCCAAATCTTAAAGCTGAAGAACGGAGCTCCGGTAAAGAGCCGGGCAGGCGAGTACAATCAATATCATTATGAAGCGCTTGGCGTCGGCATTGTCATTTCGCCATTTAATTTCCCGCTTGCCATTATGGCAGGGACTGCTGCGGCTGCGATTGTCACGGGGAATACGATCCTGTTGAAGCCGGCAGATGCTGCGCCAGTAGTGGCTGCTAAATTTGTCGAGGTGATGGAGGAAGCGGGTTTGCCAAACGGCGTTCTCAATTACATTCCGGGAGACGGAGCGGAAATTGGTGATTTTTTAGTAGAACACCCTAAAACAAGGTTTGTATCATTTACAGGCTCCCGAGCGGTCGGCTGCCGGATTTATGAGCGTGCCGCAAAAGTGCAGCCGGGCCAAAAATGGCTGAAACGCGTGATTGCTGAAATGGGCGGGAAAGACACAGTGCTTGTCGACAAAGATGCCGATTTGGATCTTGCTGCCTCTTCTATCGTTTACTCCGCATTCGGGTACTCAGGGCAAAAATGTTCAGCGGGTTCTCGTGCAGTGATTCATCAGGATGTCTATGATGAAGTCGTAGAAAAAGCAGTTGCGCTGACCAAAACGCTGACAGTCGGAAGTCCGGAAGATCCTGATACGTATATGGGGCCTGTGATTCATGAAGCTTCCTACAATAAAGTCATGAGCTATATTGAAATCGGCAAGTCTGAAGGCAAGCTTTTGGCCGGCGGAGAAGGCGATGATTCAAAAGGCTACTTTATTCAGCCGACGATCTTTGCAGATGTTGATGAACATGCGCGTCTTATGCAGGAAGAAATCTTCGGGCCGGTTGCTGCCATCTGCAAAGCGCGTGATTTCGACCATATGCTTGAGATTGCAAATAACACAGAATACGGACTGACAGGCGCTCTGCTGACGAAAAACCGTGCGCACATTGAACGGGCTCGCGAGGATTTTCATGTCGGAAACTTATACTTTAACAGAGGCTGTACCGGAGCTATTGTCGGCTATCAGCCATTCGGCGGGTTTAATATGTCCGGAACAGACTCAAAAGCAGGAGGTCCGGATTATTTAATTCTTCATATGCAGGCGAAAACAACGTCCGAAGCGTATTAATTGAGAAAACCGAAATAGTGCGATTGTTTTTAGATCGCACTATTTACATGTTTGGATGAGGGGGATGATGTATGCTCTATACAAAAATCAGTCACATGCCGCCGGCAGAACGGGTTGAGACACTGACAAAGTCTTTGGTCAGCCTCAGCAGTGTAAATGGCACCATCGGCGAAGGGACGAAAGCAGATTTTATCAAAGAAGTCATCATGAGCTATCCTTACTTTCAGGAACATCCTTGCCATGTATGGGAACAGGCTATTCCTAATGACCCGTACAACCGGAAAAATATTTTTGCGTTTGTGGAAGGCAGCGGGGAAAGCCGGAATACTGTCATTTATCACGCCCACTTGGATACGGTGGGAATTGAAGATTTCGGCCCGCTTAAGGATATCGCTTTTGATTCTGAAAAATTGGCTGAGTATTTCTCCAACTATGACTTTGATGAAGACGTTCAGCGGGACGCCAAGTCGGGTGAGTGGATGTTCGGCAGAGGCTCTGTCGACATGCAAAGCGGCATCGCGGTGCATTTGTCCAATCTCCTGCACTTTTCAGAGAACCCCAAAGCATTGCCGGGAAATCTATTATTTATGGCAAACCCGGATGAAGAAAGTCAGCATGCCGGTATTCTCGCCAGTATTTCTGAGCTGAACCGATTAAAAAAGGAGAAACAGATTCAGTATTTGGCTGCCATTAATACCGATTTTATTACGCCGCTGTACGATGGTGATTCAACAAGATATATCTATACCGGAGCCGCGGGAAAGCTGCTGCCTTGCTTTTATATATCCGGCCGGGAAGTGCATGTCGGAGACACGCTTGCGGGCATCGATCCAAATCTCATTTCTTCTGAAATCACAAGACGCATCCACAACAATATTCATTTAGCAGAAAAGATTGAAGGCGAATTGGTTCTGCCCCCATCCTGCTTGTACCAGCGTGATAACAAAGAATCCTATAACGTCCAAACCGCCGTCAGCAGCTATTTGTATTTCAATTATTTTATCTATGAAAAAACAGCAAAGGAAGTCATGGACCAGCTTACCCAAGTCGCTGAGGAGGCGTGCCGGAACACAGAACGAAAATTATCAGAGTATTATGAAGAATATCTGAAGCGAACAAATCTTCCGAAGAGACATTTGTCTTGGGATATTCAAGTCTTCAGTCTGGATCAATACATAGAAAAGCTAAGAAGCCGCGGCGTTGATCCTGAGCAGTGTATAGAGCAAGCATTCAAAGCCAATGAGCACCTTGAACTGCGCATGAGATGTTTTCATGCAATTGAAGAACTCCAAAAGCTTGATCCCGATCAGGGCGCAAAAGTCATTCTGTTTTATGCTCCTCCTTATTTACCGCATAACTATTTAAAAGAAGAAAGCACAAGAGACCAGCTATTGCAGCATGTGATCAAAGAAGCGGTGGACAAAATCGCCGAAACGACAGGCGAAACCTTTGTTTTCAAAAAGTTTTTCCCTTACTTGGCAGACGGCAGCTTTTTATCGCTGCATGAAACCGATGACGAAATTGATTCCTTTATCAGAAACTTCCCGGGATGGGAGATGATTGGAACCATTCCGTTTAAAGACATACGGAAACTGAACATTCCTTCCATTAACATGGGTGTATACGGAAAAGACGGACATAAATGGACTGAAAGAGTATACAAGCCGTACACATTTCATGTATTGCCTGATCTGATACAGCAGACCACTGTTCACCTTTTGCAAAGCTATCGGATGAATATCAGCACAAAAGAGCCGAAGGGAGAAGGATGATGCAGGATCATAAAAATGAATTGCAGCGCAGTATGAAAAGCCGGCATTTGTTTATGATTGCCTTGGGCGGCGTCATCGGCACCGGTCTGTTTTTAGGTTCCGGCTTTACGATCAGCCAGGCGGGTCCTCTCGGAGCCATTGTTGCCTATATGATTGGCGGATTTTTAATGTATCTGGTCATGCTTTGTTTAGGGGAGCTGGCTGTCGCCATGCCGGTGGCCGGATCGTTTCAAGCCTACGCAACAAAGTTTTTGGGGCCGTCGACAGGCTTTATGATTGGCTGGCTGTATTGGTTCAGCTGGGCGAATACAGTCGGCTTGGAGCTAACGTCAGCGGGCATTTTGATGCAAAGATGGCTGCCCTCCGTGCCGATCTGGATATGGTGTCTCGTTTTCGGTGTCATCATCTTTTTGATTAATGCGCTGTCTGTCCGAAGCTTTGCAGAAATGGAATTTTGGTTTTCGAGCATCAAAGTGACAGCGATCATATTATTTATCGTGATCGGCGGGTGCGCCGTGTTTGGCTTGATTGATTTTAAAGGCGGTCAGGAAACGCCTTTTCTATCTCATTTCATGACTGATAAAGGACTGTTTCCAAATGGCGTGCTGGCTGTTATGTTTACGCTGGTTATGGTCAATTTCTCATTTCAGGGGACGGAGCTGGTCGGAATTGCGGCAGGGGAGAGTGAAAGTCCGGAAAAGACACTGCCAAAGTCCATTCGAAATGTCATCTGGCGAACGCTGTTTTTCTTTGTGCTGGCTATGTTCGTCTTGGTTGCCATTCTTCCGTATGAAACGGCTGGGGTGATTGAGAGTCCGTTTGTAGCGGTGCTTGATCAAATCGGCATCCCATTTGCGGCTGATGTGATGAACTTTGTCATATTAACGGCGATTTTATCTGTTGCCAATTCTGGTTTATATGCAGCCTCGCGTATGATGTGGTCGCTTTCAACAAACAAAATGGGCCCGGCCCTTTTAACGAGACTGACCAAAAAAGGGGTGCCGATCAATGCCCTGCTGATTACGATTGGGATTTCCGGCTGTTCGCTGCTGACTAGCGTCATGGCTGCAGAAACCGTGTATTTATGGTGCATATCAATCTCGGGTATGGTGACAGTTGTCGCGTGGATGTCCATTTGCGCCTCGCAATTTTTCTTTCGCAGGCGGTTCCTCGCTGAAGGCGGGAACGTGAACGACCTGGAATTCAGAACCCCTCTTTATCCGTTGGTGCCGATTCTTGGGTTTGTATTATACGGATGCGTATTGATAAGCCTTATATTCATCCCAGATCAAAGAATCGGCTTGTACTGCGGTGTACCACTCATTATTTTCTGCTATGCGTACTATCATCTGAGCATCAAGAAGCGCTTACAAAATGAACCGCTGAAAAAAGAGCAAACAGAAGCGCAATAGAAGAAGCTCTCCGGGAGACCGGAGAGCTTTTTTACGCGTTACGTCTGACAAGAAACACATAGGACAATATCGCGAGCACATCAAAGCCGAATATACTCAACGCCATCGGCCACGCGTTTTCTTCCCCGGCTACACCGACGAGCGCCGTTGATGGCAAACGGCATGCTGAACATCTCAGCCGACACACCGTATATGTTTTGCAGGACAAACGGCGAACTAGAAATATACGCAAACATGCCGCTCCCGATAAAGGCCTGGCTGAAAGCAAAACCCATAAACGCCCGGTCGCCAAGCAAGTGCCGAAATGTGATCAGCTTTCAGGCAGTGATTCAGGCAATGCGGTCAGAACCGTGACAAAAATAAAAACACCCGATCCCGGCCAGCACGATAAACACAGTTGACCAGTCAGAAAATGGAAGGATGAATCCTCCCGTAATCGGGCTAACTGTTGAATAACCTTGATTCATCACCTGACCCGCCTTAACAAATGCATTACTATAGCATATCTCAGGATATGTTTTTTGTTTTATTTTAAATTTGAATCAAGAAATTCCTTATTTATATTTGAATGTAAATAATAAAAAGAAAATTATTTTCGTTCGAATTGTAAATTGCAAATAAAGGATGCTAAACTATAATTCAACTTTATTTTAAGATTCCGGAAGAGGTGTTAAGGGAGAATGAACAGTAAACAAAACAATCACATCAAATCAAAACATCATTTTCCGCTATTTCTTGCGCTGGCTTTAACAATGGGCGTATTTGCGGCTGGATCTGAAGAGCTTGTCATTTCACCGCTGCTGCCTGATTTAGCAGATGCCTTCAACTCAGATGTCAGCGTGCTTGCGCTATCTATCAGTATATATGGGATCATGATCTTTATCGGTGCCCCGCTGCTGGTGCCTTTAGGGGATAAATACTCGAGAGAACTGAGTTTAATGCTGGGACTTGTGATCTTTATTATAGGAACCGTGATATGCGCTTTGGCGCAAAATATCTTTTTCTTCTTTTTAGGCCGTGCGCTTTCAGGGTTGGCGGCAGGTGCGTTTGTCCCGACCGCTTACGCAGTTGTCGGGGATCGTGTTCCGTATATATATCGGGGCAAAGTGATGGGTCTGATCGTATCAAGCTGGTCGCTTGCACTGATTTTCGGTGTGCCGATCGGATCATTTATAGGCGGCGTCTTACATTGGAGATGGACATTCTGGATTTTCGCCTTGATGGGTGCACTTGTTGTTTTGCTCGTCCTATTTGAAATGCGCCGCCATAACGATAATAAAAACGCCGTCCAGGAGGAAAAAGACGAGCCGGCGGGGACATTTCGAGACGCGCTTAAAGTGCCGCGTGTTCCCGTTTATATCATAATCACTTTGTGCAATATGATTGGTTTTTACGGTATGTATTCGTTTTTAGGATCTTACCTACAGGACGTTTTTACCGGAGGCAATACGGCTGCCGGCTTATTTATTATGATTTATGGCATCGGGTTTTCCATGAGTGTCTTTACAGGTAAGATTGCCGACCGCATTGGAAAAATGCGCTCTCTGATCATTGCGCTGGCGGTCATCAGCGTACTGCTGGCTTGTATCGCGTATGCGCCCGCATCAATGCCTCTGCTAATCATCAGTCTATTCATCTGGGGGTTAATGCAAAGCTTGACGGTGACGCTGCTCAGCACCATTTTGAGTGATTGCTCAGAGCGTCATCGCGGGAAAATTATGGCGTTTTACAGCCTTGCCTCAAATTTGGCTGTGACATTAGGTTCTGCTTTGATGGGACCTGTATATGTGGGATACGGGTATGCAGCTGTCGGATTGATTTGCGCCATCATTACAGTGCTCGGTTTTGTGCTCAGTGTATTCGCATATAAAAAGTACGGAAAGCATGAGCAAAAAGCAGATCATTCCTTATCCCAATAAACAAAGTTTCTAAATTCCTATAACAAAAAACCCTTTCTTAAGGGTTTTTCTGTTTGTATGGGAATAATTATCAGTATTTTCAAAAAATGTTGACAGTTCGATTGCCGCTGGATAAAATTTACTTAAAATTTAAAAGATTGGTTGGTGCTCATGATTATATTGGATAATAGCATTCAGACAAAAAACAAAGCTTATTCAATATCAAAACTGATTACAGTCAACACGCTCGGCCCAGAAGGGACAAGCAGTGAGTACGCAGCAAAACATTTCATCTCTAATTTTACTCTTCTCCAAGGGCTAAACAGTAAATTATCTTTGCATGATACATTTGAATCATGCATCGAAAGGACTCTTCAAAGCCCGCTTGAATACACCATCGTTCCACATGCTTATGACGGCATTAAACATTTCTACATGAGGCCGGATTTGCAGCTTTTGCAAATCTTCAGGTGCGATACACCGATGTACGGCCTGGCTGTCCGTCCTGATTTCACATTCAGCGACGACATGCTTGACACATCTATTATTGTTTCACACCCATCACCTATCAATTTAATTAAATATTTTACCCGCAAAGACGTCAGGTTCGAGCTGGTCAACTCAACCAGCGCCGCAGCAAAAAAAGTACAAGAAGGTCTTTCTGACATTGCTTTAACCAATGAACTGGCAAGACAAAAATACGGGCTCAAATTTGTTAAGACATTTAAAAGCATTCCTATGAGCTGGTCATTATTCGGAAAAGGAGACGTTGATTATGAAAACTGAACAAGATGTGAAGGAGATTTATTTCCCGACACCAAAATTAATAGAGTGGGAGAACGGAGTAAGACAGTATTCCACCGTCCGCGGCGATACTGAAGTGCTAATGTCTTACGTTCCCCCGCATACTAACGTTGAACCGCATCACCACAAGGAAGTCCAAATCGGCATGGTCGTTTCAGGCGAGCTGTCCATGACTGTCGGAAACGTCACAAAAAAAATGACAGCCTTGGAATCAGCATATATCGCGCCGCCGCATGTGCCTCACGGAGCAAGAAATGAAACAGACCAAGAAGTCATTGCCATTGATATTAAACGGTATAAAGCTGATGAAACGTATACAAGTCCTGAAGACTACTTTTTGAATATTTTCAAAACGAGAGATTTATTGCCTGGCATGGAAGTCACGTTCTTTGTTGAGGATTGGATAGAAATTATGCTGGCCAAGATTCCTGGAAACGGCGGCGAAATGCCTTTCCATAAACATCGCAATGAACAAATCGGCATCTGCATCGGCGGCGGATATGATATGACCGTTGAAGGCTGCACAGTGGATATGACATTCGGCACCGCCTATTTCTGTGAACCTCGTGAAGACCACGGTGCCATCAACCGTTCTGAAAAAGAATCTCAATCCATTAACATCTTCTTTCCGCCGCGCTACAACAGAGCAAAAACGAAAAAGATAAAGGCGGATGAATCATCATGAACCTCACCGATAAAACCGTCCTCATAACAGGAGGGGCATCAGGCATCGGCTATGCCGCGGTTCAAGCTTTTTTGAACCAGCAGGCAAATGTGGTTGTGGCGGATATTGATGCAGCACAGGGAGAAGTCATGGTCCGGCAAGAAAATAATGACCGGCTGCACTTTGTGCAAACAGATATAACAGACGAAGCGGCCTGCCAGCACGCTGTTCAATCGGCAATCGATACATTCGGAGGATTAGATATTTTAATTAATAATGCGGGGATCGAAATCGTGGCGCCTATTCATGAGATGGAGCTGAGCGATTGGAATAAGGTGCTCCAAGTCAATCTGACGGGCATGTTTTTAATGAGCAAGCACGCACTCAAGCATATGCTGGCTGCCGGCAAGGGCAATATCATTAATACGTGCTCTGTCGGCGGAGTCGTGGCATGGCCTGATATCCCGGCATATAACGCCAGCAAAGGGGGCGTGTTGCAGCTGACAAGGTCAATGGCTGTTGATTACGCCAAACATCAAATCCGCGTTAATTGTGTATGTCCGGGGATTATTGATACGCCATTAAATGAGAAATCCTTTATGGAAAATAACGAAGGCACACTTGAAGAAATCAAGAAAGAAAAGGCGAAGGTGAATCCGATGCTAAAACTTGGAAATCCTGAAGAAATAGCAAACGTTATGCTGTTTTTAGCCTCTGATTTATCTAGCTACATGACCGGAAGCGCCATCACCGCAGACGGAGGATATACCGCACAATAGAGAGAGAAGGAGTGTTTTACATATGGAGAGAAAAACAGTTTTGGTTATCGCTGATCTTGGAGGCTGCCCGCCGCATATGTTTTATCAAAGCGCTGCTGAAAAATATAACCTGGTCAGCTTTATTCCGAGACCATTTGCCATTACAGCTTCCCATGCGGCACTTATTGAAAAATACTCGGTCGCGGTCATAAAGGATAAAGATTATTTTCAGAGTATCACAGATTTCGAGCATCCCGATTCCATTTACTGGGCGCATGAGGATCATGACAAACCCGAAGAAGAGGTAGTCGAGCAAATCGTCAAGGTTGCCGAAATGTTTGGAGCGGAAGCCATCACAACAAACAATGAATTATTCATCGCTCCGATGGCGAAAGCCTGTAAACGTCTCGGTTTAAGAGGAGCGGGTGTACAAGCTGCCGAAAATGCCAGAGATAAAAATAAAATGAGGGCAGCGTTTAATAAAGCCGGGGTCAAAACAATCAAAAACAAACGGGTCACAACCCTTGAAGATTTCCGCGCCGCGCTGAAAGAGATCGGCACGCCGCTCATCTTAAAACCGACATATTTGGCGAGTTCAATCGGCGTGACGCTGATTACGGACACCAAAACAGCAGAAGCCGAGTTTAACAGAGTCAATGACTACCTGAAATCCATTAATGTGCCGAAGGCGGTTACGTTTGAAGCCCCGTTTATTGCGGAGGAATTTTTACAGGGAGAATACCCGGACTGGTATCAAACCGAGGGATACTCCGACTATATCAGCATAGAAGGGATCATGGCGGACGGAGAATATTTTCCAGTCGCGATTCATGACAAAACACCGCAAATCGGATTTACGGAAACATCGCATATCACGCCGTCCATCTTGGATGATGAAGCGAAAAAGATCATTATTGAAGCGGCCAAAAAAGCAAATGAAGGGCTTGGGCTGGAAAACTGCGCGACACATACAGAAATCAAGTTAATGAAAAATAGAGAAGCCGGTTTAATAGAGTCTGCGGCCAGGTTCGCCGGATGGAATATGATTCCGAATATTAAAAAGGTCTTCGGCGTCGACATGGCGCAATTATTGCTGGATGTTCTCTGTTTCGGAAAAGACGCCGATCTTCCGGATGGATTGCTGGAGCAAGAACCTTGCTATATCGCCGACTGTCATTTGTACCCGGAGCATTTCAAACAAAACGGGCAGCTTCCTGAAGCGGCGGAGGATATGATCGTTGAATCCATCAACATTCCGGACGGGCTGCTGAAGGGAGATACGGAACTTGTTTCTTTCTCGGCTGCGGCACCAGGTACGTCTGTTGATTTGCGCCTGTTTGAAGCCTTCAATTCCATTGCCGCATTTGAACTGAAAGGCAGCAATTCACAGGATGTAGCCGATTCAATTAAACACATCCAGCAGCATGCAAAGCTGACTGCGAAGTATGTGCTGCCGGTATGAAACAGTTAAAGCCAAATTCTAAATACTTGCTTTACGGGCAGGCGCTTTCGTTTATGGGAGACTATTGTGTTCTCCCGGCCCTGCTCATTTTGTCTACATATTATCACGATTATTGGGTGACGTCGGGAGTCATCGCGGTCAGAAGCATTCCGATGGTGTTTCAGCCGTTTTTAGGAGTGCTCGTTGACCGATTGGACAGAATTAAAATTATGCTGTGGACGGATGTCATCAGGGGCATCATCTTTTTGGGGCTCACCTTTCTCCCAAAAGGCGAGTATCCGCTGATTTTTCTGGCCCTGCTGTTTGTCTCTTATGGGAGCGGCGTATTTTTTAATCCGGCGCGTCTCGCGGTCATGTCTTCTCTGGAATCAGATATTAAAAATATCAATACCTTATTCGCTAAAGCCACGACCATTTCTATCATTGTCGGGGCGGCCGCCGGGGGGTTATTCCTGTTAGCCGGGTCTGTAGAGATGGCTGTTGCCTTTAACGGTGTGACATACCTGGTTTCAGCGTTTTTTATCAGGCGAATTAAGCTGCAATTTGTCCCGATTCAGTCTGAAAATATAAAAGAAGCCTTTCAGTCTTTTAAAGAAGGGCTGAAGGAAATCAAAACCAATTCATTCGTGTTAAACGCCATGTTTACGATGATTACGATGGCAATGCTTTGGGGGATCGTGTACAGCTATTTTCCGATTGTCAGCCGCTTTTTGGGTGACGGGGAGATCGGCAACTTTATCCTTACCTTCTGCATCGGCTTCGGCGGTTTCATCGGAGCGGCGCTTGTCAGCAAGTGGGGCTTTAACAACAATAAAGGCTTGATGTACTTTACCATTTTATCAATCGTCTCGCTGGCGCTGTTTTTATTCACGCCCATTTTTGCTGTATCTGTCATTGCTGCCATTCTCTTTTTCATCGCCATGGAATATGGGGAAGTGCTTGCAAAGGTTAAAGTTCAGGAAAACGCGGCGAACCAGATTCAAGGGCGTATTTTTTCGGTGGCTGAAGCGTCCATTGGTTTGTGCATTTCGATTGGTTCCATGCTTATCAACGTGTTAGAGGCTCCTGTCATCATGGGGCTGATTGTTATCATGGTAAGCGGTTTGTTTTTGCATACGAAGCTGGTGAACAAATCTTTTTTGGAACGGGATAAAAAAACTGAGCAAATTCACTTATAAGGAGTCTTTCAGATGGAAATAACACCGTCCGACGTCATCAAGACACTTCCAAGGCAAGAATTTTCTCTCGTTTTTCAAAAGGTAAAAGAAATGGAAAAAACGGGGGCGCAAGTCATTAATCTTGGACAGGGGAACCCTGACCTTCCTACTCCGCCGCATATCGTGCAGGCATTGCAGGAGGCGGCTGTGAACCCTTCTTTCCACGGGTATGGGCCATTCAGAGGCTACCCCTTTCTGAAGGAAGCGATTGCCGCTTTCTATAAAAGAGAATACGGAGTGACAATCAATCCTGAAACAGAAGTGGCGCTCTTTGGCGGGGGAAAAGCAGGCTTGTATGTTTTGACACAATGCCTGCTCAATCCGGGGGATATCGCTTTGGTCCCGAACCCGGGCTATCCTGAATATCTTTCGGGTATTACAATGGCAAGAGCAGAGCTGCACGAAATGCCGCTGCACGCAGAAAACGGCTATCTGCCTGACTTTGAGAAAATAGATCCCGCTGTGTTACAAAAAGCGAAACTGATGTTTTTGAACTATCCGAATAACCCGACGGGAGCTGTGGCGGATGCGGCTTTTTATGCAAAAGCGGCCGCATTTGCAAAAGAACATCAGATTCATTTGATCCATGACTTTGCGTACGGCGCATTTGAGTTTGATAAAAAACCGGCCAGCTTCCTGCAGGCGGAGGACTCAAAAACTGTGGGCGCGGAGCTTTATTCGTTTTCAAAAACATTTAACATGGCCGGCTGGAGAATGGCGTTTGCCGTCGGGAATGAAAAGATCATTCAAGCGGTCAATGAATTTCAGGATCACGTCTTTGTCGGCATGTTCGGCGGACTGCAGCAGGCGGCCAGTGCGGCGCTGTCAGGAGATCCGGAACAAACAGATCGCTTGAAACGCATCTATGCGGAACGGATTGACTTTTTTACGGAGCTTTGTGAAAAAGAACTGGGCTGGAAGATAGAAAAACCAAAAGGAACATTTTATGTATGGGCTGAAATTCCAAAAATGTTTGAGTCTTCTCACCAATTCTCTGACTACCTGCTGGAGCAGGCCCATGTTGTCGTAACGCCGGGCGAGATTTTCGGCAGCAACGGAAAACGTCATGTCAGAATATCAATGGTATCGAAGCAGGAGGATCTGCGGGAATTTGTCATGAGGATTCAAAAGCTGAACCTGCCGTTTGCCTCATTAGAAGAAGTATCCCGCTAAAAAGCGGGATTTTTTTATATGCTTTTCATGCTGCCGCCGTCAGCGGAAATTTGCTGACCGGTGATATAGGAGGCTTCCTCGGAAGCGAGAAACGCGGCGAGCGCTGCGGTTTCTTCGGCTGATCCGACCCGTTTCATCGGGATGCCAGAAGCAATCTGTGCTACGGCTTCTTGTTTGGATATGCTGTTCTTTTCCATCACATTCTTCACAAATTGATGGTAACGGTCTGTAGCGATAAAACCAGGATTCAGGCAGTTGACAGTAATGTTGTGAGGAGCAAGCTGGATGGAAATATTTTTACTGGCGTTAATTAAAGCGGCATTCATCATGCTGTTTGTAAACATATTGGCGCCGGGTTCTTTCCACAGATTTCCGACAATGTTGATGATTCTGCCAAACTCGTTTTGTTTCATCAGAGAGGCGGCACGCTTGATAGCGTCAATATAGGCAACAGTTTTCTGTGTAAACGTGGCCGTCATATCCTCTATATTACAGTTATCAAATGTGTCAGGCGCGCCGCCCGGGATATTATTAATCAGAACATCAAGCCGTCCGCATTGAGATTCAATTTCTTTAAAAATCTCCTCTCTCGTTTGCTGGTCAGACATATCACCCGCAAGGACAATGACACTCGCTTCAGGATGCTTGGCCAAAATATCTTCTTTGACAGGTTCAATATTGTCCAAGACTCGCGAATTGATGACGACGGTAAAATGCTGGTCTGCTAATTTCAGAGCAATTGCTTTTCCGATCCCTTGACTGGCTCCCATAATAAATGCGGTTCGTTTTGACAAATAACTGCACCCCTTTGAAAAAATTGGATTATTATCTACATCGTAAAAAAAAACAGAGAAAATAGCAAATTTTATTTAAATTCTGACAAATAGGAATCGAAAAACTCCCGCCAGCTGCGGCGGGAGGAGAAATTATACATATAGGAATTGAGGAAGTGTATCAAGCGAAAGGCGGTTGCCCACAAAGAACGAGCCAAATTCGCCGTAGCGCGCGCTGACTTCGTCAAAACGCATTTCATATACAAGCTTTTTGAATTGAAGCACATCATCACTGAACAGCGTAACGCCCCATTCGTAATCGTCAAAGCCGACTGAACCTGTGATGATCTGTTTCACTTTGCCAGCATAGCTGCGTCCGATTAAGCCGTGGCTTCTCATCAAGTTTCTTCGTTCTTCCATAGAAAGCATGTACCAGTTGTCATTGCCGGATCTTCTTTTATCCATTGGATAGAAGCATACATATTTTGATTCCGGCAGTTCAGGGTAAAGACGCGCACGTACATGCGGATTTTCATACGGGTCGCCGTCGCCGCTCGCCAAATAGTTGCTCAGTTCAACAACTGACACGTAGGAGTAAGCCGGAATGGTGAACTCAGCAAGTCTTGATTTGTTGAATTCGAGCTCAATTTCATTTAATTCTTCCATAGTAGGGCGAAGAATCATCAGCATAAAATCAGCTTTTTGGCCAACGATGCTGTAAAGGGTTTGCGAGCCTTTCCCTTCTTTTTGGGCGACTCCCCATTTTTCAAGCAATCCTGTAAATTCATGAATGATAGACTGGCGCTCGTCACTGGACAGCAGCTTCCAGGAAGTCCAGTCCATTGTGCGGAAATCATGAAGCGCATACCAGCCGTCCAGCGTTTTTGCCGCTTCATTTGTCATTTGCTGTTCACTCATTTATCTTCACTCCTATTATCTTTTCGTTAATGCCTTCACTATATCATAGTTTATCCGATTCTACTGTGGAGAAACCTTGAACATCCGATTCGTATATCTCCTCAAAAATTAGAGAACATATAAGGAAAGAATCAGTTGCTTAAATTAGTTAGAAAAATAAGATTTTTTGATGAAAGCGCTATAATAAAAGTTGGCTGTTTGAATTTGACTGGAAGAAGAGTATGCTAGTAAAAGAAAGCGTTTTTGTAACTTTTTGAGGAGGGTTTATTGTGGCAGATTTATTTTCAACAGTGCAAGAAAAAGTAGCTGGAAAAGGCGTTAAAATTGTATTTCCTGAAGGCTTGGACGAACGTATTTTAGTTGCGGTCAGCAAGCTTGCAGACAATAAAGTGCTGAATCCGATTGTGATCGGCAATGAAAATGAGATCCAAGCAAAAGCAAAAGAACTGAATGTGACGCTTGACGGCGTTGATATTTATGATCCTCATACATATGAAGGCATGGAAGATCTTGTACAGGCATTCGTGGAACGCCGCAAAGGCAAAGCAACAGAAGAACAGGCTCGAAAAGCGCTCTTAGACGAGAACTACTTCGGCACAATGCTTGTGTACAAAGGCCTTGCAGCGGGTCTTGTGAGCGGAGCGGCTCATTCAACCGCTGACACTGTCCGTCCGGCTCTTCAAATCATCAAAACAAAAGAAGGCGTGAAAAAGACTTCAGGCGTCTTCATCATGGCACGCGGCGATGAGCAGTACGTATTCGCAGATTGCGCGATCAACATTGCACCAGACAGCCAAGATCTTGCAGAAATCGCGATCGAAAGCGCCAATACGGCAAAAATGTTCGACATTGATCCTCGCGTAGCAATGCTCAGCTTCTCTACAAAAGGCTCAGCAAAATCTGATGAAACAGAAAAAGTAGCGGATGCTGTGAAAATCGCGAAAGAAAAAGCGCCTGAATTAACGCTTGACGGCGAATTCCAATTTGACGCTGCATTCGTTCCATCTGTAGCTGAGAAAAAAGCGCCGGATTCCGAGATCAAAGGAGACGCGAACGTATTCGTATTCCCAAGCTTGGAAGCAGGAAACATCGGCTACAAAATTGCTCAGCGTTTAGGCAACTTTGAAGCTGTAGGACCAATCCTGCAAGGCTTAAATATGCCTGTTAACGATCTTTCAAGAGGTTGTAACGCTGAAGATGTTTACAATCTTGCACTAATTACAGCGGCACAAGCACTGTAAGAAAAGCGATGGCAGCTCTCTCGCAGAGGGCTGCTTTTTTTGCGCCTTCTTTACCAGAACAGATGATATGAGTAAAATAAAGAAAACTGATCATCATTATAAATCTTATTCATGACAGGGGTGGGACCTTTGTATTACGACGTGCTGAAAACCTTTATCGCAGTGGTGGAAGAAAAAAATTTCACAAAAGCAGCAGAAAAGCTGATGATTTCCCAGCCCAGCGTCAGTCTGCATATTAAAAATCTTGAAAAAGAATTTCAAACGGCTCTGCTGAATCGGTCGCCGAAGCATTTTACGACAACACCGACAGGGGACATTTTGTATCAAAGGGCAAAGCAAATGGTATTTCTCTACGAGCAGGCCAAGGCTGAAATTTACGCGCACCATCATTATGTAAAAGGTGAATTGAAAATAGCCGCCAGTTTTACAATCGGAGAGTATATTCTTCCGCCGCTTCTTGCCCAGCTGCAAAAGCTGTATCCTGAGCTGAATCTGGACGTCATGATTGGCAATACAAAGGAGGTAAGCGAACGTGTCCGAATGCTTCAGGCTGATATCGGGCTGATTGAAGGACATACGGACGAGAATGAACTGGAAATTGAACCGTTCATGGAGGATGAAATGTGCATCGCAGCGCCGAACCAGCATCCGCTTGCCGGAAAAAGAGACATTTCAATCAGCGATTTGCAAAATGAAGCGTGGGTGACAAGGGAAAAAGGCTCCGGCACAAGGGAATATCTCGATCATGTGCTCAGCTCGAACGGACTGCGGCCGAAGTCGATGTTCACCATCAGCAGCAATCAAGGTGTAAAAGAAGCGGTGATCAGCGGTATGGGTTTATCGGTCTTATCAAGAAGCGTGCTGCATAAGGATTTGATCCACCGTGACATTTCAATTCTCTACATTAAAGATTTCTCATTAAAGCGCAAGCTGTCTTATATTCATTCTCCTCTCATGGAGAATACAAAAAATAAAGAAATTTTCATTACGATGCTGAAAAGCAATTTTCAATCATCACGGCTGAAATGATATAATAGTTTTCGTTCATAAGCCTAACATGAAAGGGTTTTACATAGATGGCAAACCAACCGATTGATTTACTGATGCAGCCGACATGGAGAGTCATTGACCAATCCAGTCTCGGCCCTTTATTTGACGCGAAGCATTCCTTCGCTATGGACGATACGCTGTGCGCCTCTGTAGGAAAAGGCGTGTCGCCGGCGACAGCACGCTCTTGGGTGCACCACGACACGATTGTCCTCGGTATCCAGGATACGCGGCTCCCGTTTTTGCAGGACGGCATTGCCCTGCTGGAAAATGAGGGATACCGCGTCATCGTCCGCAATTCCGGCGGTCTGGCTGTTGTTTTGGATGAAGGCGTTTTAAATATTTCTCTCATATTCGAGGACCAAAAGAAGGGCATCGATATAGACAGAGGATACGAAGCAATGGTGGAACTGATGAAACGGATGCTCAAGCCGTACGGGGCAAAGATTGAAGCCTATGAAATTGAGGGCTCCTATTGTCCAGGCAGCTATGATCTCAGCATTGACGGCAAAAAGTTCGCCGGCATTTCTCAAAGACGTCTTCGCGGCGGTGCAGCCGTTCAAATTTATCTCTGTGCAGATAAAAGCGGCAGCGAGAGGGCAGATCTGATCAGACGATTCTATCAAGCCGCCCTGAAGGATAAACAAAACGACAAAAAAGGCGTCTACCCGGATATACGTCCGGAAACCATGGCATCGTTAAGTGAGCTTCTGCATACCGATATCTCCGTACAGGATTTAATGCTTGCTTTGCTTACGGAATTAAAAGCGTTAAGCACCCACCTCTACTCAGCCGGACTGTCCATTGACGAGGAATTGGAATTTGAGAAAAATCTTGTCCGGATGACAGAACGGAATGAAAAGGTGTTTGGATGAACGCCGTTTGCATGTCAGCCGATACGGCTGGCATGCTTTTTTTTCGCCTATCATCTTGTTTTCAGATAAATCTTTCTTATAAACAGAAAACAATTGCAGCAAAAAAAGCGATAAAATAACAGCAGCATCTGCATACAAAGGGGAGAGGCAAATGAAAGGGAATGTTTACAGCCTGTTTGTGCTGATCGCGGCTTTTTTCTGGGGAACAACCGGCACTGTTCAGGCGCTGGCTCCAGAAAGCGCCACCCCGCTGGCATTCGGAGCGGTCAGATTATTGGTAGGCGGCAGCGCAATGCTTCTTGTGGTCTGGATCAGCCGAGAGCTTCACGTGAAAAATTGGTCATGGCCTCCCGTGTTTTTAGCAGCGATTTGTATGGCCTGTTATCAGCCGCTTTTTTTCACTGCCGTAAAAGAAACAGGGATTGCAGTTGGGACAGTGATTGCCATCGGCAGTGCGCCTATTATTGCCGGGAGCTTAGAATGGGCCGTTTTGAAAAAACGTCCGCGAAATTCCTGGTGGATTGCAACTGTATTGGCTTTGGCGGGATGCTGGCTCCTGTTTTCAGACGGCTCCAATGTTCGGATTGATGTGTCAGGGGTTCTCATGGCGATTGGAGCAGGTGCATCTTTTGCGGGTTATACCTTGATCAGTAAATCAATGATGAAAACACAGCCGCCGAGAGCTACCTCAGCTGTTGTCTTTATGCTCAGCGCCATATTGCTGATGCCGCTATTGTGGCAGTCGGATCTCTCTTGGATGCTGACCCCAAAAGGATGGGGAACGAGCCTTTACATCGGGTTAATTGCGACATGCGCGGCCTACTTTTTGTTTGCAAAAGGGCTCACCGGAGTTCCGGCTTCGGCAGCGGTTACACTGTCCCTGGCTGAGCCGCTGACCGCCTCACTGCTGGGTGTGTTTTTCATAGGTGAAATGCTTTCTCTTTCCTCATGGCTCGGCATCGTGCTGATGCTGTTAGGGCTTCTGGTCATTTCAGGGGCGCCTCGCAAGCAAAAGCCAGCTGAAGCGGCTCATGTGTCTTAATAGATTAGCATAAGCTTGGGCTCATTTTACAAGACTAACGGAGCCGCCGCAAAAACAGAAAATCCTCTTTTCTAAAAGGAAAAGGGGATTTTTTAATGGCAAACCCCCAAAACATGACATCGTTTTGGGGTTTTTAAAAGCTATTCCGCCATTTTTTCTAAATTTCCGTTCCGGTCCATTTTGAAGGACGGAGAGGCATGTTCATCATCTTCAAATAAAACTAGTTTTCTGGCTCTATTCATGATTTTTACCAAGGTTTCATAATCTTCCTGGATCGTTTTTTGATCTTTTTCAAGTTTTTGAACCTCTGCTTCCAGCTGTTCTGTTTTGCTTTGTAATTCTTGATTTTCTTTCTTTAAACGCTCATTTTCCATTTTTAAAGCTGAGGATTGCTCATGGTTGCCTTCGTAATTCTGCAGGAATCTGATGACATCATTCATCGTCATCTCAGGCGCAGACGTTTGAGGAGACAATAAGTGTGATAGACTAGCTAACTCTTCCTTAAAGCTGTCATCCACAAAAGGCATGTGCTCGCCTGACATCAAAGCCTGCTTCTCATTTTCGGCAGTCGGGGTTTCAGGTTTCACCTGCTCCTCCTGTACTGCAGTTTCTTGAATTGTTTCGGGATCAACCGCAGGAGGCTGATATAACAGTCTTTTCTTCGCAGGCTGCCCGTTTCCGAGGGCTCTCATGCGCTGTTTCCGCTGTTTTTTTGCAAGCTGAAGCGCTTTTTCATATTGATGGCGCACCACCGCGTTCCATCTGAATCCGCAGGCTGCGGACGTCCGATTTAATTTATCGCCGACCTCTTCAAAGGCATTCAGCTGAGTGCTGCCTTCTCTTACATGCCGAAGCACAGTTTCGGCTAAAAGCAAATCATTTTCTTCTGACCAAGCGTCCTGGCGCTGTTTTGTCATTTATCTCAACTCCCATTTTTCTTTTCATGATATTAGAATGTCCAGATTGGAAAATATTTATACAAATTGGCTGGAAGAATAGGAGATACGGAGGCTGAAGCGGCTTGCAGGAACCGTCGAATCCTTGTACAATGAGGAGTGATGTGATTTTTTCGACAAAGCGATTTTAGGTTTAAAACATAGATGAACATAGAAATGAAGGGAAGCGTACGTCATGGCTAATGAATTTCGAGTGTGTGATGATTGCCAAGCCACTAATATCAAAACATTGCTGCCGCGTTTAAAAGAAGTAGACCCGGACGCAAAGGTTGAGGTAGGGTGCCAATCTTATTGCGGGCCCGGACGGAAAAAATCATTTGCTTTTGTAAACAATCGCCCGCTGTCAGCTCCGACAGAGGATGAGCTGATTGACAAAGTGAAAAAGAAATTAAAAAAGTAAAAATATATTTTTTCATAGCCTCGGCCCTCTGGTCAGGCTTTTTTGCTTCACATCATGTGATTTTCGGAAAGATGGAACAAATCGCCGGACAAATTCAAGGATGTTTTCAAAGAATAGAGTCGATATAATAGAAACACGGCTAAAAAAAAGAGGGAATGACGATGGCGTATCCAAATGGAAAATTATCAGAAGAAAAAGTGTTTAAAGATCCGGTGCACCGCTATGTTCATGTACGGGACAAGCTGATATGGGATCTGATCGGAACCCGCGAATTTCAGCGTCTCCGCAGAATCAAGCAGCTCGGCACGACGTATTTGACGTTTCATGGCGCTGAGCACAGCCGGTTCAACCATTCTCTCGGTGTCTACGAAATTGTCAGGAGAATGGTTGATGATGTCTTTAAAGGCCGTCCTGAATGGGATGACAGTGAGCGCGAACTCTGTTTGTCCGCGGCGCTGCTTCATGATCTCGGGCACGGGCCGTTCTCGCATTCATTTGAAAAAGTCTTTCATCTTGACCACGAAGATTTTACAAGAGATATCATTTTGGGAGACACAGAGGTTAATCAGGTGCTCAGAAAGGTGAGCCCGCGTTTCCCGCAGGATGTTGCTGAAGTCATTGCCAAAACATATAAAAACAAACAAGTGGTCAGCCTGATTTCGAGTCAGATTGACGCGGACCGCATGGATTATCTGCAGCGCGACGCTTACTATACGGGCGTCAGCTACGGCCATTTTGACATGGAGCGGATTCTCCGGGTGATGCGCCCGCGTGAGGATCAAATCGTCATTAAACAAAGCGGAATGCACGCTGTAGAAGACTATATTATGAGCCGCTACCAAATGTACTGGCAGGTCTATTTCCACCCTGTGACGAGAAGTGCGGAGGTTATTTTAACGAAGATTCTCCACAGAGCGAAGCAGCTCCATGATGAAGGTTATGTGTTCACTCATGCTCCGGTTCATTTCTATTCTATTTTTGAAGGGAAACTGACGCTGGAGGATTATTTGAGGCTGGATGAATCTATTATTTTGTATTATTTCCAGGCCTGGGAGGATGAAGAAGACCCGATTTTATCCGATTTGTGCCGCAGATTCATTAACCGCCAGCTGTTCCAATACGTTGAATTTAATCCGAATGAAGAGATGTCGGCCTATTTTGAGCTGACCTCATTATGCAAAGAGGCTGGAATTGATCCGAGCTATTATTTGGTCGTGGATTCTTCTTCAGATCTGCCATACGATTTTTACCGTCCAGGAGAGGAAGAGGAGCGTTTGCCGATCCATCTCTTGACGCAAAACGGTCAAATTAAAGAGCTGTCCAGACAGTCGGCCATTGTGGAATCCATCTCCGGTAAGCGGCGGACGGACCACAAGCTGTACTATCCGAAGGATCTGATTTGTGACGGCTCTGAACACCCGGAAGCGAAAATGAAAATCCGGCAGCTGCTGGGACTGACATAGAAATTGGTAAAGAAGGAAAAAGGAGATGTCGGGAATTTGTTGAAAGAACATGCAAAACTGATGAAGGTGTTCTCGGATTCTGGAGAAATCATCGGGCGAAAGAAGCTGCAAAAAATGATTTATATTGCGAAGAAAATGCAGTTTCCTTTCTATGAGAAATATGATTTTCACTTTTACGGGCCGTATTCGGAGGAACTGACGCTCCAAATTGAAGAGCTGTGCAACCTTGGATTCCTGCATGAGGTAAAGGAAAAAAAGGGCGGCTACTTTCAATACCGTTATTCGCTGACAGAGACGGGCTCCGCGTTTTTAGACCACGCCGATCTTGATATGCCTGATATCAAGCACTATATTGACAGTGTAAACAACCGTTCATCACGGTTTTTAGAGCTGGTCTCCACGATTCTTTACTTTGACGGGCTTGAGGCTGAGGAAAAGAAAGAGAAAGTATTTACAATCAAAAGCAAGCAAAAGTATACCAATGAAGAATATGACGAAGCGCTTCAATACATAGAAGAGCTGAAGCAGATTTGTTAACCATACCCAAGCAAAAGAAATGAATCGTTTCTTTTGCTTTTTTTATTGACAAAACCTGCTAATGGACCTATTGTGGATAATAGTTATCCATAATGAATCGGGAGTGAACATAATGAAAATGAAATCGGGAATGGAGCAGGGAGTTTCTGTACTGCTGTTACTGTCACGGCTGCCCGTGCAGGCTTCTTTAACATCAGAGGCGATCAGCCAGCGCTTGCACATGTCTCCGTCATATCTGAAAAAGCTGATGAGAACTTTGGTGCAGGCTGGTTTGGCAGAGTCTATACCAGGTACGAAGGGAGGCTTTACGATGACGAAGCCTTTGACGGATATTACCCTCTATGATGTCTATCAAGCTGTTGAAGGAAGAGGTTCCATGTATCAAGGAAAAGGCCTATTGCCATCTGTATTTGAGAGCGGAAATCCCTGTGTGCTGGAGACGGTAATGGGGGACATTGAGGATAAATGGGCTTCGCTCATGAAGGAAGAAACCTTGCAGGGTGTCATGAACAGAATCGGTAAACTTTATGACCTCGAAAAAATCGATGATTGGATACATCATCAGCTGAAAGGGCAATGGCAATGAAAAACAGCGGGCCTTTACATCAATCAGGATCAACAAGCATCTCAGTGTTAATCGTGCTCGCTCTCGGTTTTCTCATGGCTACGCTTGATGTGACCGTGGTGAATGTTGCAATTGCTGATATGAAAAACGTTCTTTCTCTTTCAATTTCAGGTGTGACGTGGGTTGTAGACGGGTACATGCTTACATTTGCTTCGCTTCTGCTGGCCGGCGGTGCGCTGGCTGACCGTTACGGCTCAAAGACCATTTATATGCTGGGTTTGGCCGTTTTTGTTCTTGCCTCATGTCTATGCGCTGTATCAGCAAATGGCCAAATGCTGATCGCAGGTCGGCTGTTGCAGGGTCTTGGCGCGGCTTTGTTTATGCCGAGTTCACTCAGCCTTTTGGCTGCCTCTTACCCCGATGAACGGGTTCGGGCCAAAATGTTTGGCTTGTGGGCCGCTCTCGTCTCCGCCGCCTCCGGACTGGGGCCTTTTATCGGGGGTGTTCTGGTGAATGCGGCAGGGTGGCAGAGTATTTTTCTGATCAATGTGCCGTTAGGGGTTGCGGCGCTTATTTGCGCCTATCGAACGCTCAGCAGTTTCCCGGGAAAAGGCAGCCGGGTGAATATCACAGGGCATCTGCTTGGAATGGCGGCTCTCGGATTTCTTTCATTTGCGCTGATACAGGGCGCTTCAATAGGCTGGAGTTCGCCCTCCATTCTCGGTGCTTTCGCGGCGGCGGTTTTGGCATTTGTGCTTTTTCTTCTGAGAGAAATTTTTTCGGCAACATCTATTCTTCCTGCATCATTATATAAAAATGGACGTTTCTCGGCAGCGCAGTTCGTTGGGTTTTTGCTGAATTTTGCTCTTTTCGGCGGTATGTTTATGCTGAGTCTATTTTTGCAGGAAGCAAGAGGCGCAAGTTCCTTTTTAGCGGGAGTCGAACAATTGCCGATGATGGCTGTCTTTGTGGTCGGAAATCTGCTGTTTGCCCGGCTGGCGAACCGTTTTGAAGCGGGGCTTCTTATGTTTGTTTCAATGGCTGTCAGCTGCATCATGGCATTGCTGTTATTTGTCATGGTTTCTCCGGATTTGCCTTACTGGCAGCTTGCGGTTCTGACATCTGCCATGAATCTTGGTGTCGGCATTACGGTTCCTGCCATGACGGCTGTGATTATGAAGACAGCGGGACAGGAGCATGCCAATATCGCAGGAGCAGCTTTAAATGCCAACCGGCAAATCGGGGCATTGGTTGGCGTAGCGGTTTCCGGAGTGGTCATTCATCTGTCCGCCACTTGGTACACCGGAGCTGGGTTTACGTTTTTGATGATGGGCGCGGCATACAGTCTTGCCGCATTCCTTGTGTGGCGGTTTCTGACTTTTCATAAAGAAACGTCCGCTTCTGCATCATCTTAAAATCGTCCATTGTCTTTTCAAGGAATATATAGTAAGATATATGAAATTATTCAAACAGGCACTGATAAGGACACGAGATGCTTTTTACGGTTTCCAGAGAGGGAAGGATCAGCTGAAACCTTCCTAACGCAGAGAAAGCAGCTTACCGCCTTTGAGCCGTATCGGGGAAATTAAGTATCTGATACCGTCATGCTGCGTTACAGCACCGAGCCGACGAACATGTATGTTTGTTGGGAATTTGGGTGGAACCACGAATTTTAACACATTCGTCCCTTGCGAGGGATGGATGTGTTTTTTTATATGAGTCAATAAATGCGATGAAAAGGACATGAATGATGTTTACGGTTTTCAGAGAGGGGAGAAAAGGTGCGAGCTTCCCAGCTTAGGAATATCATTTACCGCCTTGGAGCAGTGTTGGGGAACAGTCAGTATCCAATGCCGTTTATGCTGCGTTACAGCACCGAGCCGATGAACATAAAAGTTCGTTGGGAACTTGGGTGGAACCACGGGTTAATCACACACACTCGTCCCTTATAGAGGGACGGGTGTGTTTTTTTTTATACATATAGAAATGCGATGAAAAGGACATGAATGATAGTTACGGTTTTCAGAGAGGGAAGGAAAGGTGCGAGCTTCCCAGCTTAGGAATATCATTTACCGCCTTGGAGCAGCATTGGGGAACAATCAGTATCCAATGCCGTTTATGCTGCGTTACAGCACCGAGCCGATGAACATGAAAGTTCGTTGGGAACTTGGGTGGAACCACGGGTTAATCACACACTCGTCCCTTACAGAGGGACGGGTGTGTTTTTTTATATACAACAATTAATAAGGAGTGTTTGAAATGAGTAAACATGTAAGTATTCAGCTTCCGGACGGACAGGTAAAGGAATATCCGAAAGGCACTACAGTCAAAGAGGCGGCTGCGTCCATCAGCTCCAGTTTGGAAAAGAAAGCAGCAGCGGGACAGGTTAATGGCCGGCTCGTTGATGTCAGCTTCAAGCTGGAGGAAGATGCTGAGCTTTCAATTATCACACTGGATTCTCCAGAAGGCTTGCAGGTGCTTCGCCATACATCAGCGCATGTGCTGGCTCAGGCAGTGAAACGGCTGTACGGCCAAGCGTCCTTGGGAATAGGGCCTGTCATTGAAGACGGATTTTATTATGATATGAAGCTTGATCGGAGTCTGACTTCCGGAGATTTAGAGGCCATCGAAAAAGAGATGAAGCATATTATAAACGAAAATATGGATATCAAGCGAATAGAGGTTTCTTACGAGGAGGCTGAAGCGCTTTTTGCAGAAAAAGGCGAGCCGTTTAAGCTGGAGATTTTGAAAGACATTCCGCGCGGGGAGAAAATGACGCTGTATCAGCAGGGAGAATTTGTTGACCTGTGCCGCGGGCCGCATCTTCCTTCAACAGGAATGATCAAGGCGTTCAAATTAACACGGGTGTCGGGTGCTTATTGGCGAGGAGACAGCCAAAATGAAGTCCTTCAGCGGGTGTACGGTGTTGCGTTTCAAAAGAAAAAAGATCTCGAGGCGCATCTGCATGTGCTGGAAGAAGCAGCGAAACGGGATCACCGCAAGCTGGGAAAACAATTAGAGCTGTTTATGTTCTCGGAAGAAGCTCCGGGAATGCCGTTTTATTTGCCAAAAGGGCAGATTGTCCGCAATGAGCTGGAACGCTTTTCGCGTGAACTGCAAACAAATGCCGGCTACGCCGAGGTGCGTACGCCGTTTATGATGAATCAGCGGTTATGGGAGCAGTCGGGGCACTGGGACCATTATCGCGACAATATGTATTTTTCGGAAGTAGATCAGACTGCATTTGCAATGAAGCCGATGAACTGTCCCGGCCATATGCTCATCTTTAAAAACAGCCTGTACTCCTATCGTGATCTGCCGATTCGTATGGCGGAGTTCGGCCAGGTGCACCGCCATGAATACAGCGGTGCTCTAAACGGAATGCTCCGCGTCCGGACGTTCTGCCAGGATGACGCGCATATCTTTGTTCGGGAGGATCAAATCGAGAGTGAAATTAAAGAAGCCATTCGGCTGATTGACGAGGTATACCGCACATTCGGTTTCGAGTATACGGTTGAGCTTTCCACTCGCCCGGAGGATTCATCAGGTGAAGACAGCGTGTGGGAAATGTCTGAAAACGCCTTGAAACACGTCCTTGAGGATCTGGGTCTTCCTTATGAAGTAAACGCAGGGGATGGAGCGTTTTACGGAGCGAAAATCGATTTTCATATTAAAGACGCTTTGAAGCGGAGCCACCAATGCGCCACAATCCAGCTTGATTTTCAAATGCCGGAAAAATTTGATTTAACATATATAAATGAGCACAATGAAAAGGTTCGTCCCGTCGTCATTCACAGAGCGGTATTCGGCTCAATTGACCGTTTCTTCGGCATTCTGATCGAGCATTTTGGCGGAGCTTTCCCAGTCTGGCTTGCGCCGGTACAGGTCCAAATTATACCGGTTTCTCACGTTCATATGGACTACTGCGAAAAGGTGCAGTCTGAGCTAAAGCGGCTCGGGATAAGAGCCAATATTGATGAACGCAATGAAAAGCTTGGCTACAAAATCAGAGAATCACAGATGCAGAAAATCCCGTACATGCTGGTGCTAGGGGATCAGGAAGTGAATGAAAAGGCGGTAAACGTTCGTGAATTCGGACATCAGAAGAGTGAACAAGTTCCTTTTCAGGTGTTTAAAGAGAATATTGTCAAACAGGTGAAAAATCGAAGCATGTAGGAGAAAAGTTGCGAATTCGCTGTTTGCTTTTTTGACTTTCCCTATCTGGTATCAGTAAAATAATAAGTAATCATATCGTTCGTATGTTATGAATGCATCTCGAAATGGGGAAATCTACATGGATCATGACAAACTGGAAGCAAATTTGCTGGATAACGCACTAACAAAATATTTGAAAAGCACGAAACTATTAGATGAAGCCACCGTTCCGAAACATGTGAATAATGTAAGAGGATTTATTCTGCGGATTATATATCGACACGGGAGCTGCACCATAAAGGACATTCTAAAAGAGGTCACGCTGTCTCCGTCTGCCACCACAACCGCTCTGAATCACTTAGAGCAGGAAGGGTTTATTAAGAGATCCAGAAATAACAATGACCGCCGCACCGTTTGGATTACGCTTTCTGAATCGGGGCAGGCAGCGGCTCTTCAGATGATTCAAAATCGCCAGCAGCTGATTGACGGCATGTTTGAACGTTTGACTGCCGAAGAGAAGGCAGCGTTTTTAGCTATTATTGAAAAAATGACGAAATAGAGATGAAAAAGCCGGCTTGCGAAGCGCCGGCTTAATATCAGATTATTCCATATCGCTGAGGCGTTTGCCTGCGACCGCGTAATGGTCTTTTCTCATTTCTTCTATAAAGACAACAATTTTTTCTTCAGAGGCACCGGTCGTTTCTTTCACGGCTTCTGTTACTTTCTTAACTAGATTGCGTTTTTGCTCGTCTGTACGGCCTTCAAGCATTTTGACGGTTACGTATGGCATAGGTGTGAATCCTCCTTTATATCGTTTCCTCTCTTTAGGAAAAGAGGCTTCTTATAGTATACTGAATAAAGTAAATTCTTGCATTTTTAGAAAGAGGGATCATCTCACTTGGACCGTTTTTTATATTACCCGTTGTCTCTAATGCCATATTTGGTCATTACCTTAATTGTTTCGTTTACAATGCATGAACTCGCTCACGCCTATGTCGCATATAAATTTGGTGACAATACGGCGAAAAAAGAAGGAAGACTGACGCTTAATCCTATCAAACACCTTGATCCGTTCGGAACCATTTTGATCCTGGTGGCCGGCTTTGGATGGGCTCGTCCTGTTCCCGTCAATCGCCGTTTCTTTAAGAAGCCTCGTCTGGCCGGCGTACTCGTATCCATTGCCGGGCCGATCAGTAACCTGATTCTTGCGTTTATCGGTTTCTCTTTGTTAGTGTTGATGCATGCTTACGGAATGGAACTGCTTGCGGCATTCAGTACAGGACTGGACCAGTTCTTTTCAATCTGGATACAGCTGAACCTCGTTCTGTTTTTATTTAATCTGCTGCCGCTGCCGCCGCTCGACGGCTATCGTATTATTGAAGATCTCGTCCCGCCGGGGGCGCGTGCCAAGATGACGCAAGCGGAAAGCTACGGCTTTATCGTCTTTTTGGTACTGTTTGTGACACCGCTCGGATCCTACGTGCTTTGGCCAATGCTCAACGCCGGAAGAGATTCAATTTTACATTTGTTTTCAGCGATATTTCAACCGCTTTTGTAGGAGGTAGAACTTATGGAAGAAAAAAAGAAAAAATCAATCGGGTTTAATATTATCAAAAGTGATCCGACAGACGGACACGGCGGCTTTGGCGTAGGCGCACTCAGCCTGGATAATATTTCACCTGTATTCGTTGATGTAGAGGAAAAAGAAGCGTTCGTTGATATCGGCGCGATGCACGCCCGCAGCGTCGTTGAAAAAGGCATTAAATTTCTGCCTAATAAAGAAGATGTTCCAAACGGAAAACCATACTGGCTTGTGTGGGTGACGATTGACAGAAGAGAAGAGGGCCCTTATTACGCAGGAGTAACAGTCTGTGAACTGACGGTCGACAGAAGCATCAGAAGAGGCTACAAATCGCTCCCGGAGCATGTGAATCTGATGGATAAATCGATGAAACGGAACATTATCATTGATAAAATGGATGACAGCTCGAAGCAAGTGCTTGGCGAATTTCTGAAAAACCATGACCAAGGCCTGTGGGAACGCTCTTCTGATGAATTGAAAAAAGGCCTGCTTCAAGAAGAAAATTAATTTGTGAACTTTCTGTGAACTTTTAGAAAATTTGAATTATTTTCTGTGAACATTGAGTAAACTGGTGATACAGAAATAGGACATGGAAAATCCCGAGCCGAACCAAGACTCGGGGTTTTTCATTTTTTTTGACAGCAGATAGGGGAAATATCGTGTTTCAAACCATGAGGATTGGTGATTGGGTCATTGAAGCGGACGTGGAGGAAACGAGAAGGCAGTATGCGAAAGATATTGAAGATATGTGCGGGTGTCTTCTCTGTGAAAATGACCGGGAAGTAATGAAAACACTGCAGCGTGAGAAGGCGCAAATGTTTGAGGATTTTGGTCTTCAGCCGTCTGTTTGTACGGATATTAATGAATTTGGGCCGGAGGGTGACCGTCATCTTTATGTGGCCAGCTATTTTATTGTCGGACGTATTATAGAAGGGAAAAAAGAATGGGATCCGGACCGTAACTGGTATATATCATTTGAAGTGCCGAGAGATGACCACTTTATCCCCGAAGGATTCCCGAAACCCGTTCTCCAGCTTGATTGCGTGACGCTGCTCCCATGGATAATGGAAGAACCATATTAAATAACCCGGCATTCAAGCAGCCGGGTTATTTTTTAATGATTCCGTCCCAGCCATTTGTCCCACCACTTTTTCGGGGAAGCGGGCTTTTCCTTGACTGGATGCTGGTCTTTTGTTTGTTTGACAGGCTCTGAGCCGTAGCACACATTCGCTGGCTCTGTGCCTTTCACAAAATACGTGTAATGCTTGGCTGCGCAGCCGGGGCCGGAGGAGTAGCCTGTTGCCGGATCGATGTAGACGCCGGTCACGCCTTTTGGCGGTTTAAAGGCTGTTTCTGGTTCTCCTTTGAGCGCATCCTCCATAAACTCCGCCCAAATGGTTTTGGCATAGTTTTTTTCTGCGACTGAGTCGATGGTGCTGTTTTTGTCATAGCCCGTCCATACACCCGCAGCCAGCTTCGGATTGAAGCCGATCATCCAGCTGTCTGCGCTTGTTGTGCCTGATTTTCCAGCATAGGTTCTTGTCAGGCGATCCGCGATTGTCCGTCCTGTCACGGATGTATAGCCGTTTAAATCTGTATCAAACATGCCTGTCATCATATTAGCGGTTACAAAGGCAGCTTTTTCATCCAGCACTTGTTTATGCTGATTCGGGCTTTCGTACAGTACATGTCCGGCCGCATCAGTCACCCTCGTGATAAAGGTCGGTTCGATTTTCTTTCCGCCATTTGCCAGCATGGCATAGGCGTTGACCATCTCAATCGGGCGCACCGGTTCCGTGCCGAGGGCCAAGGATGGCAGCGCTTGGAGCTGCGCGGTGATGCCAAATTCCTTTGCCGCCTGAACGAGCTTGTTCATTCCGAGAAAGAGATGGGTTTTCACGGCATAAATGTTGTCAGACAGCGCCAGCGCCTGAAGAAGCGTAATCGGTTTGTTTGCGTAGTAACCGTTATAGTTGCTTGGAGAATAGGTTTCTCCCTTTGCGTCGATTTGAAACTCGGTTTCTTCGCTTTTCATCAGTGTCACTGGCGTAAACCCGCTCTGAATCGCTTTATAATAAAGTAACGGTTTGATTGTCGAAGCGGGCTGGCGTTTCGCCTGTGTCGTCCGGTCAAACGGGCTTTTTTGATAATCCCTGCCGCCGACAAGAGCGAGAACGTTTCCTGTGCGTGGATCAATGGCTGAAAATCCGACTTGAATGTCAGAACCGGCGTTAACCGTTTCGGTAATGGTTTCCTCGGCAATGCGCTGAAGCCGTTTATTCACGGTTGTATACACATTTAACCCGCTCGTTTCAATTTGCTCCCGCGTCATGCCGAGTTTTTTTTCCAGGTCTCTCATCGCATTATCATAGAAATAAGGCGCTTTTCTGCTGATGGCGTGTTTATTCAACGGCTGATAGGAAAGGGGCTCTTTGATCAGCTTGTCCGCTTTTTTGCGGCTGATCATCCGCTGCTTTTCCATCATCCGCACAATTGTTTTTTGGCGATCCTTGGCCTTTGTTTCATTGACATAAGGCGAATAGCCGGAAGGGCCTTTCGGAATACCGGCCAAAAGCGCCGCCTCCGCATCTGTCAGGTTTTTGGCATGCTTGCCGAAATAGAGGCGGGATGCGGCTTCAATGCCATAGGCGCCGTGGCCGTAGTAGATCGTATTTAAATAGCCTTCTAATATCTCGTCTTTAGAATAGTTTTGTTCCAGACGAATTGTATAGAATGCCTCATTCCATTTGCGTTTCCACGTTTTGTCGTGTTCAAGATACAGGTTTCTCGCATATTGCTGGGTAATGGTGCTTGCGCCCTGCACCTTGGCCAGCGCTTTTAAGTCGGCCAGCGCCGCACCGGCCATGCGTTTATAATCAAAGCCATGGTGATCATAGAAGTTCTGGTCTTCAATCGCCACCGTCGCTTTTACAATCGTCGGATTCATGTCTTTTAAGGGGACCCAATAGCGTTTTTCGCCATAGTTCGTCTCCCCGAGTTTAGAGCCGTCGCTCGCAAACAAAATCGTGGATTGCGGCACTTGAACCGAGGGAGCGCCCTGGTATTTGGCTATCAAAATGACAGTCATAAACACAGCAGCTGCCGCTAAGCACGCGAAAGCCCCAAGAAAGATAAAGGCGCGAACGGTTTTGAGCGTCAGTCTCAGCCGTTTATTTGTCATTGCATCCACAATGGTTCCCCCTTTTTTTATGTTTCTACTATTATGAGAAAAAAAGATTGTTTTTAAACATCGCGTGACAGGACGCATCTTTACTTTTTTCCCGCCATCCTCTATACTTTTTCCTTAGGTGAAAATGCGATTTCAACCGGGAATAAAAGCTGAAAAGACGCTTACAATAAATGAATACAGCCTTGAAAGGGAGATGACAATTGAGCGAACTTTGGTACACAGAGAAGCAGACGAAAAACTTTGGCATTACATTGAAGGTTAATAAAACATTACATACAGAACAAACTGAGTTTCAGCATTTAGAAATGGTGGAAACAGAAGAGTTCGGCAACATGCTGTTTTTGGACGGCATGGTGATGACATCTGAAAAAGACGAATTCGTTTATCACGAAATGGTGGCGCATGTGCCATTGTTTACGCACCCGAATCCGGAGCATGTGCTTGTAGTCGGCGGCGGTGACGGCGGCGTCATCAGAGAAATTCTGAAGCACCCGAGCGTGAAAAAAGCGACACTTGTTGATATTGACGGCAAGGTTATCGAATACTCTAAAAAGTTTCTTCCTTCTATTGCGGGAAAACTTGACGATCCGCGTGTTGACGTGCAGGTGGATGACGGATTTATGCACATTGCGAAATCTGAAAATCAATACGACGTCATTATGGTAGATTCAACTGAACCAGTCGGACCTGCGGTAAACCTGTTTACAAAAGGGTTCTATGCCGGAATCGCGAAGGCGCTGAAAGAAGACGGCATTTTTGTCGCGCAGACGGACAACCCATGGTTCACACCGGAATTGATCACAAATGTACAGCGTGACGTGAAGGAAATCTTCCCGATTACGAAGCTGTATACGGCGAACATTCCGACATACCCAAGCGGTTTGTGGACATTTACAATCGGTTCGAAAACATATGATCCGCTTGCAGTGGAAGACAGCCGTTTCTTTGATATTGACACGAAATATTACACAAAAGATATTCATAAAGCGGCGTTTGTTCTGCCGAAATTTGTGAGTGACCTGATTAAATAAAGAATGTATGGCGCAGGAGCGAATCTTGCGCTTTTTTAAAGGAAAGCGAGGGTTTTATAGATGAGATTTGATGAAGCTTATTCAGGAAAAGTATTTATCGCGAGCCGTCCAGAGTGGGAAGAGGCGGACGCCATCCTTTACGGCATGCCGATGGACTGGACGGTGAGCTATCGTCCGGGATCACGCTTTGGCCCGGGAAGAATCCGCGAGGTGTCAATCGGCCTTGAAGAATACAGCCCGTATCTGGACCGTGATCTGGCGGACCTGAACTTCTTTGACGCCGGTGACATTCCGCTGCCATTCGGCAACCCGCAAAAAAGTCTTGATATGATTGAAGAATATGTAGACAGCATTTTAGAAAAAGGAAAATTCCCGATGGGTATGGGCGGGGAGCATCTCGTGTCATGGCCTGTCATGAAAGCAATGTACAAGAAATTTCCTGACCTGGCGATTATTCATTTTGATGCACATACGGATCTTCGCGTCGACTATGAGGGAGAACCGCTTTCTCACTCAACGCCGATCCGTAAAGCGGCGGAATTAATCGGCCCGGAAAATGTGTATTCATTCGGAATCCGTTCCGGTATGAAAGAAGAGTTCGAATGGGCAAAGGAAAACGGCATGCACATCTCTAAGTTTGAAGTGCTTGAGCCGCTGAAAGAGGTTCTTCCGAAGCTGGCAGGCCGTCCGGTATATGTCACAATCGACATTGACGTATTAGACCCTGCTCACGCACCGGGTACAGGAACCGTTGACGCAGGCGGCATCACGTCTAAAGAACTGCTTGCATCCGTGCATGAAATCGCGCGCTCAGAAGTAAACGTGAAGGGCGCAGATTTAGTGGAAGTAGCTCCGATTTACGATCACTCAGAGCAAACGGCAAACACAGCCAGCAAAATCATTCGTGAAATGCTGCTTGGGTTTGTGAAATAAGAGACATCCAGACTTTGTCTGGATGTTTTTTGTTCCCATGATTTGCAAACATCTTATTCAAGGTGGAAAGAGGGGACGAAAAAAACCGCCGATAAAGGCGGTTTATCTTAAATCATTCCTCGCTGTGCAACTTCCATTTGGTGTGTAGGTGCATTTGCAATATTCGTTGCGACAAACACTGTACTTAGGGCCAGGCAAGAGAGTAATAGTTTAGACTTCAATTTCATACAATCTCACTCCTCCTTGAATAAGTTGCCTTACTTGTTCCACCTTCAGAAAATACGCGGAAGCTTTTTGGAAATTTTCACGTCCATGATAATATTTTGCCACATCAAGCGCAAAATCTTCAAGATCAGCATACATCATTTTACTTTCGAGAAAATCGAAGAATTTCTGAATTGCCTCTTCATCCGGGCCTGATAAGTATAAAGATTTCAAAAATTCAAACTCTGATAAGTAAATGATATCTCCAGCCTCTTTAGAATAAGCAATTCCTTTACTATGATATTCATGAGCTTTATCCATTTTTCCTAATTTATAATGAATTTGTGTAATCAAAAAATAAGCTTGAGGCAGAGAAGGAAGAATGTTAGCTTCTTCAAAAACAGATATGGCTCTTTTGAAATATGTGATTGCTGACTCATACTGTTCTTGGCTGTTTTTGCAAAGTCCGATGTTATACAGCGTTCTTCCCATTAATTGGGGCTGTTTTTCGGATTCTGCCATTGTATAAGCTTTTTTGAAATGTGATATGGCGTCCTCATATTGCTTGAGATCTAAGAAATTGGTAGCAAACAAAGAATGGCATTGAAGCAATCTAATATTATATGCTGTGTGCTCTTTGTATATTTCATATGCCTGCCGTGCATAGTCCAAAGAAAAATACGTTTGTTTCATATAGTAATAAGATTCAGACATTTTAAAGAAAAATTCAGCTTTTTCTATTCGATCCTTTACGAAAATCAGCTTGCTTTCGGCTTTTTTGAAAAATTTAATAGCAGATAAGTATTCACGCTGATCCAGTTCGTACATGCCCCTGAAGAAATTAAAGTAATAGTCAAGGACTCCGGTTAAACGAGCCTGTTTTTTATCGATTTCAAGCAGCAAATCGGACAGTCGCGGCTGTTCCTCTATCCGCATGTTTTCTAACGGTTCAAGATACTCAAGCATCAGATTGTGCCGGAATTCCATCAGTGAATAATACAAATGAAGATCCTGGTCTTCTTCCATTTGATCCAGCTCTTGTTTGATTTCTCTTCGTAAATATTCCGCATCCGGTATGCTGAATCGGCGTATGTACATATACCATTCATTAATCTTTTCTCCAACGGAAGAAGAAGATATGACACTTGTCACGTTTGAAAATCCCTCCCTTCATTATTCTATATATGTCATATTTTATCATCATCATTCTTGTGAGAAGCGCAAAAAAACCGCAATCTTTTCTTTCGTTACACCGCATGGTGGCCGGAATTTCTTCAAAAACAGCTTTTACCCTCGGCTGTTTGTACAAGCAAACACATTCACCTTCCATATTCTGTTGTATCTGCGTGAGCAGTGTATGTCTGAAAAGGAAGTGATGAAATGAGGAAAAACAAGCTTTCCTTTAAAGAAAAAGCAGAAGCTGCACAAGATTGTTTATGTTTTTGTGAGGAAGAAACCAGTCGTGAAGCCATGTTTCAAGCGCCGATTGAATTGCCTGAGGGGTTTGTCGTTGATCCGGCTGAAGCTGTTGCAAACGTCACGTGGAATGCAGACAGCCTTTCTTGTGTCAGTGAACGTTGCTTAATTGAGACGGGGCCTGAGCCTGATGAAATCGGTGTTCAATTTGCAGTCCGCCTGCAGGGAACCGTTACGCTTCTTGTCAGTGTCTCACCTGTGCGAAACCAATATGGACAAGGGGAGGGGGCTGTTTCTGTCATTCACAATGCAGAGATCGATCAAGTTGTCTATTATTCTGATGAACCGGATGATTGTCCGGATGTCAGTGACATTACGATCGAGAACCTTGTTGTCGTCCCGCCATTTTACGGCAGTCCTTTATCGGTGACGGGAACGATTGTGCTCGCCCCGGAGCCTGAGCCGGAGCCTGTTTATGCGTTTACAGCGAATCCAGATGATCAGTCGGTTTCTGTGGTTGATACAAACACTCATACTGTTGTGACGACGATTTCTCTTCCATACCAACCTACAAGGGTAGAAAAGACGCCAGATAACACCTCTGTGTTTGTTTTGCATTACTATGATCGTGTCATTTCTGTCATCAATCAAGACACATTGAGTGTTACAGCTTCTATTTTGCTGGATCAGCCGCCGGAATCCATATCTTTTATACCTGGACACGAATTTTTTTATGTTGTCGCCGGTGGTGCCATAGATGTGATAGGAATTGAAACCTTAACTGTTGAAAGGTCTATTCCTTTTGAAGGCTTTGATGTTGCAATTGATCCAAATGGATTGTTCGCGTATCTGCTTGGTTTCGGTTCAGTGCAAAGATTGGACTTAAACACAGGTGAAGTGACAGGAACTATTGAACGGGATCTTATCGTAAATGGCCTAGAAACGGGTTGGCCGGAACGTTACCTTTATGTATTAGAACAAGAATTCTTTTTCAATTATTTGACGGTGATTGATTTAAGTACATTTACGATCAGCAGCACCCAAGAGCTGGAGTATGAAGGTGAATATCGAATGTTTAAGAGCGGATCAGGGGTGTATTTGTTTGATGGTTTCACTTACAATCTATATTCCGTCAGCCCAAGTGGTGCAGGCGTAATAGGAAATCTTCCGCAATCGGCAAGAGACTTTGCGTTTACCCCGAATGGCGAATTTCTGTATGCAACAAATTTTATAGAGCAAAGCATCACTGTTTACAACACGGATGATTATTCTGTGGAAACTGTCATATCGCTTGGCGTTTCACCGAGTGACATTGCGATTTAATCAACTATGCATTTTTAAAAAGAGATGTGAAATCATGAAAAAGAATTTTTTCTGTTTTACAGGAAAATTGTTTCTGTTTTTGTGATGAAGATGCCAGCAGTGAAGCGCTATTTCAAGTGCCGATTGAAGTTCCGGAGGGGGTTGTCGTTGATCCTGCGGAAGCAGTCACTGCGGTTATATGGAGTACAGACGTGATGAATGGTGAACTGGGGCCGAAGGGTGTAATAGAGATCAGTTTGTCACCCTTGAGCAGGGGAGGTGACTTTGACCGTCTATTTGAAACTTTGAGGACAATTGTATTTTCTTGGATAGTACTAGGGCTTATTTTCTAGAGCCTTATAGTGAACCGTTTCTCATTAACAATGTATATGTCGTTAATACTGCTGCACAAAGGATCATTGCAAACGTGTCTCTTCCTAATGTCTATGACCTAACAGTAACATCCGACAAAGCCCGGCGACAATGAGTGACCGTGTACCGCACGAGTGATGAGTCAGCCGTGACGGTCATTCCGATTGGCGCCGGTCCGTCCGCGATTGCAATGTAGATGTTTTTATAGATCGAGAGAAGCAGGGCTGCGGTAAGAGAATCGTTTATAAACAAAAGATCCGATCTGCTGGATGGCAGCTAAGGTAATCAGAAACAGCAGTTCACTTATAGTAAAACTGAGCATCCACCAAATCCCGGCTCCTGTCAGCACTCCCACCAGCACTTTTCTGAACAGGTTTCCATGCTGAAAAAGCTGCAGCAAGTACGTTCGCATATAAAACAATAAATACAAAAACAGTAACACCGCAAGCCCCATTGTAACGGCAGGGGCAGTGTGAAAGCTGAAGGGAACGGCCTTGACGATTTCAAACATGCAGCCGAAAACGATAACCTGATACAATACAGCAGCCATCACATATGATTGGCGGATGCCCTTATAGCTGTCGCGCAGCGATTTTACATCGTCGGCATAACGGCTGCACAGCTTGCGATGCTGAAAGTCACAGCAGCTTTGATGAGACTGTGTGAGTTTCTGAAAAGCTGCTGTCATGTTTTTGACAGATTGCGTCACGTAGTGAAGATACAAAAAGGCGGGCAGCATCAGTACGGAAGCTGCACAAGCCAACAGCCCAAGGCGGGCAGCGTCATTTTTGATCAGCTGTACATATTGGCCCGCGGCTTCGGCACCTGAGTGAAACCAGCCGAAGGAATAAGCCGCCATGGCCGCAAGCAGCAATAATAAAGTAAAGACAGTGCTTTTTTTCATTGTCTCATCACTTCTTTCTGGGGTACATGAATGACTGCTTTGTGAGAAGAAACCATTGCTTCAATGAGAGCCAAGAAATCATGAGAATTCATCTGCTGAATGGTGCGGTAAAGGCCGAGAAACGAGCAATCGTACTGTTCACACTCTGCCGCCCATTCAAAGCATTTACGCGCGTAATCACTGTCATAGATGATCGCGTTGACTAAAGAATCCTTGCCGTACTCAAGCCAGGCTTCGGTACGGTTTTTCTGCTGCGTGATATAGTAAGATGCCACATCGATGTATGCGGAAGAATGCGCCCCTTTACTGTGAAGGATCAAAAAGCCGCCATCCTCTGATAAGTGAACATCCGCTGATAGGCTTTGGATATTCAAGCGGTACGTTTGCCGGATCTCATGAAAAAACGGCGAATCCATGTGAAACAGGATGCGAGAGGCAATGTCCCAGTACAGTTTCAAGGTCAAAAGTCCGTTTTCTCCTGGGAGCGCCCCGATTTGTATTCCGGTCCAAGTGTCTTCCGGCCGCTCCAGATCACCCTTTACCTCTTTTGGTGAGAGGGGAGGGCACGCAGGGACGATCTTTCTGTCAGAGCGGCTGCCAGAGCGCTTTTCCAGCCTAAGCTGAGAAGGCAAAAGAGTTTCAGCATCTTCTGGGCCGCCAATCAGAAACAGCGTCATCCGATGGGGCTGGTAGGCGGCAGCATAGGCTTCCTGCAGATCACAGATCGTCAGAGCCTCAATGTCTTTTTTTCTGCCTGCGGGGAAGACTGCGGCTGGTGAGGCAGGAGACAGCATCTGGATCAGCTGATAATGGTAATGAAGCTGGTGGTTGAGAAGCGCCGTTTCGATTTCACTTGTAATCACGGCTTTTTCCTGAGCAATGATCTGTTCGTCAAACGAGTGGTCCCATAAAGCGTCAAGCAGGATTGAAATGGTTTGTCTGAGCCGATCCGGCAATGAGGTAAACATGAAATTTGTATCAGTGTAAGTGGTAAACGCATTTAACAGCGCGCCGTGTTCAAAAAAATCACTATACAGGTTCCGGCCGTTATGCCAAAAGAGGAGATGTTCTAAAAAGTGCGCTGTGCCATATGGCAGCATCCGGCCGCCGGTTTCTGACTGTAAACGGATATCCCGGCTTCCAAAGCCGGTTTTGACATTGCACAATCTTAAATGGGCGCGGGGAAATTGTAACCTGAATATTTTCATTCCCTTGTCTGTGTATCTGATATCGGTTCGTTCATCCAGCTGTTGAAAAAAGGCTTCCTTTTCCATATCTCTCATCCCCTTACTACATGAGCTCCGATATATGTAAGATTTTTGATGAATTGCAGCAAATCGCGGCACGTGACCGCTGAGATGCTGTCCAGCAAGTCTTCTTTTTGGCAAGAGAAACGGCGCAGGATTCCCATATAGGCTAAGAGTCCTTCAGGAGAATCAAATTGCAGCAGGATTTCATTGATTAAAAATTGTTGTGCCTTTTTTAATTCCGGTTCATCCGCGTGGAAATGCGATACAGCTTCCAAAACTCTTGGAGGAATCTCGTTTTCACGAAGCTGGTCGGTGCATACGGAAACAAGCAGCATATTGCTCATGATGTCATAGCGGGTGATCACGTGATAAACGGCCAGATCTTTTTCGCGAAAATGCCGAAATAAAGCGGAATGGCCGTACTTGCCGAGCAATCCGTCTATCAGCTGGATGGCTAAATAATCGCGGACATCTTTCATGTCCCCGCAGTCAAAGCCAAGTGTCATAACGGACGGACCTGCTGTGCTGCGTGTCTCTGTTTCGAAAATATGCTGATTCACAGGTTTTCTTACAGCAGACATGGCGGACGCCTGTGGGGCATGACTCTGAACATCACAGGATTGTATGTTTCCTAATATGTTCAGCTGTTTCTGCTGAGAAAATAAATCAGCGATAAATTCCGACGCATCCAGAAAACGTTTAGGATGCACAGCCATAAGCTTGTCTTTCCGGCCAAACATGGCAGTGCCGTACATCGGGTTTCCAAAGGCTTCCTCCGCCAGACGGGCTGCTGAATAGGAGAACGGGTCAGCGAATGTCTTTTCCATTTTCAGCAGCAGTTCAGCTTTTGCCTTTTCCGCTGCGCTGGCAGAAAGAGAAGCCGGAAAGGAGGACATGTTAACAAAGGTGTTCAGAACGGCATCTGTATGAAATCCCTCAGCATATAACGGATGAATCATGCGGGTCCCGTACGTTTTCAGCTGCCGGTCAAAAAAGAGATTTGCTGAATACATGAAGCGGCGGCCGGCGGCATAGCCGAAAGTGTCGATGATGTTTTGCTTCTGGTGTGCAGCCGCGCCATAAAAATAGATCGTTTCTTCTTCAGGTTCCGCCGCGCTTTCGATCGGCTTCAGAAAGCTCGCGGCAATCGAGATGGTTGAAAATTGATCAGTCGTCAGCAGGTTAACTTCCAAGCCGTTCTCTTTTTCCGCTTGTATCAAAGAAACCACCATCCTGTTTTTGCAGTAAATAGACAATGATCAGCCCGGCAATCGGAATGACTGCCAAGGAAATAACAGTGCCTGTTAAAGTAGCTAAAAAAAGAGGAATACAAAATACATAGGAACGGTATTTAGAGAAACCGCTCCAGAGCTGCTGCTCCGTCTGCCAGCTGAAGGACGGCTTTTTTTCATCTGAAATTAACCGAATATAAGCCCCTGCCAGCAGCAATTCCGTACACTGCAAAAAAGTCAAAAGTGAAATCGGCCGGCCGCTGATCAAGCCCATTATCATGGCAATCAAAATAAACCCGCCGGCCAATAAACCGGAATAAAAGCGATATTTCGCCCAAAGCATCGTTCTGCGTTTAATCGGAAGCGTGATCAGCAGCATCCGGTCATTTTTCTCAAGAGAATACAATAAAGCAATCGGTGAGCAGATCAGCAGGAGAGCGCTAATCATGATATAGACGACATGCTGATCGGCAATGCCGGTGTTCATCATCTGAAACGAAAAGAAGCCGCTGAATGCCCCCATCACAATATAATTTAAGAGCATCGCTTTGGAGGAAATAAACCGGTTCCATTCTCTTTTATAAAATGAAAATTCTGATGTCCGCATAAAAGAATGCATTTTGCTCTGCTGCTGAGGCGCCTGCAAAAATGAAGGGAAGTCAATCACGATAGCCCAGAGCATATGAATCGCACATAGCGGGATCGTTACGGCAGGCATCAAAGCCGCACTGAAGCACACGCAGGTAAATGCCGCCGCATGCAGCAGGAGTGCCGTTCTCCTTTTTTTGACGAAAAGATTGCTTAACAAAACGCCGAAAATAATCGAATAGACAGTAAAAAACGAAAATCTGCCGAGCCAATACAGGGTTTGTGCTCCTGACAGCGTTCCGTTTCCGAATAAGAACAGCGGTAATATGAAAAAGAAGAGCGTCCTTCTCAAGCAAGTATCAACAAACAAAACCACACTCTGAGCGAGCCAGAAGCTCCGGGAAGAGATCGGCAATAGACAGCTCAGCTTCATGTAAGATTCCTTCCATTGGGATGTAACAGAGAGAAACACCATGTACGCATTCATAAACAGAAGCGCGAGCGTGATGTATGTTTTTCCTAAGGTTGATTCATCAATGCCTGCCTGGCGGATCAGCCCGATTTCAAACAAGGCCAGAACGGCAAGCCCTGCGGTGATGCGAATGGCGTCTTTTTTTCCTTGGCGGCCGTAAAGCTGTTTGAACAGCAATGACAGAATCGGAAACAGGTTATTCATGGCCGATCACCTCAAAAAATTCACGCCGAAGATCAGTCTCCTCTCCAATCGGAATGACCTTCCGGATCTGTTTGTGATGAAGGATGGCCGCATAATCACAAAATCTCTGCACCACATCGAGCAAATGGGAAGAAAACAAAATCGTTCCGCCTGCCTTGCAATACTCCTGCATTTTCTGATAAAAAACTTCTATTGACTCCACATCCAAGCCGACAAGCGGCTCATCCAAAATAAACAGGGGAGCCCCGAGCAATAGCCCGGTCATCAACACAACCTTTTGCCTGTTGCCGAGGGACAGCTCGGAAATTCTCCGGTTTGTGTATTGGGAAAAGTGAAATTCCTCTGCCAAACTGTTAAATTGCTGCTCTGAGAAATCTTTATGATACAAAGAATGAACGAAAGAAACATAGTCCTTCGCCGTAATTTCTGTAAATAGAAGCGGATAATCGGCAGCAAAGTAGCGGCGGATCTTCAGCTCATCTGATGTTTTCTGCGGCATGCCGGCGTCCGCTTCAATGCCGCACAGCGTAAAGTACCCGCTGAAATTGCGGTTTACCCCTGTCAGCGTATTGATCAGCGTTGTTTTTCCGGCGCCGTTTACCCCAAGCAGTCCGTAAACGGCGCCTTTTTCTAAATGTAAATCTACGTTTTCTAAGATGACGTTGTCTTGCTCATACCACACGGATACATCGTGTATATCCAAAATGCTCATCGCGAGTCAGCCTTCCGCGCGCGCATACCGAAAATAATGGCGATGGCGATAGAAATCAGCGTAAACAAATAATCGCTTTTTACGAAGTAGACGACCGCGCCGATGACAAAAATAAATGAAAGGATATACAGTAACATTTTTCTTTGTGCTGGTGACAAATTGTTTCCCTCCTAAATAAGCTGGACCACATCTTCTAATTGTTCATTTTTCGCCCAGGAGCAGATGTTTTTTCTGTGGTATTTGTTGGAGTTCAGCCCTTTTAAGTAACAGCCTCCGCAATAGCCGCTGAACGGGCATTTGTCTTTCATGCAATGCTCGCTGAACCGCGGCGCCTGCGCTTTCCACAATTTATGGACAAGAGGGGAGTCAAAAATGCTTTCATATGAATCATGAAATATATTTCCCAATGAAAATTCCTTCGGGAAGAGTGCGCACGGGCGTACTTCTCCGAACGGGCTGATCACAATAGATTTCCAGCCGGCGCCGCAGTTCGCCGCACGTTTTCTTTCATACGGAATGATCGGGATCAAATCTTTAAATTCATCAATGACATTTTGCTCGTACTCCATAAATTTGCGGTGCTGTTCGGCATCTTTCGTCGGATGGACAATATCTCTGCCTCTTCCGAAATCATCAACCCAATTGTAAGAGAACGCTTTCGCCCCGAGATCGCGCACCTTTTGGGCCATATCGTGGATTTCCCACATGTTTTTTTCGAAAACCGACATGGCGACTCTGACAAAAATACCATGATCACTCAACAATTTTATCGTTTTACAGGTTTGGGCAAAAGAGCCTTTTCTCCCTCTAAATGAATCATGCACTTCGGACTGTACGCTATCCAGTGATATGCCGACGATGATTTTTTGCTTATAGGCTTTTAACATTTCCAAGCTTTCTTTTCGCATCAGCGTTCCGTTGGTTAAGACGGCGACTTTTTTGAATTTCTTTAACACATATTCAAGAATCTCATTGGCGTTTGGATGGACGAAAATTTCGCCGCCTGTGATTTCACACGTTAAAACGCCGTTATCATACAGCATATCAGCCGTTTTCTTAAATTGATCAATGGATACGGTGCCGAGCGCTTCCGGCGAGCTTTCTAAATAGCAGTGGGCGCACTTTAAATTGCAGCGGTGCGTCAGCTCAAAGGTGGCATGCAGCGGCATCGGAAATTCATTGCTTCCACTGGTGGCGATTTTGTGAAAGCGGGGCCGGTTTTCAAGCTGAATGACCTGCTTGTTCAAAAGCATGCTGAGCATGTCATAGTACCAGTCCTTATGGTCTTCCGGCGACTCATCATACTTTGCGCATTGCTCTTCTAAAATCTGTTCAGCCGTTCTTTGACCGTCCATCAGCATACAAAGCTCGTAAGCCGTTTTGTTGAGATCTAAGTATTCAAAATCAGAGATCGAGACGTTATCACGCAAGTAGTCAATTTCCAGCACGCCGCCCTCAGGCAACTGGTGGACTCTTACACTTTCATTAATAAATGGAAACATCTGCTCTATAAACAAAATACCATCCCCTATACATATGATTCAAATATAAAAATCACTGTGTATGTATAACTAAGATGTAGATTTTAGTTAAAATTTGTATTTTAGTTAAAAAGGGCATAGTAATTTACTATGCCCTTTTCCGGAGAACCTTATCCCCAGAGACCGAATAGACCTGTTGCACCGGCAATTTCAAAATCAGGGATAGGTCCGTCCACTAAACAAGCGGCTCCGATTGAACATGTCGCGCAACCTTTGTTTTCTACAATGACAGCTTTTTTCATAATTGAATCCTCCCTTTTTTTGTTTTTCTAGCAGATCTTTGATGTACTTTTATATTAAAACTATCAAATTACCATTTCAATACATATATTTTGAAGAAAATGTGAATTACAAACGGTAGAATTCGGAAAAATGTAATATTTCCTAAAGGTAATCAGTGGTATGATTTTCTCTTCTATAAAGGAATTGCTTTTTCTGAGGTTTATCTTCAAATCTGATGAGCAATGATGGTAAGATAGAAGCAGTTGAAGTTTACAAACCGAATGATTATACTATTCAAGTCAAAGTGGAAAGATGAAAAGGACGTGTCAGAATGAAGCAAGAGACACCGATAACAATCCATGTGAAATCTGTGATCGAGGATGACGGAAACGAAGAAGTGATCGAATTCCGCACCACCGGATTTTACTATGTGAAACAGAATAAAGTGTATCTATCTTATTATGAAGAACACGACTTAGGCAAAGTGAAAACGATTGTAAAAGTAAGCGAAGGCGAAGTGCTTGTCATGAGATCAGGCGCTGTCAAAATGAACCAGCGTTTCGTAACTGGAGCTTCCACAATCGCCAAATATAAAATGTCATTTGGTGAGCTTGAGCTGAAAACGAGCACAAAATCGATTCAATCTGATCTCGGCGAAGAACAAGGCCGTATCAGTATCGCATATGATATGCATGTCGGAGACGAGCAGCAGCATTTACATAATATGACGATCACGTATGAGGGAGGAACTCACGCATGAACATTGCGGAACAGATGAAGGACGTGCTGAAAGAAGAAATCAAAGCAGCCGTTCTGAAAGCGGGGCTGGCTGATGAAAGCCAGATTCCAAATGTCATTTTAGAAACACCGAAGGATAAAACACACGGCGATTATTCAACAAATATGGCGATGCAGCTCGCGAGAATCGCTAAAAAAGCGCCGCGCCAAATCGCTGAGGAAATTGTCGCTACTTTTGATAAAGGAAAGGCTTCTATTGAAAAGCTTGATATCGCCGGTCCTGGTTTTATCAATTTCTATATGAACAATCAATATTTAACGAAGCTGATCCCGTCTGTATTGGAAGCGGGAGACGCGTATGGAGAAACAAACATCGGAAACGGCGAACGCGTTCAAGTGGAATTTGTATCTGCAAATCCGACGGGGGACCTTCACTTAGGCCACGCGCGCGGTGCGGCTGTCGGCGATTCCTTGTGCAATGTGCTTGCAAAAGCGGGTTACGATGTGAGCCGCGAATACTACATTAACGATGCCGGAAACCAGATTAACAACCTGGCGCTTTCTGTAGAAGTCCGTTACTTTGAAGCGCTTGGACTGGAAAAACCGATGCCGGAGGACGGCTACCGCGGTGAGGATATCATTTCAATCGGAAAGCGTCTCGCTGAGGAATATGGCGACCGTTTCGTCAACGAAGAAGAAAGCGAACGCCTCGCATTTTTCCGTGAGTACGGTTTGAAATACGAGCTGGAGAAGCTTCGCGTAGACTTGGAAAACTTCCGCGTGCCGTTTGACGTGTGGTATTCTGAAACATCACTGTACCAAAACGGAAAAATCGATAAGGCGCTGGACGCGCTGCGTGAGAAAGGCCATGTCTATGAGGAAGACGGTGCGACTTGGTTCCGTTCCACAACGTTCGGAGATGACAAAGACCGCGTACTGATCAAAAAGGACGGCACATACACATACCTGCTTCCTGATATCGCGTACCATAAGGACAAGCTTGACCGCGGCTTTGATAAGCTGGTCAACGTATGGGGCGCCGACCATCACGGCTACATCCCGCGTATGAAAGCGGCAATCGAAGCGCTTGGCTATGAAAAAGGAACGTTGGAAGTAGAAATCATTCAGCTCGTGCACCTTTACAAAAACGGCGAGAAAATGAAAATGAGCAAACGAACGGGGAAAGCGGTAACGATGCGCGACCTGATTGACGAAGTCGGCCTTGATGCCGTGCGTTATTTCTTCGCGATGCGCAGCGCTGATACGCATATGGATTTTGACTTGGATCTTGCTGTATCAACATCTAACGAAAACCCTGTGTATTATGCGCAATACGCACATGCCCGCATTTGCAGCATGCTTCGCCAAGGGGAAGAGCAAGGACTTAAGCCGGCGGTAGATCTTGATTTCAGCCCTATTCAATCAGAAAAAGAATATGATCTGCTGAAAACAATCGGCGGTTTCCCGGAGGCAGTGGCGGAAGCGGCGGAAAAACGAATTCCGCACCGTGTGACGAATTATATTTATGACTTGGCTTCAGCTCTGCACAGCTTCTACAATGCGGAGAAAGTCATCGATCCTGAAAACGAAGAGAAAAGCCGTGCGCGCTTAGCTTTAATGAAAGCAACGCAAATCACGCTGAACAACGCGCTTCAATTGATCGGCGTATCGGCTCCTGAAAAAATGTAATCAAGCTGAAAGGACAAAGCCAGAGGGCTTTGTCCTTTTTTTGTTAAAAAATCGTGTGATATAGTTCACAATCTTCTTCGCCGAGTTTTTGTATGATAAGGCTGATTATTGAATCAGTGAAAGGGGCAAGCCGAATGATTAACCGTCAACACTTTCAATTATCGCTGCAGTCATTAAGCTTGGTGGCAGGGTTTATGGTTTGGGTGCTGATTTCGTCACTTATTTCCCAAATCACATTAGATATTCATTTGAGCAAAGGCGAAATCTCCCTGGTAACGGCCATACCCGTTATATTAGGATCGCTTCTCCGCATTCCGCTGGGGTATTTGACCAACAGGTTTGGCGCGCGGATCATTTTTATGATTAGCTTTATATTGCTTTTATTCCCTGTATTTTGGATCAGTATTGCAGATTCCCTGTTTGATTTAATCGCGGGCGGTTTTTTCTTAGGGATTGGGGGAGCCGTTTTTTCCATTGGGGTTACATCTCTTCCGAAGTACTATCCTAAAGAAAAACATGGCGTTGTAAACGGTATTTACGGTGCCGGGAATATCGGAACCGCGATCACTACATTTGCAGCTCCCGTGATTGCTCAAGCGGCGGGGTGGAAAAGTACGGTGCAAATGTATATGGTTCTGCTGGCTTTATTTGCTTTGCTGCACTTTTTCTTCGGTGACCGGCATGAGAAGAAAGTGAAGGTGTCCGTAAAGACTCAAATCAAAGCCGTTTACCGAAATCATGTGCTGTGGTTTCTGAGTCTCTTTTATTTTATTACGTTTGGCGCCTTTGTCGCTTTTACAATCTATCTGCCAAACTTTCTTGTTGAGCAGTTTGATCTGAGTCCTGCGGATGCCGGGCTGCGGACGGCAGGTTTTATTGCTGTATCCACGCTGCTCAGGCCGGCGGGCGGGTGGCTGGCTGATAAAGTGAGTCCGCTCCGCATCCTGATGTTTGTCTTTGCAGGCCTGACATTATCGGGTGTCATCCTGTCGTTTTCGCCGACGATCGGCATTTACGCCTTTGGGGCGTTAACGGTTGCGGTGTGCTCCGGGATTGGAAACGGGACGGTTTTTAAACTGGTTCCTTTCTATTTTTCTAAGCAGGCGGGAATCGCCAACGGAGTTGTGTCTGCCATGGGCGGATTAGGCGGCTTTTTCCCTCCGCTGATCCTGGCGAGTGTATTTCAGGCGACGGGACAATACGCCATCGGATTTATGGCGCTTTCGGAAGTCGCGTTAGCAAGCTTTGTCATTGTCATATGGATGTATTGGCAGGAAAGAATGAAAACACATACAGAGAGAAGCGGGCACAGCGTAAACTGACGGGCCGCCGGCGATTGGGGAATTCACGAGATTGTAAGTTTTTTCTGAAAAGCGCAAATGATTTCACGTTACAATAGATACACAACGTGACTTTTCTTCGAGGTGAGCTCATGAACTTTCTCTCTGTTCGAACATCTGATAAGGATCTTATTTCCAGTGATCTTCATCAATTGCTGGAATCCATCAGCACAAAAAGAAAAATCAAAAAACACACATACCTGTTTCGAGAAGGAATGGATGCAGAAGAGCTTTATCTGATTCAGTCAGGACTCATTGAAATCGGGAAGCTGACGGCTGACGGCAAAGACCTGACGCTTAGAATCTGCCAAAAAAATGATATTGTCGGTGAATTAACACTTTTCACAGAAGAACCGAGATATATGCTCAGTGCAAAAGTGCTGGAGGATGGCGAAGTGCTCGTTATCAATAAAAGCAGACTTGAAAAGGAACTTATCCACAACGGTGCTTTGACATTTGAATTTATGAAATGGATGAGCACCCATTTGCGCAAAATTCAATCCAAAATCAGAGACCTTCTTCTTCATGGCAAAAAAGGGGCGCTCTACTCCACCCTCATCCGCTTGTCAAACAGCTATGGGGTGAACCGGAGTGACGGCATTCTCATTAACATTGCCCTGACAAACCAGGATTTGGCAAAATTTTGCGCGGCTGCAAGAGAGAGCGTCAACCGCATGCTGGGGGATCTCCGCAAACAAGGGGTTATTTCAATAGAGGATTCCGGAAAGATTGTACTGCATCAGCGGGACTATTTACGGTGTGAGATTGAGTGCGAAAATTGCCCGTTAGAGATTTGTAATATTGATTAAGAGGAAACAAGGACAGCAATATGTCCTTGTTTTTATCTTGTTAGCCAAATACACATGATGGCGAAAAAGAAGCACGCATTGACGATTTCAAGAATGCCGATCGTTTGAACAGGCCACTTCTTTCCATGAAAAAACCATGCACGCAAACTGCTGGGGATAAAGGCGAGAACGGCCCATCCACCTCCGAGAGCTGCGGAAAGTAAGGGGAGGATCAGGTGATAGCCCCACGACCAGTAAGCAAATACTCTATTATTCTTCTCCCGGATCACCGACTTCACATAAAATGAACTTCCGATAAAAAACAAAGCAGATTGTGCGAAAATAAACCATGCCCAGCCGTCAAGAGTCTCCGTCCCCAGCCAGCAGCTGGCGAGTCCGCCTGTACAAAAGAATAAGACGCCCGCAAAATCATTCAGCAGCGCTCGTTCATTTTTTTGCCGGGCATAATACACATGAATGAGAAACATCGGCAGCAAAGAAAAGGCAAGCCAGATAAAAGACGGCTTATGGATGACAGCGGCAAGCAAAAAGCTGCAGGCTGGAAAACTGTAAGAAAATATCCACTTTTGATAGGGTTCGATTTGTTTCTTTTTTAATGCCAGCGTAACAGGATAAACAGCCAAATAAAGAAAAAGCCAGCCTAAAAATAGGGGGATATGCCAAAGAACCGCTCCTCCCTTCACCATACCGAGGCAAAACGGAATCAGCAGCATGGCCCAAGCGCCGTGCTGCTTCGGAATAAGCGCCTTCATCGAAACACTCCTTTCTTGTTTCATTATAAAAGCAAAAATACGCCAATAAGTGACATTCATCATATCATCTGTGAAATATATCACTGCTGTCATGGATCGGCCGGGCTACACTAAAGCTATCCTTAGCACAGGAGGCTTCCCTATGAATCAGTGTGACTATTTATTTTTTTTGAAACAACTTCCTATGTTTAATGAAGTGCCTCTATCCATTGTCGAAACATTGCTGAATAACGGGACGTTTATCCGCGGTTCATGTGATCAGGATCCATCTTTTCTCCATTCTCAATCCATTTATATTGTATTAAAAGGCAGTATTCGTTTTATTGACAGCAGGCTGCCTGAAGGGTCGCAAACCGTGGCGCTGTGGGAAAAAGGCGATGTGTTTCCCATTGATCAAAAAGGCGGGATGTTCTTATCTCCATTCATTTCAGTCCGAACATCCGAAGACATTCTTATGCTCAATATCCCTTTTTACATATTAAAGAAAATCATGTCCTATTATCCGCAGCTGCAAATGAATTTTCTGGTGATGCTCCAGCAAAATGTCTTTTTCTCTTATGAGCTGTTTTTGCGATACATGCATAGATCTCAGGACGAAAACGCTGAGCCCGATTCCTAAAAGGAACCGGGTTTTTTGTTCGGTATTTCCATTCCTTCTTCCTCATGTGAACTTTCTGTGAAAAAAGGGGAGTGTGTGACATAGTTCACAAGGAAACATCCTGCCTCTGTATATAGTGAATTTAGAATACCTGACTCGGAAGGAGTGAAATATTCATGAAAAAAAAGAAAATGAGTCCGTTGTTTAGGAGATTAAACTATTTCTCTCCTATTGAGCATCAATCAAATAAACATAGCCAAACAACCTATGAAGATCGTGATTGGGAGAATGTATACAGAAACAGATGGCAGTACGATAAGGTCGTCCGCTCCACCCACGGTGTCAACTGCACAGGGTCCTGCAGCTGGAATATATACGTGAAAAACGGCATCGTCACGTGGGAAGGGCAAAATTTGAATTATCCTTCAACAGGCCCGGATATGCCTGATTTCGAACCGAGAGGCTGTCCGCGGGGGGCCAGTTTTTCATGGTATATTTACAGCCCGCTCCGTGTGAAATATCCGTACGTGCGCAGTGTGCTGATCAATTTGTGGCGGGAAGCATTGCAGGCTCATCAAAACCCTTTGGAAGCATGGAAATCGATCGTTGAAAATCCGGATAAAGCGAAGTCCTATAAACAGGCGCGGGGAAAGGGCGGCTTTGTGCGCGCTGAATGGCCGGAGGTGCTGAAGCTGATTTCTGCTTCTCTGCTGTATACGGTTATAACATACGGCCCTGACCGGAATATCGGGTTTTCTCCGATTCCGGCTATGTCCATGATCAGCCATGCGTCAGGCTCGCGGTTTATGTCTTTGATTGGCGGCCCTATGCTCAGTTTCTATGATTGGTATGCGGATCTTCCCCCGGCATCCCCGCAAATCTGGGGCGACCAGACAGACGTCCCGGAAAGCAGTGATTGGTACAACTCAGGCTATATCATCACATGGGGCTCCAATGTGCCGTTAACGAGGACGCCGGATGCGCATTTTTTGGCAGAAGCCCGCTATAAAGGCGCTAAGGTCATCTCAATCAGCCCGGATTTCGCGGAATCCTCTAAATTTGCAGATGACTGGCTGAGCATCCGCCAAGGAACAGATGGCGCGCTTGCGATGGCGATGGGTCATGTGATCCTGCAGGAGTTTTACGTTAATCAGAAGACAGAGCGTTTCATAGAGTATGCAAAGCAATATACGGATTTCCCGTTCTTTGTCACTCTAACTAAAGAGGATGGCGTGTATACGGCCGGGCGTTTTCTTCATGCAAAGGACATCGGGCGGCAGACGGAGCATGATCAGTGGAAGCCTGCGGTGTGGAATGAACGTACAAGCGCATTCGCGATCCCGCAAGGAACAATGGGCTCCCGCTGGGACGGCCAAAAGAAATGGAACCTGCACATGATAGATGAAGAAACAGGCGAATCGATTGAACCCCGGCTTTCGGTGCTCGGCATAGAGGACGAAATCGGCACGGTTCGAATCCCTTATTTCTCAAATGAGGAAAACAGAGTGCTAGAGCGAGATCTGCCTATAAAAAAACTGGCCCTGGACAATGAAGATGTGTATGTCACAACCGTATTTGACTTGATTTTGGCTAACTACGGCGTGAATCGGGGGATCGGGGAAAAATCAGCCTGCTCGTATGACGATCCTGAACCGTTTACGCCAGCCTGGCAGGAGCAGGTGACAGGGATCAAAAAAGAAGCCGTCATTAAGATAGCCAGAGAGTTTGCCCAAAATGCAATCGATACAGAGGGCCGATCCATGATTATCGTAGGGGCGGGGATCAACCACTGGTTCAACTCTGACACGATCTACCGGGCAGTATTAAATCTCGTATTACTGGTAGGCGCCCAAGGCGTAAACGGCGGAGGCTGGGCTCATTATGTGGGACAGGAAAAACTCCGCCCTGCTGAAGGCTGGCAGACGATCGCCAACGCTAAGGATTGGGAGGGGGCGCCAAAGCTGCAAAACGGCACTTCCTTTTTCTATTTTGCGACTGACCAGTGGCGCTACGAGGATCAGCCGGTCAGTGACTTAGCATCTCCGATCGCGGCATCCTCCCGCTACAAGCATCACGCCGACTACAATGTGCTGGCTGCAAGACTGGGGTGGCTTCCGTCTTATCCGACATTTGATAAAAACGGAATTGACCTGTACAAAGAAGCTGAAAAAGCGGGAGCGAAGACAACAAAAGACGTTGCTGACTATGTGGCCCGCCAGCTTCAAGAGAAAAAACTGAAATTTGCCATTGAAGATCCTGACAATGAAGCGAATTTTCCGAGAAACCTGTTCGTGTGGAGGGCGAATCTGATCTCCAGTTCGGGAAAAGGGCATGAATATTTTCTCAAGCATCTCTTGGGAACGACGAACGGCTTGATGAATGACGACAGCGACAGCATCCGTCCCGAAGAAATCAAATGGCGCGAGCAGGCACCGGAAGGAAAGCTCGATTTGTTAATCAATCTCGATTTCCGAATGGCCGGTACCGCCTTGTATTCCGATATCGTGCTTCCGGCGGCGACATGGTATGAAAAACACGATCTCAGCAGCACTGATATGCATCCGTTTATCCACCCCTTTGCCCCGGCTATTTCGGCTCCTTGGGAATCGAAGTCAGACTGGGATATTTTCAAGGCTTTATCAAAAGCCGTCTCCGATCTCGCGGACGAAGTTGATATGAAGCCGGTAAAAGAAGCTGTCGCCGCACCGCTCCTTCATGACACGATGCAGGAAATGGCGCAGCCTCTCGGAAAAATAAAGGACTGGAGCAAAGGCGAATGCGAAGCCGTCCCGGGGAAAACGATGCCGAACATTCAAGTCGTTGAAAGGGACTACAAACAAATCTTTCATAAAATGACCGCGCTCGGCCCAAACGCCGCCTTAAAACCAAGCGGAACAAAAGGAATGAGCTGGTCGATAGCCGATGAATACGAATCACTCAAAAAAAGGCTGGGAGAAGTCACCTCAGACAGTGTCGCAAAGGGATGTCCGAATATAAGCGAGGCCAAGCAGGCGGCAGAAGCCGTTTTAACCCTTTCGTCCACGTCGAATGGAAAAGTTGCCGTAAAAGCATGGGAATCGCTTGAAGACATCACGAATCTGAAGCTGAAAGATCTGGCTGAAGAGCGGGAGGAAGAATGCTTTACGTTCGAACAAATCACGGCTCAGCCCAAAACGGTCATCACGTCTCCGGCATTTACAGGCTCGGAAAAAGGCGGGCGCAGGTATTCACCGTTTACGACAAATGTGGAAAAATTAATCCCTTGGCGGACGCTGACGGGCAGACAGTCTTACTATGTCGATCATGAGCTGATGATGGAGTTCGGGGAAACGATGGCGACCTTTAAACCGATCCTCCAGCATCGCCCTTTCTTAAGCAAACGGCCTGATCAAGAGGGCAAAGAAATCGTTCTCAATTATTTAACGCCGCATAATAAATGGTCCGTGCACAGCATGTATTTTGATTCTCTGCCGATGCTTACGCTATTTCGCGGCGGGCCGACAGTATGGATGAATAAAGATGATGCGGCAGATGCGGATATCAAAGACAACGATTGGATTGAATGCTTTAACCGAAACGGTGTTGTCGTAGCCAGAGCGGTTCTGTCTCACCGGATACCAAAAGGAATGGCGTTTATGCACCATGCCCAAGACCGCCACATCAACGTGCCCGGCACAAAACTGACCAATAACCGCGGAGGCACCCATAACAGTCCGACAAGGATTCACGTCAAGCCGACACAGATGATCGGCGGCTATGCCCAGCTCAGCTACGGCTTTAACTACTATGGCCCTACGGGGAATCAGCGCGATCTGAATGTGGTCATCCGCAAGCTGAAGGAGGTCGATTGGCTTGAAGATTAAAGCGCAAATCGGAATGGTCATGAACTTAGATAAATGCATCGGCTGCCACACGTGCAGCGTGACCTGCAAAAACACATGGACAAACCGTTCCGGTGCCGAGTATATGTATTTCAATAATGTAGAAACAAAGCCAGGTATCGGCTATCCGAAGCAATGGGAGGATCAGGACAAATATAAAGGCGGCTGGACCTTAAAAAAAGGAAAGCTCGAGCTGAAATCAGGCCCGAAAACCAACCGTCTTGCAAATCTTTTCTATAATCCGAATCAGCCAACCATTGATGATTACTACGAGCCTTGGAACTATGATTATGAAACGCTGACTAACAGTCCGCAGAAAAAACATCAGCCCGTAGCGCGGCCAAAATCGTCGCTGACAGGAGATTTTATGAATATTGAATGGGGGCCGAACTGGGAGGATGATCTGGCGGGCGGACATATTACGGGACTTGAAGATCCGAACGTTCAAAAGATGGAGGAGTCTATCAAAACAGAATTCGATGAAGTCTTTATGATGTATCTTCCGCGCATCTGCGAGCACTGCATCAACCCGGCATGTGTCTCGTCCTGCCCGTCCGGCGCCATGTATAAACGCGAGGAAGACGGCATTGTGCTCGTGGATCAAAATGCCTGCCGTTCATGGAGATACTGTGTTTCATCCTGTCCTTATAAAAAAGTCTATTTTAACTGGCAAACGAACAAAGCGGAAAAATGCACACTCTGCTTTCCGCGTTTGGAGGCGGGACTGCCGACCATTTGCTCTGAAACATGTGTAGGGAGAATCCGTTATTTGGGCGTCATGCTGTATGACGCGGATAAGGTGGAGGAAGCGGCATCTGCAGAAAATGAAAAGGATCTCTATCATTCTCAATTAGAAGTGTTTCTTGATCCGAATGATCCCGAGGTTGCTAAACAAGCAAAAGAACAGGGCATCCCGACAGATTGGATAGAGGCTGCACAGCAATCGCCCATTTATAAGATGATTATCGACTGGAAAATTGCCCTGCCGCTTCATCCGGAGTATCGGACATTGCCGATGGTTTGGTACATTCCTCCTTTGAGTCCGATCATGAATCTCTTTGAAGGAGAGGGAAGCCGGCAAACAGCGGAAGACATTTTTCCGGCTATCGACCAAATGAGGATTCCGATTGACTATTTGGCGCAGCTATTAACGGCCGGTGATACAGATCATATTCGGTCGACATTAAAGAAAATGTCTGTCATGCGCCAGTATATGAGAGCGGTCCAGACGAATAAATCCATCGACCCGGCACTGATCTCCAGTGTCGGCTTAACAGAACAGCAAATTGAAGACATGTATCGGCTGCTTGCGATCGCCAAATACGATGACCGATTTGTGATTCCGAGCAGCCACCGTGAAGACATTTCTGATTTATACGCTGAACAAGGGAGCTGCGGCTTATCATTTTCAGGCGGTCCCGGCTCTTGTATATAACCAAAGAAAAATGAGGTGTAACACGATGAACACCACAGACCGGCAAATCACATTCTCGGCTCTTTCTTATCTTCTTTCGTATCCGGATGAAGAGTGGAGAGCGGAACATCCCGAATGGGAAGATCTGATCAATGAAATCGAAAATCAGCATATCCGGGAGAAACTGCTTCACTTTGTAAAGTCATCAGCATGCTTTTCCCCGCAGGCCCTGATTGAACATTATGTATACACGTTTGACTTCGGGAAAAAAACGAATATGTATGTCACCTACTTTAACTCAGGCGAGCAAAGGGAACGCGGCATTGAATTGCTGCAGTTAAAGAACACTTATGAGCAATCCGGCTTCCTCCCGACAGACAAAGAGCTTCCCGATTACCTGCCACTTATGCTGGAATTCGCCGCCATTGCGGAGATGAAGGAAGCCAAGAGCATATTTGAGAAGTATCTGTCTAATTTGCGGGAGCTGACATCCCGTTTAGATCAAAACCAAAGTTTATATGCCGTATTGCTGGATGCACTGCTTACCGCACTTGAGGAAATCGGCTTGTGTGAAAGCAGCGAAGGAGCTGTTCGGACATGAGCGGGCAGATCCTGTGGGTCATCATGCCGTATATGGTATTGACGATATTTATCGGCGGGCATATTTACCGCTATCAGCACGACCAGTTTGGCTGGACCGCCAAATCAAGCGAACTGTTAGAAAAGAAAAAGCTTGCGGCGGGCAGCACGCTCTTTCATTGGGGGATGCTGTTTGTTATCGGCGGACACGTTATGGGCATTCTCATCCCCGAAGGTGTATATCGTGCAATCGGCATCACAGAACACGTGTATCACAAAATGGCGATTGGCGTCGGCTTGCCGGCGGGAATTGCTGCAGTAATTGGACTTTTCATCCTGACATACAGAAGGCTGTTTGATAAAAGAATCCGCAAAACCAGCTCGCCCTCCGATTTTCTCACGCTGTTTTTGCTGCTGTTTGTGATGGTCTCGGGCGTTGCAGCCACATTTCTCAACGTTGATTCGAAAGGATTCGATTACCGGACAACAGTCGGGCCGTGGTTCAGGCAGATCTTTTTGTTGAGGCCGGACGCTTCTTTAATGGAGAGTGTTCCGCTATGGTTTAAGCTTCATATTCTCATGGGATACGTCATTTTTATCATGTGGCCATTTACGAGATTGGTTCACGTGTTCAGCCTGCCGCTCAAATACCTGACCCGCAGCTATGTCGTATATCGCAAGCGTTCGAAACGACACATACCGCATCCGTAAAACCATCCCCCTTTGCCAAAAAGGGGGATTTCTCATCTTCTCTTACATTATAGGAAAAAATAAAAACCTAAGATATTTTCTTACAAGACAATTGCTTGGCGGCAAGGAATACTGATATTTTTGTATTTGGAAATAACAATATGTTTGAAAAAGGAGAGTGAAGAATGAAACGGATGTTCCTACTTTTAACTGCCTGCCTCATCACTAGCGCCGGGGTTCTGACTCTCAGACATTCTCATGTATTAACCGGCGGCACAGCCGGCCTTTCTCTAAGCCTGACGTACGTGTTTCATTCCTCGTTTGCTATTATCTTCTTTCTGATTAATATCCCGTTTTATGTCTTTTCTTTTATCAGAATGGGTGCCAGCTTCACTTTATCCACCATATTTGCAGTAACAGCACTGACCCTTTTTACAAGCGCTGATCACTGGCTTCCGCCCGTCTCTTTTTCCCCGTTTGCCGGCGCGATTTGCGGCGGAGCATTGATCGGGTTCGGCCTGTCGCTCATGTTTTATCATCAGGCATCCCTTGGCGGCGCCAATATTCTCGCTTTATTTATGCAAAAGCGATACGGGTGGAATCCGGGGACGGTTAATTTCGCCTTCGATTTAGCCGTTGTGCTGGCCGGGATTTGTTCCGTCGGTTTGCAAAAAGGCCTCTGCTCCATCCTGTCCATTGCCATCACGGGATTGGCTGTCGGCTTCTTTAAACATAAAATCAAAAGCAGCTACTCGCTGAAGCCAGATTTGCTCAAAAACTTTACTTCCGGCCAATCACAGGAAGCCTCCTCGTAAGCCTTTCCGCCCCGTGCGCGGAGAGGCTTTTTTCATAGAAAGGTTTAAAGGTTAGAAATAAGAGGAAATACGAAGGTAATCGGATCGGAATGGAGAGGGGACAAATGCTGAAAAGGAGACTGGAGTTTTTCTTTTTATATATCATGCTCATCGGGGCATACGTCATATGGGTTTTTCCGGTTTCCAGGCTTGAGTTTTACGGAGGACTGCTTTGCTATGCTGGCATTATTTTGTTCAGCATTTATTCGTTAATCCTTGAAAATCGAACGTCACAGCACACGCTGTTATGGATACATATTCTAGTCTTTTTTCCGATCGCGGGCTACATGTTTTATCTGTTTTCCGGACAGCTGTATGTAAAAGGAAAGCTGTTTAAAACAAAACGAATGTACAACAGGGAGAAGCTTCGAAAGCAGTTTGACATGGAGGAAACGCCTGAAGTGACCGGATTGAAGGACAATCAAGAAAGGTTTTTTACCTATTCCATCAGGGCTTCACATATGAAGATCAACACGAAAAGCAGTGTGAAGGTTTTGAAAAACGGGGAAGAAACCTTTCCTGATATTTTCAAAGCAATGCGGAAAGCGGAATCTTATCTGCATATCGAATACTACATGTTCAAATCGGACATGCTTGGGCGCGGCATGATGGAGATTATGATGGAAAAGGCGCGTCAGGGTGTCGAGGTGCGGTTTTTATATGACGCTGCGGGCAGTATCAAATTGGCAGGAAGAGATATTATGAAAATGAAAAAAGCGGGCGTGGACATCGTTCCTTTTTCTCCGCTGAAATACGGGTTCTTCAATCAGAAATTGAATTTTCGAAATCACCGTAAAATCGTGATCATAGACGGAAAAATCGGCTTTGTCGGCGGATTGAATGTTGGGAAGGAATATATCAGTCGAGACCCGATTATCGGTTTTTGGAGAGACACTCATCTGCGGTTGGAAGGAGAAATTGTGCAAACGCTTCACGCCATCTTTATGCTGGATTGGGAATATGTCTCTAATGAAGTGTTAATTGATCAAAAAGAATACAATACGCCAGTCCCCGTGGAGGGAGGAGGCATTTATCAAATTGTCGCGACAGGGCCTGACATGAAGGAAAGCATGAGTGACCTCTACTATGAAATGATTTCTGCAGCGCAGAAATCTGTGTGGATCGCCACGCCTTATTTTGTCCCGAATGAATCCATCCGTACGGCTTTGAAAGCCGCGGCGACAAAAGGGGTTCAGGTGCGGGTTATGGTGCCGGAGACGAATGACAGCTTTTTAACGCAATACGCGTCGAGATCGTATTTCCCTGAGCTGCTTCTAGAAGGGATTGAGGTGTATTCCTATCAAAAAGGCTTCATGCATCAAAAAGTGATAATCATTGACGGCGATCTCGCCTCAGTCGGAACCGCAAACATGGATATGCGCAGCTTTCAGCTCAATTTTGAAGTGAACGTTTTCTTCACGGATGCCGAAGCGATCCGCACCCTGGAAGACCATTTCGAAGAGGATATGCTGGAAAGTGAGAAGCTTAGCCCTGTCGGCTTTTATAAAAGAGGAATGGCCGACCGGACAAAGGAATCAGTTGCCCGTCTCTTTTCAAGTGTTCTGTAAGAAAAAAGAAATACTGTCTTTCAAAACAGCCAGTGTATAGTATAATTGAGAAATCTTATCAGTTATTAATGCATTGGGGGAAGATAGGGTGCTGCGGCAATTTTTTGCGTATTATAAACCATATAAAACATTGTTCTTTCTCGACTTTTTCTCGGCGATCGCAGGAGGCTTAATGGAGCTGAGTTTTCCTTTAATCGTCAATTATTTTATTGATACCTTGCTTCCGGGGAGAGACTGGGGCCTGATCATCGCGACCTCAATCGGATTGTTCGCGGTTTACGCGCTCAGCTCGGCTCTTCAATATGTCGTTACGTATTGGGGGCATATGCTCGGAATCAATATTGAAACCGATATGAGAAAGTCGCTATTTGACCATCTGCAAAAGCTGTCCTTCAAATTTTACGACAACAACAAGACGGGAACGTTAATGTCGAAGCTGACGAACGACTTAATGTACATAGGCGAAGTCGCCCATCACGGTCCAGAAGATTTGTTCATCGCCATTATGACGATTCTCGGGGCGTTCGGGGTTATGCTGTTTATCAACTGGCAGCTGGCATTGCTGACGTTTATTATCATGCCGATTGTCATTTGGCTTGCGCTTTACTTCAATAAAAAAATGACCAAAGCGTTTACGACGCTGAACAAGGATATCGGAGACTTCAGTGCGCGGGTAGAAAATAATATCGGCGGCATCCGGCTCGTTCAGGCGTTCGGCAATGAATCGTTTGAAAAAGAGCGCTTCGCTGTTAACAATCAGCGATTCCGCATCACTAAGCTGTCATCATATAAAATCATGGCGAAAAACGGCTCCATCAGCTATATGCTGACACGGTTTGTCACGCTGTTTGTCCTCTTGTGCGGTACGTGGTTTGTCATCCGAGGCTCCTTGTCGAACGGAGAATTTGTGGCGTTTGTGCTATTAACGAATGTCCTTTTTCGGCCGATTGACAAAATTAACGCCATTATTGAAATGTATCCGCGGGGAATTGCCGGCTTTAAAAGCTACATGGAACTGATAGAGACGGAGCCGGATATTCAGGATTCTCCAGAGGCGAGAGACGTTTCCGGACTGAAAGGAGATATCCGCTATCAGCATGTTTCGTTTGGCTATGATGAGAATCAACATGTCCTTCATGACATTAACCTGACCATTCGGGCGGGGGAAACGGTAGCGTTTGTCGGTCCGTCCGGAGCGGGGAAATCAACACTTTGCAGTCTGCTTCCGCGCTTTTATGAAGCGTCAGAAGGCGACATTACCATTGACGGCATCAGCACTAAAGACATGACGCTGTCTTCCTTGCGCGGGCAGATTGGCGTTGTGCAGCAGGACGTTTTCTTATTCTCGGGCACACTGAGAGAGAATATTGCATATGGCCGTTTGGACGCATCAGAAGAGGAAATCTGGCAGGCAGTGAAGCAGGCTCACTTGGAAGAACTCGTCAGTCACATGCCGGATGGATTGGACACTGTCATCGGAGAACGCGGCGTAAAACTTTCCGGCGGGCAAAAGCAGCGCCTTTCAATTGCGAGGATGTTCTTGAAAAATCCATCTATCCTGATTCTGGACGAGGCAACTTCTGCCCTTGATACAGAAACAGAAGCGGCGATCCAAAAGGCGCTTCAAGAATTGTCGGAGGGGCGCACGACGCTGGTGATCGCCCACAGACTGGCGACGATCAAACACGCGGACAGAATTGTCGTCGTGACAAAAAACGGTATCGAGGAACAAGGGCGGCATCAGGAACTGATCGAAGCCGGTGGTATTTACAGCAGACTGCATCATGCACAGTTCGGAGAGATGGTGCAGCAATAGGAGGAGAGTATGGATAGAAAAAATGTGCTGTACATAGCTGTTTCGTTAGACGGGATGATCGCGAGAGAGGATGGGAGCGTCGACTGGCTGGATGAATTTGAAGGCGAGGGTGATAACGGGTACAGTGAATTTTATCAGACTGTTGATACCGTCATATTAGGGCGGAGCACATACGAACACATCAAAATTCTCACACCCGATTTTCCGTACCAGGATAAAACATGTTACGTGTTTACGGGAACGCCCGACAGCTATCATGATAAACACGTGACGTTTATCGATGAAGACATCAAAGCGTTCACCGGCCGCTTAAAACAGCAAAAAGGCGTAAACATCTGGATCGCGGGCGGAGCAGAGCTGGTGAATACCTTTATGAAAGAGGACGCCATCGACGAATACATCATCACTGTCATCCCGGTTGTATTAGGGAGCGGCATTCCGCTGTTTCATGAACAAAATACCGAAACAAAGCTGCGTTTAACCGATATGAAACGATTTGGACAGGCGGTGCAGCTGCATTATAAACGAGCATAAGAAAAAGGATAGACATCACTGTCTATCCTTTTTTATGTAAGTTAGAGCGCTTCTCTCTCAGTGGGCTCAATCATATTCTGAAACTTTTCAACCAGCTGAGACGCTTTTGTTCCTTCAACCACAATCAGATATTCTTTTTCATTATGAGCCATACGGAACGTTTCCAGCTCGATTAAGCTTTTGATTTTGCACATCGTTTTCTTTGAGTAAATATAAACCTCGTGGCTTCCGGAATGGCACATTTTATATAGGTGAATCAAATTTCTTAAAGTAAATGCCTGTGCGGCTACTTTTAGAGACTTGATGTTTTTCATGTTCTTTCTCCTCCATTGATTCTTGTCTTATATAGCGTATGTTCCCAATGTGTACAAACTGTAAACCTGTTTTTGCACACTTATGATTTCCATTGCAGAGTGCCGCCGCCCATCCGTTTCACGCCGCGGATTGAGCTCAATTCATCCATCAGCCGGAGAAGCGCCTTGTCCTTTTGTTTCGCCTCGATCATAAAATCAATATTGGTTCCCCATTGCCTGAAGCGCTCCAAAAGCGGCAACAAGAAGTTGGCGTCTACATATTCCGCATGGCTGCGCACCGCTTGCTCCGATTTTGGAGAGGAAAGATGGACCTTCGGCTGCAATCCGATCCGCTGCCATGTGTTGATCATCCGGGGCAGTGCTTCATTCAGGTCTGCATGATCATCCGAGTTTGCGTAAAAATGATGAAAATCAAAGACAAACGGAACATTCTCTTGTTCACAGACCTGAAGCGTCTCTTCCGTGGTGTACGTTTTATCGTCATTTTCCAGCGTCATTCGCTGTTTGATCTCTTTCGGAAGCATTTTCATGTTTTGATGAAATTGTTTCAGAGCGTTTTCTTTGTTTCCGTAAGCGCCGCCGATATGGATGTTGATAACTGAGCGGTCTGCAATCCCCATCGCTTCAAGCATGCGGTAGTGATAAGCCATATCGGTTACTGCATTTGCTGTAATGGATTCTTTAGGGCTCGTAAACAGGGTAAACTGGTTAGGATGAAAGCTTGTACGCAGATTGTATTTTTTCACGAGCTCTCCAATCTCACGGAACTCCTTGCGAAACGGCGTCACAAAGTCCCACATCACGTCAGGATGAGTAGCCAGCGGCACAATTGAGCTGGAAAAACGGTACATTGGAATATCGTGGCCGATGATATAGTGAAGGGTTCTCATGGTATTGCGCAAGTTGGCTTTCGTCACAGCCAAAAGGGCTTCTTTTCTCTCATCCTCGGGCAGCTTTGAATAACGGGCGAATGTCAGTGTTTTGGCGGGAGACGCATCCCAAAGGCTCATCGCATTTGAGACGAACCCGAATCTGAAAATCATAGGAACTCTCCTTTATAAAAAATAAGATAATGCTTTACCGAGCCATTCCGCCGGTCGCTGCCTGAACGTGCGCTTTTTGAAATTTTCTTTTGTCAGCAGCTCCGACTTTTTAATATCCTCTTCAATCGTGGCATAGACTTCTTTTGTAAATGCAACATCATCAATTTCAACGTTTACCTCTTCATTTAAAAACAGGCTGCGCTGATCAAAATTGGCTGTGCCGATGATGCTGAAGTGATCGTCAATGATCAAGGCTTTCACATGATAAAACCCTTGGTAAAAACGGTAGATGAGACAGCCGGCATCCAGCAGGTCCGAATAATATGTAAAAGCAGCTTCTCTGACCAGCGGGTGATCTGATTTCATCGGCACAATCAATGTAACGTCTACACCGTTTTTTCTTGCTTTGACCAAAGCCCGCTGAAGCGGTTTAGTCGGAATATAATAAGGCGTGCAAATCGTAATGCGCTCTTTTGCCTGTGCGATATTTGCCAAATACGTTTTTTCAAGAGAATAGCCGTCAGTCGCATAAATCTTATGAGGGATATTCCCTTGGGGAAGCTCAGGCCAAACATCCGGACCCAGTTCGGCTGATCCGGTATTTCGTTTCAGGTCGGCTGTAAAAAGCGTTTGAAGATCGCGGACACCTTCTCCCGTCATACGCAGATGATAATCCTCCCAATTGCCGAACTTCGCCTTCTTCCCAAGGTATTCCTCACCAATGTTAAACCCGCCGACATAGCCGACTTTTCCATCCATCACAGCAATTTTCCGGTGATTTCGTTTTTGTATATGAAAAAAGAAATAAGGGAAACGGGGCCGGTTCAGAAAATGAACGTGAACGCCGGCGTTTTTCATCGTCTCCAGCGCCGGTTTTTTAATTTTTTGGCTGCCCGACCAATCCAGAAGCAAATAAACCGATACGCCGGCCTGGGCTTTTGTTTTCAGCAGTGTGAACATATTGTGGCTGACCTCATCGTTTTTCATAATGAAAAACATCACGTGAACGGAAGAGACGGCATCGCGTATATCCTCCATCATCCGTTCAACGAGATCAGCGCCGCAGTGAATCAATTCGATATCACTTTTCTTTTTTGAAAAAACAGGCTCGTACGCTTTCTTTCTGTATGCGGCGCGGCCCATAAAGATATCCAGCAGGATTAAAGCCAATAGTATGATGACAATGATGAGAATCGCGAAAAATACCTTCATCCCGGCACTCCTTTCCGTAGTTGTAGGTAGTGTGCCCGAACAGCAGGAATTTAATTATTGACTGAACACTCATTCATTATTTATCATAAAGATAATCTTATACAGATTTTGGGGCAGGGGATCACGGTCTTCATCAGTAAAAAGGGGGAATTGGAATGAGCGGCTTTCTCATTGTCAATGCATTATTATTTCTGATTGTAACCGCTTACGCTGTTTATTTGTTTGTCTATTTGATCAAAACAAGGCTTGCTTACATCAGGCTTGGCCAAAAGGAACAGTTCGATAAACGGATCAAGGAACGGCTTCAGGCCATATGGGTGAATGTATTCGGGCAGAAAAAACTGCTCAAGGATAAGAAAAGCGGCATCATTCACGTCATATTTTTCTACGGCTTTATATTGGTTCAGTTCGGAGCGATTGACTTTATCATCAAAGGGCTGGTCCCAGATCGAAATCTGCCGCTTGGCCCGATCTATCCCGCCTTCACTTTTTTTCAGGAAATCGTTACGTTTCTGATCTTAATTGCGGTTGGCTGGGCATTTTACAGACGCTATATCGAAAAGCTCGTCAGGCTGAAACGAGGCTTTAAATCTGGACTTGTTCTCATTTTTATCGGCGGTTTAATGCTGACGGTTTTACTGGGGAACGCAATGAATCTGATCTGGCATGATCACGGGCTTTCTTGGAGCGAGCCGATCGCTTCAGGCATCGCGTTTTTGCTTGGCGGCGTCGGGGAGACGGGCGCCGCGGTGATTTTCTATATCGCATGGTGGGTGCATCTGCTGTTTTTACTGAGCTTTTTAGTGTATGTGCCGCAGTCAAAGCACGCTCATTTAATTGCCGGTCCTGCCAATGTCTTTTTCAACAGGCTTGAAGCGTCCGGAAAGCTCGAAAAAATTGATTTCACAGACGAAACGAAAGAAAGCTACGGAGCGGGAAAAATTGAGGATTTCAGACAGTCCCAGTTGATTGATCTGTATGCGTGTGTCGAGTGCGGCCGCTGCACCAATATGTGCCCTGCGACAGGCACCGGAAAAATGCTGTCGCCGATGGATTTAATTTTACGCCTCAGGGACCACCTCACAGAAAAAGGCGCTGCCGTCACTTCGCGCTCGCCATGGGTGCCGGCTGCAGCATTCCGGCATACGAAAGGGAACCAGCTGGCTGCGGCAGCCTCAGGGAGCGGATCACAGGAAGCCGCCGCCGCGCTAGATTACAGTCCGAGCTTAATCGGCGATGTCATTACCGAAGAAGAAATTTGGGCCTGCACCACTTGCCGGAACTGTGAAGATCAGTGCCCCGTCATGAACGAGCATGTTGATAAAATCATTGACCTTCGCCGCTATCTCGTGCTGACTGAAGGAAAAATGGACAGTGACGCACAGCGGGCGATGACGAGTATTGAGCGGCAGGGAAATCCGTGGGGCCTCAACCGAAAGGAACGTGAAAATTGGCGGGACGCAGCCCCAGATGCCGATATTCCGACAGTAAAAGAATTAAAAAAAGAGGAAAAAGAATTCGAATATCTTTTTTGGGTCGGTTCCATGGGTTCGTACGACAACAGAAGCCAAAAGATCGCCATCTCCTTTGCAAGACTGCTGAACCAAGCAGGTGTGACCTTTGCGATCCTCGGCAACAAAGAAAAAAATTCAGGGGACACCCCGCGCCGCCTCGGAAATGAATTTTTATTTCAAGAACTGGCCGAAAAGAATATCTCGGAATTCGAAAAAAATAATGTGAAAAAAATCGTTACGATTGATCCGCACGCATATAATTTATTTAAAAACGAATATCCTGATTTCGGCTTTGAAGGCGAAGTGTATCATCATACGGAAGTGCTGGCCGATCTTGTGAAGAGCGGGAAACTAAAACCGCAGCACCCAGTTCATGAAACGATCACCTTCCACGACTCGTGCTACTTGGGACGGTACAACGAAGTCTATGATCCGCCGAGAGAGATTTTAAAAGCCATTCCGGGTGTGCGGCTTATTGAAATGGAGAGAAACCGGGAAACCGGCATGTGCTGCGGAGCTGGCGGAGGCTTGATGTGGATGGAGGAAGAGTCAGGCAACAGGATTAATGTCGCCAGAACAGAGCAAGCGCTGGCAGTCAATCCGTCGGTAATCAGCTCCGGCTGTCCGTACTGCCTCACGATGCTTGGGGACGGCACAAAGGCAAAAGAAGCGGAAGATCGTGTCAAAACGTATGACGTCGCGGAGCTTCTGGCTCAATCTGTCTTGGGCGCTGATATGACAATGGGGGAAAAGCGATGAATTTTTCATTAACAGAAGAACACGAAATGATTCGGAAATTGGTTCGTGATTTTGCGAAGCATGAGGTTGCACCCACAGCGGCAGAACGTGACGAACAAGAACGCTTCGATCGTGACCTGTTTCGGGAAATGGCGGATTTAGGATTAACGGGGATTCCGTGGCCTGAAGCTTACGGCGGAATCGGAAGTGACTACCTGGCTTATGTCATAGCGGTGGAGGAACTGTCAAAAGTCTGCGCCTCCACCGGCGTGACGCTTTCAGCCCATATCTCGCTTTGCGGCTGGCCGCTGTTTGCATTTGGCACAGAAGAACAAAAGGCAGCGTACTTAACACAGCTGGCCCTTGGGCAGAAAATCGGGGCTTTCGCTTTGACTGAAGCGGGCTCCGGTTCAGACGCCGGCGGGATGAAAACAACCGCTGAGCGAATCGGTGATGACTATGTATTAAACGGATCAAAAGTGTTTATCACAAACGGCGGCGCCGCTGATATTTATATTGTGTTTGCAGTCACTGACGCTGAGAAAAAGAAAAAAGGCATTTCCGCATTTATTGTAGAAAAGGATTTTGAAGGATTTTTGGCAGGCAAGAAAGAAAAGAAACTAGGCATCCGTTCTTCTCCGACAACAGAGATCATCTTTGAAGACTGTGTCGTTCCCGCAGAAAATCGTCTCGGAGAAGAAGGAGAAGGCTTCAAAATCGCGATGAAGACGCTTGACGGAGGAAGAAACGGCATTGCGGCACAGGCTGTTGGCATCGCTCAGGGAGCGCTTGATGCGGCACTTCAATACGCAAAAGAAAGAAAACAGTTCGGCAAATCGATCGCCGAGCAGCAGGGCATAGCTTTTAAACTTGCAGATATGGCGACAATGATAGAAGCTTCAAGGCTACTGACCTATCAGGCGGCATGGCTGGAATCGTCAGGCCTTCCGTATGGAAAAGCCTCCGCTATGTCCAAACTGCTGGCAGGGGATACGGCAATGAAGGTGACGACCGAAGCTGTGCAGATTTTCGGCGGCTACGGCTATACGAAGGATTATCCGGTTGAACGCTATATGCGCGACGCGAAAATTACGCAAATCTACGAAGGCACCCAAGAAATTCAAAGGCTGGTTATCTCCAGAATGCTCTCAGAATAAGGCAAAACATCTATCAGTCGGATTACTCTTGTAAAATTATTTAAATTAACGCTGTTAAGGGTAGCATATTCTGTTTTATTTTGTTTATAATGAGAGGTATGGTTTGTATAAGAACGATACAATATCGCTTTCATTATTGATAAAACAGATACATATAAGTAATAGAAAGGGAGTGTCCGACCTTGGGTATCAAACAATATTCACAGGAACAGCTAAAGGAAATGGCTTTAGTTGAAATCGCTCACGAATTATTTGAAGATCATAAAAAACCAGTTCCGTTTCAGGAGCTTTTAAATGAAATTGCATCATTGCTCGGCGTGAAAAAAGAAGAGCTTGGAGACCGCGTCGCACAATTTTATACAGATTTAAACATTGACGGCCGCTTCTTGGCGCTCTCTGACCAGACTTGGGGCCTTCGCAGCTGGTATCCGTACGATCAGCTTGATGAAGAAACACAGCCGACAGTTAAGGCGAAAAAGAAAAAAGCGAAAAAAGCTGTTGAAGAAGATCTTGATCTTGATGAATTTGAAGAGGTTGACGAAGACGACCTCGATTTGGCTGAGGTTGAGGAAGAACTTGATCTCGATGCTGATGAGTTTGACGATATCGATGAAGACGACGACGAAGACGAGCTCGAAATTGACGATGATCTCATTGATGACGATGAAGAAGAAGATGAAGATGACTATGATGAAGGCGATGAGGATAAAAAATAGTAAAAGAATTTCATCCTCAAATCGATCTTGACTTTCATAGTCGAACTATGTAGTATGTATTTTGGGCTCTTCAAAAACGAAGAGAGAACATAGAACGTTATGCTCCCTTTCAAGAAATTGAAAGGGAGCTTTCTTATTTTCACCCCTCATTTTTCTTATAAATCATTTAAAAGGCTAAATGATTTCCTATAAAACGGTACATTTTAAGAAATGTAGCTTAGAGCGAAGAGAGGAGCAAACGAAATGACGAAATATATTTTTGTAACCGGGGGAGTCGTATCCTCACTTGGAAAGGGAATTGTAGCAGCTTCATTAGGGCGTTTGCTGAAAAACCGCGGACTGAACGTCACCATTCAAAAATTCGATCCATACATCAACGTCGATCCGGGAACAATGAGCCCGTACCAGCACGGTGAAGTATTCGTAACAGATGACGGCGCTGAAACAGACTTAGACCTGGGCCACTATGAGCGTTTTATCGACATCAACCTGAATAAATTCAGCAACGTAACAACAGGTAAAATCTATTCAACAGTTCTTAAAAAAGAACGCCGCGGCGATTACCTCGGCGGAACAGTGCAGGTTATTCCGCACATCACAAATGAATTGAAAGACCGCGTATACCGCGCAGGTAAAGAAACAAACGCGGATGTCGTGATTACAGAAATCGGCGGTACTGTCGGAGACATCGAATCCCTGCCATTCCTTGAAGCGATCCGCCAAATGAAGAGTGACATCGGCCGTGAAAACGTGATGTACATCCACTGTACACTTGTGCCTTACATTAAAGCAGCCGGCGAACTGAAAACAAAACCGACACAGCACAGCGTAAAAGAATTAAGAAGCCTGGGCATTCAGCCAAACATTATCGTTGTTCGTACAGAAATGCCGATTTCTCAAGATATGAAGGACAAAATCGCATTATTCTGCGACATTGATACAAAAGCGGTTATTGAATGTGAAGATGCGGACAACCTCTATTCCATTCCGCTTGAGCTTCAAAAGCAAGGACTTGATAAGCTTGTTTGCCAGCACATGCAGCTGGAATGCAAAGAAGCGGAAATGTCCGAGTGGAAAGAGCTTGTAAACAAAGTCAGCAACCTGTCTCAAACGACCACAATCGGACTTGTCGGAAAATATGTTGAGCTTCCTGACGCTTACATCTCTGTCGTTGAATCACTTCGCCACGCGGGCTACGCGTTTGACACAGATGTAAAAGTGAAATGGATTAACGCTGAGGAAGTAACAGAAAGCAACATCGGAGAGCTTACTAGCGGCACAGACGGTATTATCGTACCGGGCGGCTTCGGTGACCGCGGTGTTGAAGGTAAAATCATTGCGACAAAACATGCGCGCGAAAACAACATTCCGTTCTTGGGCATTTGCTTAGGCATGCAGGTTGCATCTATTGAGTATGCCCGAAACGTATTAGGCTTAAAAGGCGCTCACTCTGCGGAAATTGATCCGTCAACTCAATACCCGATCATCGACCTTCTTCCTGAACAGAAGGATGTTGAAGATCTTGGAGGAACACTTCGTCTCGGCCTTTACCCTTGTAAGCTTGAAGAGGGCACGAAAGCATTTGAAGTGTATCAGGATGAAGTGGTGTACGAGCGTCACCGCCACCGTTATGAATTCAACAACGAATTCAGACAGCAAATGGAAGACCAAGGCTTCGTATTCTCAGGCACCAGCCCGGACGGACGCCTTGTTGAAATTATCGAGCTGAAAGACCATCCTTGGTTCGTGGCTTCTCAGTTCCACCCAGAGTTCAAGTCAAGACCGACAAGACCTCAGCCATTATTCAAAGGCTTTATCGGAGCGTCTGTTGAAGCTGCAAATCAGAAGTAATAAAAAAAGACTTGCCGTTTGTCAAAAGCGGACAAGTCTTTTTTATTTGTTTCCGGCAAGATACAGCATGTACAATAAATGATTATGCATATTCTTGCAAAATTTCTTTTAATGTAAATGATAGAGCATGGTAGACATACAATGCTGTCATTAATGAAGGGAAGCCGTAACGGGTGCCGTCTTCATCGGGAACGAGCGGCATTTTCAGCTTCGAATCAATATGCACATCGCAATATTGTTCGATTCCGGCGCTGTCTTTGGCTGCCGGCGATACGCAAACGACTCCCGCGCCTTTTTCATAAAGCTCTTTCGCGAGCGCCTGTTCTTCATCTGTACCTGTCCCTGAACAAAACATCAGCACCCTGTCGCTTTCTGTCACTTCATCCGCGTTGGCGGGAAACGCTTTGACGGAAGGAAGCGGCTCTTTGCTTTCGGTAGCCTCATATAAGACGCCCTGAAGCTCATTTGCCCCGTATATATATATGGAATGTCCGCTGACCACCGCTTGAGCAAGCAATCGCGCCCCATCTTCAATCGCGTCAGATTCCTTATCCTGAATGCGGGAAAAAATACCTGTTAACTGTGTCGTAAATATTTTCAACATAAGTGAATCCTCCTTTATAACGTACAATAACAGTATACAACAAAAGAGAAAATGCTCAGAAAATGTCGTAAAGTAGACTATTATAATTAAAGGAAATAGGAAAATCAAACAGAATACATAAACTACTGCTTACTTTTGACGAAAATCATAATATTGGGGTGTAAAATGATGAATGAAAAAATTTTAATCGTTGATGATCAATACGGAATACGTATTTTGCTTAACGAAGTGTTCAATAAAGAGGGCTATCAGACATTTCAGGCTGCGAACGGCCTTCAAGCGCTTGATATTGTGACAAAAGAACGTCCGGACCTTGTCCTTCTGGATATGAAAATTCCCGGCATGGACGGAATCGAAATTTTAAAACGGATGAAAGTCATTGACGAAAACATCCGCGTGATCATCATGACGGCTTACGGAGAACTCGATATGATCCAGGAATCAAAGGAACTGGGCGCATTGACGCACTTTGCGAAGCCGTTTGACATCGACGAAATCAGAGACGCCGTCAAAAAATATCTGCCCCTGAAGTCTAACTGACAAAAAGAAGAAACAATTGAATGAGCTCATTGTGTTGCCGATTTGTCGAAAAGTTGGTATTCTAGTTATGGAGAAAAAGCGATCTGAGTATTTACATATGACAGCAAATTATGGGTCATGCTAGGGTGGAAAGCTTTTTTCGCTAGAAGACAATCAGGCTACATAAGGAGGACATTCGACATGCCTTTAGTTTCAATGACGGAAATGTTGAATACAGCTAAAGAAAAAGGTTATGCTGTAGGACAATTTAACTTAAACAACCTTGAGTTTACTCAAGCGATTTTACAAGCAGCTGAAGAAGAAAAATCTCCAGTGATCCTTGGTGTTTCCGAAGGTGCGGGACGCTACATGGGCGGCTTCAAAACAGTCGTAGCTATGGTAAAAGCACTAATGGAAGAGTACAAAGTGACAGTTCCTGTTGCGATCCACTTAGACCACGGTTCAAGCTTTGAATCTTGTGCGAAAGCGATTCATGCAGGTTTCACATCTGTAATGATCGACGCTTCTCACCATCCATTTGAAGAAAACGTAGCAACAACTTCTAAAGTTGTTGAGCTTGCTCATTTCCACGGTGTATCTGTAGAAGCTGAGCTAGGAACAGTCGGCGGACAAGAGGACGACGTTATCGCTGAAGGCGTAATCTACGCTGATCCTAAAGAGTGCCAAGAGCTTGTTGAGCGCACTGGCATCGACTGCCTTGCACCTGCATTAGGTTCTGTTCACGGCCCTTACAAAGGTGAGCCAAACCTTGGCTTCAAAGAAATGGAAGAGATCGGAAATTCAACTGGTCTTCCGCTCGTTCTTCACGGCGGTACTGGAATTCCGACTGCTGACATCAAAAAATCAATCTCACTTGGTACAGCTAAAATCAACGTAAATACTGAAAACCAAATTTCTTCTGCAAAAGCTGTTCGCGAAACGTTGGCAGCTAAGCCTGATGAGTACGATCCTCGTAAATACCTTGGACCTGCTCGCGAAGCGATTAAAGAAACTGTTATCGGTAAAATGCGTGAATTTGGTTCTTCAAACCAAGCTTAATTCAATTGGAACTTTTTATAGCCGCCTGACAGCTTGACAGGCGGTTTTCCGTCTATCTTTAGAAAGCGCAATCATATTCACAGTTCTGAAAATTCTTACTCAGGGAGGCTTTTGTAAATGTTATTTTTTATTGATACAGCCAATATCGATGAGATTAAAGAAGCGTATGAATTAGGAGTTCTTGCCGGTGTAACAACGAATCCTAGTTTAGTAGCAAAAGAAGCTAACGTATCATTCCATGACCGCCTTCGTGAAATCACAGAAGTCGTTCCGGGCTCTGTAAGCGCGGAGGTTATTTCTCTGAAAGCTGAGGAAATGATCGAGGAAGGAAAAGAACTGGCGAAAATCGCCCCGAACATCACGGTGAAAATCCCGATGACGGCTGACGGTTTAAAAGCCGTAAAAGCACTTACTGACTTAAACATCAAAACAAATGTCACATTGATCTTCAATGCAAACCAAGCGCTTCTTGCTGCAAGAGCGGGCGCTACATATGTATCTCCATTCTTAGGCCGCTTAGATGATATCGGCCATAACGGGCTTGACCTGATTTCAGAAGTCAAGCAGATTTTTGATATCCACGGGCTTGATACGCAAATCATCGCGGCGTCAATCCGCCATCCTCAGCATGTAACTGAAGCTGCATTAAGAGGGGCTCATATCGGCACAATGCCGCTTAAAGTCATTTATCAGCTGACAAAGCACCCGTTAACAGACAAAGGAATCGAACAATTCCTGGCAGACTGGAACAAGTAATTCAAGCGGCGGCAAACAGATTGTAGTGTCTGTTTGCCGCGGCCTTTGCTTTTCACCGTCCTGATCCAGCGGACCTTCAGATGCACGCCGCTTACAGAGAAGGAATCATTGGGCTGCAGAAGCTGATATCGGAATGAGGGTTGCGTGCTGCTTTTGCCGGATGACGAAGATGTCTCTTTAGCCGGCGGGTCTCTGTCGATTTTTTGAAACCTATGCCCCCGCAAACCTTCGCTATTTTCTTCCTGATATTTTACAATGTGTTGTATTCTTTCTCTTCGAATTGGCTAGATTTTGGACATGAGCTTTATTTGCAGAGACAGAATAAAATGCCATTTTATTTAGCTCCGCAGCTATCTTCTTATGGAAGGAGACTATCATGGAAAAGTTGAATATTGCCGGCGGTGACTCGTTAAACGGTACAGTACACATCAGCGGCGCTAAAAACAGTGCTGTTGCATTAATACCAGCAACCATTTTGGCAAATTCCGAGGTGACAATAGAAGGGCTTCCTGAGATTTCAGATATTGAAACGCTGCGTGACCTGTTACAGGAAATCGGCGGCAATGTGCATTTTGAGAATGGGGATATGATTGTAGACCCCACATCAATGATCAGCATGCCGCTTCCTAACGGAAAAGTGAAAAAACTGCGCGCGTCGTATTATTTAATGGGGGCGATGCTCGGCCGCTTTAAACAGGCCGTCATCGGATTGCCTGGCGGCTGCCACTTGGGCCCCCGTCCGATTGACCAACACATCAAGGGCTTCGAAGCGCTCGGAGCTGAAGTGACCAATGAACAGGGCGCGATTTATTTGCGCGCTGAAAGGCTGAGAGGCGCACGTATATATTTAGATGTCGTAAGCGTCGGGGCAACGATTAACATTATGCTTGCGGCAGTTTTGGCAGAAGGGAAAACCATCATTGAAAACGCTGCGAAAGAGCCGGAGATTATTGATGTCGCGACACTGCTCACCAGCATGGGCGCAAAAATCAAAGGCGCTGGAACCAACGTAATCCGAATCGATGGCGTAAAGGAACTGCACGGCTGCAAACATACGATCATCCCGGACAGAATTGAGGCCGGAACATTTATGATTGCCGGTGCTGCGATGGGCAAAGAGGTCATCATCGATAATGTAATCCCGACACACCTTGAGTCCTTAACAGCAAAGCTGAGAGAAATGGGCTTTCACATTGAGACAAGCGACGACCAGCTGCTTATTGTCGGCGGGCAGAAAAACCTAAAGCCGGTTGATGTAAAAACCCTAGTATACCCGGGCTTTCCGACTGATTTGCAGCAGCCGATGACAGCGCTTTTGACGAGAGCAAAAGGGACAAGCGTCGTGACTGACACCATCTATTCGGCGAGATTCAAGCATATTGATGAGCTGAGACGAATGGGCGCTAATATGAAGGTAGAGGGCAGATCTGCAATCATAACGGGACCTGTCGACCTTCAAGGCGCTAAGGTCAAGGCGAGCGATCTGCGGGCCGGAGCCTGTTTAGTGGTTGCCGGGCTGATGGCCGACGGCGTCACAGAAATTACAGGTCTGGAACATATTGATCGCGGATACAGCAGCCTTGAGAAAAAACTCGAGGGTCTGGGAGCCACAATCTGGCGCGAGAGAATGACTGATGAAGAGATAGAACAGCTGCAAAATTCTTAATTGGTTATTTGCGAGAGGAGATCGTGTTGAGATGGAAAGAAGTTTATCAATGGAATTGGTTCGTGTGACTGAAGCTGCGGCATTAGCATCTGCAAGATGGATGGGCCGGGGAAAAAAAGACGAGGCTGATGAAGCAGCAACAAGCGCAATGAGAGACGTTTTTGATACAGTTCCGATGAAAGGAACGGTTGTGATCGGAGAAGGGGAAATGGACGAAGCACCGATGCTTTATATCGGGGAAAAACTCGGAAACGGGTACGGTCCGCGTGTCGATGTCGCCGTTGATCCTCTCGAAGGCACAAACATTTTGGCAAGCGGCGGCTGGAATGCGCTGACGGTCATTGCAGTTGCGGACCACGGCACGCTTTTAAACGCTCCAGATATGTATATGCAGAAAATCGCAGTCGGTCCGGAAGCAGTGGGCTGCATTGATATTGAAGCTCCAGTCATTGATAACCTTAAAGCGGTAGCAAAAGCGAAAAACAAAGACGTCGAGGACGTCGTTGCCACCATTTTAAACCGTGATAGACACGAAAAAATCATTTCCGAGCTTCGCGAGGCCGGCGCCAGAATCAAACTGATCAATGACGGGGATGTCGCAGGCGCCATCAACACGGCTTTCGACCACACAGGCGTAGACATCCTGTTCGGATCAGGCGGTGCTCCTGAAGGCGTCCTATCTGCTGTAGCGTTAAAAGCGCTGGGCGGAGAAATTATCGGTAAACTTCTTCCGCAAAGCGAGGAAGAAATCATACGCTGCAACAAAATGGGCCTTGATTTAAGCAAAGTGCTGCGTATGGAAGACCTTGTGAGAGGCGATGACGCGATTTTTGCGGCTACCGGCGTAACTGACGGCGAGCTGTTAAAAGGCGTTCAATTCAAAGGGTCTGTCGGCACGACTGAAAGCTTGGTCATCCGTGCGAAGTCAGGAACTGTCCGTTTCGTTGACGGCAGACACAGCCTGAAGAAAAAACCAAATCTCGTAATCCGTCCATAACAAAGAGAAAAAGCGGGTGTTGACCCGCTTTTCTTTTGCAAAAAAGAGACAACCCTATCAATTGCGTGTCAAAACCTTATTTCAGTTGAATAATTGTTTGAAATAAGGTAAAAATAAAGAGTGCTGCGATTTTTAACTGCGTAATTCCTTCTTTTAAGCACTAGGAAAGTTTCAATTTCTACCGCATACAGACGATATAAGTATTGATCTTCTCATGTTTTTGTCCTCGCTTCCTTCAAAACTCATTAAGACAATCCTTTTAACAAAAGCGCCGATCATGGGTGGAAGTGTTACCGATAGAAGTTCCTTTATGTTAAAAAAAGAATGTGCTTTGGCGGATGTTGTGCAAAAGCAGCAGATTACATGTGTAAAGTAAGATATTGACTATGAAAAGCGTGGTGTTTTTTATGAAAGACGTATCTATTTCCTCTTTGGAAAATATGAAATTGAAAGAGCTATATGAACTTGCAAGACATTATAAAATCTCCTACTACAGCAAACTGACAAAAAAAGAGCTGATTTTCGCCATTCTGAAAGCGAATGCAGAGCAGGAAGATCTTCTGTTTATGGAAGGTGTTCTTGAGATCATCCAATCAGAGGGATTTGGCTTCCTGAGACCGATCAACTATTCTCCAAGCTCTGAAGACATTTACATCTCAGCTTCACAAATCCGCCGTTTCGATTTACGGAACGGAGACAAAGTATCAGGCAAGGTTCGCCCGCCAAAAGAAAACGAGCGCTATTATGGACTTTTGCACGTTGAAGCGGTAAATGGAGATGATCCGGAATCGGCAAAAGAGCGCGTTCACTTCCCAGCCCTTACTCCGCTTTATCCAGACCGCCATATGGTGCTCGAAACAAAACCGAATTTCTTGTCTACAAGAATTATGGACATGATGGCGCCGGTAGGCTTTGGCCAGCGCGGTTTGATTGTTGCGCCGCCGAAAGCCGGGAAAACGATGCTGCTGAAGGAAATCGCCAACAGCATTACAGCGAACCAGCCTGAAGCAGAGCTGATTGTGCTGTTGATTGACGAAAGACCGGAAGAGGTTACAGACATTGAGCGTTCTGTTGCTGGGGATGTCGTCAGCTCAACGTTTGATGAAGTGCCGGAAAACCATATCAAAGTAGCCGAGCTTGTGCTTGAACGCGCTATGCGCCTTGTTGAACACAAGAAAGACGTCATTATCCTGATGGACAGTATCACACGTCTGGCCCGCGCCTACAACTTAGTGATTCCGCCGAGCGGAAGAACACTTTCCGGAGGGATTGACCCGGCAGCGTTCCACCGTCCGAAGCGTTTTTTCGGGGCGGCGAGAAATATCGAAGAGGGCGGAAGCTTAACGATCCTCGCCACTGCTCTTGTTGATACAGGATCCCGTATGGATGATGTAATCTATGAAGAATTCAAGGGAACGGGCAACATGGAGCTTCATCTTGACCGCTCTCTGGCAGAACGCCGCATCTTCCCTGCCATCGATATTCGCCGTTCTGGAACGCGTAAGGAAGAGTTGCTTGTGCCTAAGGAGCATCTTGATCGTTTATGGTCTATCCGCAAAACGATGTCAGATTCGCCTGATTTCGCGGAAAAATTCATGAGAAAAATGAAAAAAACCAAAACAAACCAGGAATTTTTCGATATTCTCAATCAAGAATGGAAACAGGCAAATCTATCATCAGCCAGACGATAAAATCTATTTGCAAAAGAAGTAAATCACTGATATAATTTTCTCATATGCGTTTCGGACAATGCTCCGAAATAATAACTCTGTTTCCACACGGGATTCAGGGCGGAAGGAGATGGATACAATGAAAGCAGGAATTCATCCTAATTTCAAAAAAGCAACAGTTAAATGCGCTTGCGGAAATGAATTTGAAACAGGCTCAGTAAAAGAAGAGGTACGCGTTGAGATTTGCTCTGAATGCCACCCATTCTACACTGGCCGTCAAAAATTCGCTTCTGCTGATGGTCGTGTTGATCGCTTTAATAAAAAATACGGTCTTAAGTAATAATAGATTTTTCAACAGGCAAGAAGCACTTCTTGCCTGTTTTTTATATTGTCAAAAACACAGCTGGCAGAGAGAGGGGAGCAGAGCCAATGTACATAATGAAGCAAAGCGGGTGGCTGGAGCTGATTTGCGGCAGCATGTTCTCGGGAAAATCTGAAGAGCTGATCAGAAGAGTGAAGAGAGCAACTTATGCCAAGCAGGAGGTCAGGGTCTTTAAACCTGTGATTGACAATCGATACAGCGAGGATGCTGTTGTTTCCCATAATGGAACATCTATGACGAGCTATGCCATTTCTTCGGCTGAGGACATTTGGAATCATATCAGTGAGAGCACGGATGTGATTGCAGTGGACGAGGTTCAATTCTTCGATCGGTCAATCATTGGTGTTTTATCGTCTCTTGCCGATAAAGGCTACCGTGTGATCGCGGCGGGTCTTGATATGGATTTCAGAGGAGAGCCGTTCGGCGTTGTGCCGGATATTATGGCCATCGCTGAAAGTGTGACGAAGCTGCAGGCCGTCTGTTCCGTCTGCGGATCACCGGCAAGCAGAACACAGCGGCTCATTGACGGAAAGCCGGCTTCTTATGATGATCCGGTTATTCTGGTGGGTGCGTCCGAATCCTATGAAGCAAGATGCAGACATCATCACGAAGTCCCGGGAAAATCTAAAAACTAATACAAAACATGGGTAAAAAGATAGAAAGCACCGGCCGAAAAGCTGGTGTTTTTTTATATATTCTGACAACAATCAATTAAAAAATTTAATTAAGTGTATTAAAAAATTAAGTAATTTTCTTCCCTTGAATTTTGATTTTGACAGGCATAAAATAACTAACGTAATGTAAATAGTTTTGAGACATTGTTCGAATAATTGTCACAAAGTCGCATAAAGATCATGATCGGTTATTTTTAGATGAGTTATTACTTAACTTGGTTAACTATTTCAAGAAAGAAGGAGATTTGCTTGAATAACATTAAAAAAACTAAGGAAGGCCATTTAGAAACAACATTAAGAGGAAAAGAAGTTTTATCTATTCCTACTTTAAATAAAGGTGTTGCTTTTACATTAGAAGAAAGACAAGAACTTGGCTTAGAAGGACTTCTTCCGCCAACTGTACTTTCTCTTGATCAACAAGCAAAACGCGCATACGAGCAATTTAAAGCTCAGCCTGACCGCCTTCGTCAAAATGTTTACTTAAATGATCTTGCTAACCGCAATGAAGTTCTTTTCTATAAATTGCTGCAAAATCACCTTCGTGAAATGCTTCCTGTTGTGTACACACCAACAGTTGGTGAAGCAATTCAAGAATACAGCCATGAGTACAGAAGACCTCAAGGTATCTACTTGTCAATCGACAACATTGACGGTATTGAAAAGGCTTTTGAAAACCTTCATGCGACAGCAGGCGATATTGATCTTATCGTTGCAACTGACTCTGAAAGTATCCTTGGTATCGGTGATTGGGGAGTAGGCGGTATTAACATCGCTATCGGTAAATTGGCTGTTTACACTGCTGCAGCTGGTATTGACCCTAGCCGTGTTATCCCTGTAGTGCTTGATGTCGGTACAAACAACGAAAAACTTTTAAATGATCCTTTATACATTGGTAACCATCATGAACGTATTTCTGATGAACGTTATGAAGAATTCGTTGATGCGTATGTAAAAGCTGCGCTTAAATTCTTCCCTAAAGCGCTTCTTCACTGGGAAGACTTTGGCAACAAAAACGCGCGCAATATCATGAAAAAATACAACAACGAAATCCTGACATTCAACGATGATATTCAAGGTACAGGCGCAATTACACTTGCTGGTGTGCTTGCTGCTATGAAGAAAACAGGCGCATCTATTAAAGATCAGCGTGTAGTTGTCTTCGGTGCAGGTTCAGCTGGTATCGGTATTGCTGACCAAATCCGTGACACAATGGTGCTTGCTGGATTATCTGAGGAAGAAGCAAACAAAGCGTTCTTCACACTTGATTACAGAGGCCTGTTAACAGACGATATGGAAGGCATCCTTGATTTCCAAAAACCTTACCTTCGCAGTGCAGCAGAAGTGAAAGACTGGAAACGTGATGAAAAAGGCCAAATTTCATTCGATGAAGTGGTTCGCCAAGCGAAACCAACGATCTTAATCGGTACTTCAGGGGTTTCAGGAGCGTTCACAGAGGAAATTGTGAAAGAGATGGCATCTCACGTAGACCGTCCGGTGATCATGCCGATGTCTAACCCGACTCACCTTGCAGAAGCTGTTCCTGAAGATCTGTTCAAATGGACTGACGGAAAAGTGCTTGTAGCAACAGGAAGCCCATTTGACAATGTCGAGTACAATGGCGTTTCTTATGAAATCGGACAATCTAACAACGCATTCGCATTCCCTGGTCTTGGCCTTGGTTCAATCGTAGCTGAAGCGCGTGTTATTACGCCTGCTATGTTTGCTGCAACAGCTGATGCGATTGCTGAAATGGTTGATTTTGAAACACCTGGAGCTGGATTGCTTCCAAGCATCGACAAGCTTCAAGAAGTATCTATTCAAGTTGCCATTGCTGTAGCTGAAGCAGCGATCAAAGACGGCGTAGCAAATCGTCAGCCTGAAGATGTAAAACAAGCTGTTCTTGATGCAATGTGGACACCTGAATACAAAAAAGTCATCGCAAAATAATTGAGCGTGTAATTTTTCTGTCCGAGGGAAAGCTTTGAATAAAGCTAAAGTATACGGACATAGGATTTGGAGGAGAATATTTTGAGCATCTTAGATATCTTAATCCTCCTGGCACCGATCTTCTTTGTTATCGTGCTGGGTTGGTTTGCAGGACATTTCGGAAGTTATGATGCCAAGTCAGCAAAAGGGGTAAGTACGTTAGTAACGAAATACGCACTTCCAGCTCACTTTATCGCTGGTATTTTGACAACTTCCAGAAGTGAATTTTTATCACAAGTTCCATTAATGGTTTCTTTACTTATCGGGATTGTTGGTTTCTATATCATCATTCTATTGGTTTGCAGATTTGTCTTTAAGTATGATTTAACGAACTCATCCGTATTTTCTTTGAACTCTGCACAGCCGACATTCGCATTTATGGGTATTCCTGTATTGGGAAGCTTGTTCGGTGCGCAAGAGGTTGCGATTCCGATCGCTGTAACAGGTATCGTTGTTAACGCGATTCTTGATCCGCTTGCGATCATTGTTGCTACAGTGGGTGAGTCTTCTAAGAAAAACGAAGAGAGCGGCGACAGTTTCTGGAAGATGACAGGAAAATCAATTCTGCATGGTCTTTGTGAGCCGCTTGCAGCTGCTCCGTTAATCAGTATGATCTTAGTGCTGGTTTTCAATTTCACTCTTCCTGAGCTGGGTGTTAAAATGCTTGATCAGCTTGGAAGCACAACATCTGGTGTTGCTCTCTTTGCTGTCGGTGTTACCGTTGGTATTCGTAAAATTAAACTCAGTCTGCCGGCTATCGGTATTGCGTTACTAAAAGTTGCGGTTCAGCCTGCGTTAATGTTCCTGATTGCTCTTGCAGTCGGACTTCCAGCTGACCAAACAACAAAAGCGATCCTTCTTGTTGCATTCCCTGGTTCTGCCGTTGCAGCCATGATTGCGACTCGTTTCGAGAAACAAGAGGAAGAAACTGCGACTGCGTTTGTGATCAGTGCGATTCTGTCATTGATTTCACTTCCAATTATTATTGCGCTTACTGCGTAATCAAAAAAGCTCCCTTTAAGGGGAGCTTTTTTACTTTACGTTTGAAATTTAAACAGTGACAGCAGCGGTTTTTTTCTTGTTTTTATTTTTTCGGAAGAAGCAGCAGTCTCAGGGGTCGGCTGAGCGGTGAATTCTTTCATTTGTGAGGTCAGTGATTGCAGGTCAGCAAGAATGTCATCAATTTCTCTTCTGTGCTGCAGAAGCTGATAGGATACGCCTTCATCGGCTTTTTGTTTAAGCTGGCGTTCCAGTTCCTCAATTCTTGCCAGAAGCCCGTTTTCGTCCTGTTTTTGCTGTAATAAGGTGTCAAGCTTTTGTTCGAGCTGTTCGATTCTTTTCTCTGTGTCACTGTTTGTTTTTTGGACAAGGAAGCCTGTGCGCTTCTTATTGCTTTGCGGCACATTGATATCCTGAAGCGCCGTGCCTTCAGAAATTTGTTTTTGAACAGATTTCAGGACTTGCACATCTTCAGCCGTAAACGAATAGTGTCCGAGCTCGTTCCGTTCAGCCGGAAGGTTCAGCTGCTTCACCCACCGCTGCACTGTTTTTGCGGAGACGCCGAGTTCACTTGCTACCATATTTGTATTCATGATCCCATACCTCCTTTTTAGCTAGGTATTCGACCATGGGGAGCGGTTCCCTTCCTATTAGACAAAACAAGAAAAGATTCGGCAAAGAAAGTGGGCATCTCCCTTTTTTCTTCAAAAACCGTTATTGCTCATACAGCTCTAACGGAAGCTGATCGGGATCAAAAAAGAAGGTGAACCGCTTGCCTGTCAGCGGATCTGTCCTGATTGGCTCTGTCTCGATTCCTTTTTCGTGAAGCTCCTGAACAGCCTGTTCTAAGCTGCTGACCGTAAAGGCAAGATGACGGAGCCCTGCACCTTCAGGACGGGTTTGACGTGCGGGCGGATCAGGGAACGAAAACAGCTCAATGACGTACGAGCCGTTAAGCGACAAATCAAGCTTGTAGGAGTCGCGCTCTTCTCGGTATGTTTCTTGTATCACCTGAAAACCGAGCTTATGTACGTAGAAAGCTTTCGACTTTTCATATTCTGAGCATATGATTGCAATATGATGTATGGATGTAAGCAATACGATCCCTCCTCTTTTTCAGTATAGCAGAGGAGGCTTTTTTAACTGGGATTGAAATGCTTTTGACTGGCGATAGTCCCTATACTATAATGAGAATGTTACGCACAGGAAAACAGAGGTGAAGACCGTGTTAGACCGTTTAAAGTCAATCGAAGAACGATATGAAAAATTAAATGAGCTTTTAAGCGATCCAGAAGTTGTCAACGATCCGAAAAAGCTTAGAGAATATTCGAAAGAGCAATCTGATATACAAGAAACAGTTGACGTATATAGACAATACAGAGATGCGTCAGAACAGCTGGCTGATGCAAAAGCGATGCTTGAGGATAAGCTTGATGCTGAGATGCGCGACATGGTGAAGGAAGAGATTTCTGAACTCCAGAAAGAAACGGAAACACTGTCAGAGCGTCTGAAGGTGCTCCTGATCCCGAAAGATCCTAATGATGATAAAAACGTTATCATGGAGATCCGCGGAGCTGCAGGCGGAGAGGAAGCTGCTTTATTTGCAGGCAACCTGTACAGAATGTATTCCCGCTATGCCGAGCTTCAAGGCTGGAAAACCGAGGTCATGGAAGCAAGTGTAACCGGAACGGGCGGCTACAAAGAGATCATCTTTATGATTACGGGCAGCGGCGCATATTCTAAACTCAAATATGAAAACGGCGCTCACCGTGTTCAGCGTGTTCCGGAAACAGAATCAGGCGGCCGTATCCATACTTCTACTGCAACAGTAGCATGTCTTCCTGAGGCGGAAGAGGTAGAGGTTGACATTCACGAGAAGGATATCCGTGTTGATACGTTTGCTTCAAGCGGACCGGGCGGACAAAGCGTGAACACGACAATGTCTGCCGTTCGTCTGACACATTTGCCGACAGGCGTTGTCGTATCATGCCAGGATGAAAAATCTCAAATCAAAAACAAAGAAAAAGCAATGAAGGTTCTCCGTGCCAGAATCTATGATAAATTTCAGCAGGAAGCCCAGGCTGAATATGATCAAACACGGAAATCGGCTGTCGGATCAGGTGACCGCTCTGAGCGTATCCGCACATACAACTTCCCGCAAAACCGTGTGACGGATCACAGAATCGGCCTGACCATTCAAAAGCTTGATCAGATTCTTGAAGGAAAACTTGACGAAGTGGTTGAAACACTGATTGTAGAAGATCAGGCAAGCAAGCTTCAGCAGGCGGATAGTTAAGATGAAGACGATATTTGAAGCCCTGAAATGGGCTTCTTCTTATTTAACGGAAGCGGGAAGAGAAGAAAATGCGGCTGAGCTGCTTTTGCTTTATGATACCGGAATGGATAGAAGCAAGCTGCTCGCCAGCCTGCAGGAACCGATCGGTGAAGATGAGCTGTATCGCTTTAAACGTCACGTCGATATGCACAAAGAAGGCATACCGGTTCAGTACATTATCGGAATAGAGTTTTTTTACGGACGGGAATTTATGGTGAATGATGATGTGCTGATCCCGCGTCCGGAAACGGAAGAGGTTGTCTGCCATCTTCTTGAGAAATATAGAAGTGTCTTTTCTGAAGGAGAACAGCTCGAAGTGGTAGATGTCGGCACCGGCAGCGGCGCAATAGCCGTCACGCTTGCACTGGAAAACAAAAACTTTTCTGTTTCAGCGATTGATATCTCCAAAGAGGCGCTGGACGTTGCTTCAGCCAATGCGGAAAAGCTCGGAGCGGAGGTGCATTTTCTTCAAGGCGACCTGCTTGAGCCCTTTATTAAGGCAGGAAAAAAAGCGGATATTATCGTCTCAAACCCTCCTTATATTTCTGAAGAAGAAATGGCCGATTTATCTGAGATTGTCCGTTTCCATGAACCTTTGCATGCCCTCACTGACGGCGGAGACGGGCTGAAATTTTATAAGCGGTTTATGGAAGCCATTCCGCTGGTCATGAAGAATACCGCGCTTGTCGTCTTTGAAATCGGGTGGAAGCAGGGCGCAGCTGTAAAAGAGCTGATTCTGCATGCGTTTAAGGATGCGGAAGTTGAAGTCCTGAAGGATATTAACGGAAAAGACAGAACCATATGCGCGGTAATTCATAAGAATAAATAAGCAGCTTGCTGGTGAGTTGAGATAAGAACGGGACCAGCAAGCTGTTTTAACACCAGCAAAGGGGATGTAAAAGATGAAAAAGGCCCTGACAGCAGGAATTTTACTTATTGCCATTGAAAGTATGGTGGGTTCTATTTTTGCGCAAGCCATTTCTTATGAATACATTTTCGGCATTGCGTCTCTTGTTTTGATCGGGCTTGCCATTGTGACATCGGGTTTAGCTGTAAGCGGAGGCAACCAGCGGGCAAATTACCATTCAGAAACCAAAGAAGGCCGGACAGCCCGGTTGAAAATATCAGCTGCTTTCTTTGTTGCTGCCATACCTTCTATTCTATGTTATCTATTGACCGTTTTGATCTAATGAAAAAGGAAGCCCTTAGGAGGCTTCCTTTTTTTGCAGCAAAACAGAATCCCATATCCAGTAGACAACAGCTGTTAATACAGCGAAGATGTAAAAGGCTGTATTTTGAAGCAGAGATTGCCCGGAAGGCTGCAGCACCCCAAAGATGATCGCGTTGGCGATAAACGCCGCGGCAAGATAATACAGCAAGTACAAAGGGCTGAACCGTTTCGGCTTTTTATTCATCATGATCTGAAGCGGCAGCGCGAATATTAAATAAGGGAATAAGAAATAAAAGGCCATCGTTACGAGAGCAGCTATAATAAAGGAATGAATGTAAATAATCGAATAAAGAACTGACATCGTGAACGCTGACAGCAGCACTGTGTAATTATATTTCATTTTAAACCTCCTAAAACACTATCGTACCATAAATTAGATTAAAAGCTTGCTAGATTTTTTTGCCGCTGCAGGTTTACTCCATACGTTCCTTGTCCATAATAGGGCTAGATACAAAGCACGGAGAGGAACGGTGGGGACCGATGAAAAAAACAGTTATCATTTGTATATATATGTTTCTTTTATTATCTGGGGCACTCGTAGGATTGGCGAAAGAAGAGACGGCACAGCAATCTGAAAATGAGCCGGTTGTCATTCCGGACGAGGCGATTCGCCTGAGAATATTGGCAAACAGCGATCGTGGCGAGGACCAAGCATTAAAGCGTCATATCAGAGACGCCGTCAATAAAGAAATCACAACATGGGTCAAGGATATTACTTCTATTGAAGAAGCGCGGCGTTTGATCCGCTCAAAGCTGCCTGAGATCAAGGAAATTGCAAAAGAAACCATGGAAAAAGAAGGCGCCAGTCAATCAATATCTGTTGATTTTGACAAAATCTCATTTCCGACAAAACTTTACGGCAGCATGGTATATCCTGCTGGAGAATACGAAGCCATTCTGATTACGCTTGGGAACGGTGAAGGCGCCAATTGGTGGTGCGTGTTATTCCCGCCGCTCTGCTTTCTTGATTTTTCGAATGGGGAAGCCGTAAAAGAACAAGAAGATCAAGAAGCCTCAAAAAAACAAACGGAAAAAGCGCTTGAGGACTTAACAGCCAAAGCGGAGAAAGCTGAAAAAGAAGATAAGAAAGAGAAAGAAGACAATACAGAAGTGAAATTCTTCGTTGTAGAATGGTTTTCCGATCTTTTTTCTTAATCACCAGGTCTAAAAATAGATTTGCCTCATAGATTGGAAGAAAGAACGCTGAAAACGGGGTGAACGAATGTTTTATCAACTGCGGGTGGCAAGGGAAAAGGACGGAGACATACTTGAGGAATTTTTAAAACAGGCCAAAACGAATCATGAGGGCGTAAAGGAAGGGTTCACCCAGTTTCTGATGCTGGAGGACAGCGAGAAAAACATAGCCGGCTGTCTGGGGATCGAAAAAATCAGCTGCGATCAAGCCCTGCTTCGCTCACTTGTGATATCGGACAAGCTTCACCAAGGTCATATTGTATCGCTCTTTCAAAGCATGGAGGTGCTTTGTGAAAAGCATGAAATTAAAACGGTATACTTGGTAGCCAATCAGCATTCTTCGGCTGATTTCCTGGGGGCCATGGGCTTTGAACGGGCAGAGAGTGTGCCGGAAGAGCTGTTTGCCTCGGATCACTTCTGTGAATCAAGGGAAGCGGAAGGGGCCGTCTTAATGAAAAAAGCATCCGGATAAGTGAGATTTATACACAAACTTATCCACTTCTTTATATGCGTTGTCCACAATTTGTGGATAACGCTTGTTTTATTACAGGACATCTTTTATACTTTCAAAAGGATTACACGCGTAAAACGATCGTTTTATTGTTGTGAATAAGGAGTTTGGTCAGAAATGAAAACGAAAAGATGGTTTGTGGATGTAATGGACGAGTTATCCACAAATGATCCACAAATTGCACAAGCAGCCGCTTTGCTACGGGAAAATGAGGTTGTCGCGTTTCCGACAGAAACTGTATATGGTCTCGGCGCAAATGCGAAAAGCACAGATGCTGTCAAAAAAATATATGAGGCGAAAGGGCGGCCGAGTGATAATCCACTGATTGTCCACATTGCGGATATCAGTCAGCTTGACGGTTTAACAGGCCCGGCGCCAGACAAGGCGAAAATATTAATGAAGCGCTTTTGGCCAGGGGCGCTTACACTGATTTTGCCTTGTAAACCTGGTGCGCTGTCACCCCGTGTAACGGCAGGGCTGGATACAGTGGCCGTCAGAATGCCTGATCATCCGCTGGCTCTGGCACTCATCCGTGCCGCGGGTCTCCCGATTGCGGCGCCGAGTGCAAATTTATCGGGCAAACCAAGTCCGACAAAGGCTGAACACGTGGCTCACGACTTGGATGGCCGCATAGCTGGAATGATGGATGGGGGATCTACGGGAATCGGTGTCGAATCAACCGTACTTTCATGTGCAGGAGAAACCCCTGTGCTCCTTCGTCCGGGCGGCATTACAAAAGAACAAATAGAAGCCGAAATCGGACCGATTCTTGTGGATAAAGGGCTTGCTGATCAAAATGAGAAGCCGATTTCTCCGGGAATGAAATATACACATTACGCGCCGTCAGCGCCGCTTGTTATTTCTGAAGGAAGCCCTGAGCGCATTCAAACGCTTATTCAAGAATATCAGCAGGGCGGAAAACGGGTCGGCGTCCTGACGACAGAAGAAAATGCGGATTTTTATTCGGCTGACTTTGTGAAGAGCTGCGGCAGAAGAGATCAGCTTGAAACAGTAGCGGCAGCCCTTTATGATGCATTGCGCAGTTTTGATAAAGAAAAGGTTGATTTTATTATTGCAGAATCGTTTCCTGACACAGGCGTCGGACTTGCTATTATGAACAGGCTGATGAAAGCAGCCGGAGGAAGAGTGATTCGCTGACACAGTCAGAAGTTCTAACCCCTTTTGGACACGCATAGGCTAAAAAAGCGGGCGTGTCCAAGGGGGTTATGCATGTGATGTCGGATATGTTTATAGGCGAACTGATTACCTTAAGCATCATGGCGTTTGCTTTAGGTATGGATGCTTTTTCTGTCGGCCTCGGAATGGGCATGGTCAAACTCAGAAAAAAGCAGATAATCTATATTGGATTCATTATCGGTCTCTTTCACGTCATCATGCCTCTCGGAGGGATGGCGGCGGGAAATATGCTGTCAGGGCTCCTCGGCATGGTAGCCGTATATATCGGGGGGGCGCTGCTGTTTGTTCTCGGTGTTCAAATGGTGATCGCATCTTTTAAACAGTCAGAAGAACGTTTGATGTCACCGGCTGGGCCTGGCTTATTGTTATTTGCAGTCGGCGTCAGCCTCGATAGTTTCTCCGTCGGTCTGAGCCTTGGAATATACGGCTCGCATCCGCTTCTCACCATTACCCTGTTTGGGCTTTTCAGCATGATGTTGACTTGGCTGGGCCTGATAATCGGAAAGCAAGTGCAATCCTGGCTCGGCTCATACAGTGAAGCGCTCGGGGGGACCATATTAATCGTATTTGGCCTTAAGCTGCTTTTGCCAATTTAATATACCAAGAAAAGAAACGATGTCGCCGTTTCTTTTTTCTTCATATATAATAGAAAAAATAAGGGGTGACTGACATGAACATCATTTTTGTCTGTACTGGAAATACGTGCCGCAGTCCAATGGCTGAGGCGCTTTTTAAATCAATTGCAGAAGCGGAAGGGCTGGATGTCAGCATCCGCTCGGCAGGCGTATTTGCCTCACCTAACGGGAAAGCGTCGCCTCACGCGGTCGAAGCGCTTTTTGAAAAGCGCATTGCCCTTAATCATGTTTCTTCGCCATTAACTGAAGAACATATGGAATCGGCAGATTTGGTTCTGGCAATGACCCACCAGCACAAACAGGTTATCGTCAGCCAATTCGAACGTTATCGTGATAAAGTGTTTACGCTAAAAGAATATGTGACAGGCAGCCGGGGCGATATTATAGACCCGTTTGGCGGCTCCGTTGAAATTTACAAAAAAACGAGAGATGAGCTTGAAGAGCTTCTTCAGCAGCTGGCAGAACGATTGAAAAATAACGGCAAATAACTTGTCAGAGAATCTGCAGACAGGTCATTTGCAAATCCTGCGTGAAGGAGTAGAATATAGTGAAAAGCACATCGATATGGTGTGAATCAATGAGCGGACAGGCTGCGCGGTCAACAAAGCGGGCGGGCCGCATCACACACGCTGGGAGGAAAAGCTGATGAAAGTAGCCATAGCATCGGATCATGGCGGCGTTCACATTCGAAACGAAATCAAAGATCTAATGGACGAATTGCAAATTGAATATGTCGATATGGGCTGTGACTGCGGCAGCGGATCTGTCGATTATCCGGACTATGCTTTTCCGGTGGCCGAAAAAGTAGTAAACGGTGAAGTGGACAGAGGCATTTTAATTTGCGGGACAGGCATTGGCATGAGCATTTCCGCCAATAAAGTCAAAGGCATCCGCTGTGCGCTGGCACATGATACATTCAGTGCAAAGGCGACGAGAGAACATAACGATACGAATATCCTCGCGATGGGCGAACGGGTGATTGGACCCGGTTTGGCACGTGAAATTGCGAAAATCTGGCTGACCACTGAATTTACTGGCGGTAGACATCAAACCCGCATCGGAAAAATCTCGGACTATGAAGAGAAAAACCTGTAGGGGTGCTGCTCAATGAGTGAGATCACACAAACGTGGAAGACGATGCTGTCAGAGTTTCAGGACAAAGCGGGATTGAAAGAAAATCAGCTCTTTGTCCTTGGTTGCAGCACAAGCGAAGTGGCCGGCAGCCATATCGGCACATCAGGCAGTACAGACATCGCGGAAAGCATCTACAGCGGACTTGCAGAGCTGAAGGAAAAAACGGGAATCCATCTGGCGTTTCAATGCTGCGAGCATTTAAACAGAGCGCTTGTAGTGGAGGAAGAAACGGCCGAGCTGTTCAGGCTTCCGGCCGTTTCCGCTGTACCTGTTCCAAAAGCGGGCGGGGCGATGGCTTCTTATGCGTTTAAGCAAATGAAGTCTCCTGTTCTGGTAGAAACCATTCAGGCAGATGCCGGAATAGATATAGGCGACACGTTTATCGGCATGCATTTAAAGCCGGTTGCTGTTCCTGTACGCATTTCTCAGAACAGTCTCGGTGCTGCCCATGTGACATTGGCGCGCGCACGGCCAAAGCTGATCGGCGGAATGCGGGCAGTTTATGAGTGTGAATGAGAAAGGACTGCATGGGCCAGTCTTTTCTTTAATTTTCGCTGCCGAAATAAATTCCGAACTTTAAATTAAATTTAAGTTATAAATATTCGTTTTTGCCAATAAAATTTTCGTTTTTTTGAAAATAATCTTTTACATCGGCCTAAAAAACCATGTACAATAGTGGTGGTAAAAACAAAGAACAGGATACGGATAGGAGAGGATCTCGCTGATGAAACATTTACCTGCGCAAGACGAACAGGTGTTTAACGCCATTAAAAATGAGCGTGAACGCCAACAGACTAAGATCGAATTGATTGCTTCTGAGAACTTTGTAAGTGAAGCGGTTATGGAAGCACAAGGTTCTGTTTTAACAAACAAATACGCTGAAGGATATCCTGGCAAACGCTATTATGGCGGATGTGAGCACGTCGATGTCGTTGAAGATATCGCTCGTGACCGCGCGAAGGAAATCTTTGGAGCGGAGCATGTAAACGTTCAGCCACATTCAGGCGCACAAGCAAACATGGCAGTCTATTTCACGATTTTGGAACAAGGCGATACTGTACTTGGGATGAACCTCTCCCACGGCGGTCATTTAACACACGGAAGTCCAGTTAACTTCAGCGGTGTTCAATATAACTTTGTTGAGTACGGCGTAGATAAAGAAACTCAACATATTGATTACGATGACGTGCGTGAAAAAGCTCTCGCTCACAAGCCTAAGCTAATCGTGGCAGGAGCAAGTGCGTATCCTCGTACAATCGACTTTAAGAAATTCCGTGAAATTGCTGATGAAGTCGGCGCTTACTTTATGGTGGATATGGCGCATATCGCAGGACTTGTTGCGGCAGGCCTTCATCCAAACCCGGTTCCTTACGCTGATTTCGTTACAACAACGACACATAAAACACTTCGCGGACCTCGCGGCGGTATGATCCTTTGCCGTGAAGAGTTCGGCAAGAAAATTGATAAGTCCATCTTCCCTGGCATTCAAGGCGGACCGCTGATGCACGTAATTGCCGCAAAAGCTGTTTCATTCGGCGAAGTATTGCGCGATGATTTCAAAACGTACGCACAAAACGTGATTTCAAACGCGAAGCGTCTTGCAGAATCATTAACAAAAGAGGGTGTTCAGCTCGTTTCCGGCGGAACTGACAACCACCTCATCCTGGTTGATCTTCGTTCTCTCGGACTGACAGGCAAGGTTGCAGAGCATGTGCTTGATGAAATCGGGATTACATCAAACAAAAACGCGATTCCATACGATCCTGAAAAACCGTTCGTAACAAGCGGTATCCGTCTCGGAACAGCTGCTGTGACAAGCCGCGGTTTTGACGGAGAGGCATTGGATGAAGTCGGTGCCATCATTGCGCTTGCATTGAAAAACCACGAAGATGAAGGAAAACTTGAAGAAGCAAGACAGCGCGTAGCTGCTCTGACTGGCAAGTTCCCTCTATATAAAGAATTAGATTACTAAGATTGAAAAACCCGCTCGGGCTTATGCCCGGCGGGTTTTTTGACGATGTCCTTGAAACTCAATGTCTTTTTTTGTAGAATCAATAGAAGTGTGAAATTGTCGATGGGACAATAAAAAAGGAGCTGAAACACAGTATGGGAAAGGTTTATGTATTTGATCATCCTTTAATTCAGCACAAGCTGACATATATTCGGAATGTAGAGACAGGCACGAAGGATTTTAGAGAGCTTGTAGACGAAGTAGCCACGCTTATGGCGTTTGAAATTACCCGTGATCTCCCTCTAGAGGAAGTGGATATCAACACACCGGTTCAGACTGCGAAATCGAAAGTCATCTCAGGGAAAAAACTCGGGGTTGTTCCTATTCTCAGAGCAGGTTTAGGAATGGTTGAAGGCATCTTGAAACTGATCCCTGCGGCAAAAGTGGGACATGTCGGTCTGTACCGTGATCCTGAAACCTTAAAACCCGTGGAATACTATGTGAAGCTTCCTTCTGATGTGGAAGAGCGTGAATTCATCGTGGTTGACCCGATGCTGGCCACAGGCGGTTCCGCAGTTGAAGCGATTAACAGCCTGAAAAAACGCGGTGCGAAAAACATCCGTTTCATGTGTCTCGTAGCTGCGCCTGAAGGTGTGGAAGAATTGCAGAAGCATCATTCTGACGTGGATATTTACATAGCGGCGCTTGATGAAAAATTAAATGAAAAAGGTTATATCGTTCCGGGTCTCGGAGACGCAGGAGACCGTATGTTCGGAACAAAATAAAAAAGAAAACCCGTTAGCGGGTTTTCTTTTTTTTGTTATCCAGTTATTTGCTATTCGGTGAATCTCTATACAATTATAGGTGAAAATGTGAACATTCTGTGGAGGCTTACAGTATAAAAAGTTTTTTAACTTTAAACAGATTGACACATGTTAGGGGCTATTGTATGCTAAACGAGGGTATTATGAGAAGGTTTTCATAGCTTTCATTATAGTCCTCATCCCCAATGTAAATCCTCCCAGAAAACCCGTTTTATGAGGATTTATTCAAGCGAATGAAACAGCATCCCTGCAAGGCTTGCGGATGAATGATTTTTTCGAACAGGCCCGTTTTGCCGGACAAAAAAGGTCTTCTACTAGGGTTAACCGCTGATTTTGCCGTATCCAAGAAATACATTATTTTTTCATCAGGAGACAGATAGTTGATGGACGATCCCAAGCTACAATTTAGCAGACAACGAAAATATCTATTGTTCATTTTGGCAGCGTATGTACTGGGTTATGGTTTAACAGCGTATAAAACCGTTTTTTTAGGCCTTATTCTGGGAACTGTTTTCAGTTTGTTTAATTTTTTACTGCTCGTCAGAAGAATGAATGCTTTTGACAGGGCCGTTGCGAAAGGCAAGTCCATACGATCCCTTGGGAGCGCAGCGCGGTGGTGCAATGCGATTCTTGCTGCGGCTGTCGCCTATAAATATCCCGAGCATTTTCATATGGCAAGTACAGTTATTGGATTAATGACAATTTATCCTGTCATTATGATAGATTCCTTTATCCAGCTTAAACGTTCATCAATGGAAGAGAGGTGAAAACCCTTTGAATCATGAATACAGAACTATTGAATTTCTAGGACTTACTTTTAATCTGACAAACATTCTGATGATTACTGTGGCGAGTGTGATCGTGTTATTGATTGCCATCCTTACCACAAGAACGCTTTCGATCCGTCCCGGAAAAGCCCAGAACTTTATGGAATGGATTGTTGATTTTGTCCGCAATATTATCGGCAGTACAATGGATTTGAAAACAGGGGCTAACTTCTTGGCACTTGGTGTCACATTGCTGATGTACATATTTGTGTCGAATATGCTGGGGCTGCCGTTCTCTGTCACAATCGGACATGAGCTCTGGTGGAAATCTCCGACAGCCGATCCTGCCATTACATTAACGCTTGCCGTAATGGTCGTCGCTTTAACCCATTATTATGGTGTAAAGATGAAAGGGCTCAAGGAATATTCCAAGGAGTATTTAAGACCTGTTCCGTTCATGCTCCCGATGAAAATCATAGAAGAGTTTGCGAATACGCTGACTCTCGGTTTGCGGCTTTATGGTAACATCTTCGCCGGTGAGATTCTTCTCGGCCTGCTTGCGGGATTAGCGACAAGCTTCTATTCGCAAAGCGTGGTTCTCGGACTTGTCGGTACAATCGGTGCCATTCTGCCGATGCTGGCATGGCAGGCATTCAGTTTATTTATAGGTGCCATCCAGGCGTTTATCTTTACGATGCTGACGATGGTGTACATGTCTCATAAAATCAGTAATGATCATTAAAACATTATATCCAAACGGATAACATTTTAAAGGAGGAACTTTTTCATGAATTTAATAGCAGCTGCGATTGCAATTGGTTTAGGCGCACTTGGTGCAGGTATTGGTAACGGTTTGATTGTTTCACGTACGGTAGAGGGAATCGCCCGTCAGCCGGAGGCAGGTAAAGAACTTAGAACTCTTATGTTCATGGGTATCGCATTAGTTGAAGCCCTTCCTATTATCGCTGTCGTTATCGCATTCTTAGCGTTCTTTGGCTAAGCATAAAAGCCTTATATGAACTAAAAATGGCGAAGATCATTCCAAGAGAACCTTCGCCATTGCTTTATGTCTGATAAGCATCCCGCCTTGCCGGCTGAAAAGAGACAAGTGCGGCTGCTGGATCAGCAAAGAAAAACCTGCAGAAGGGAGTTGCCGTAGTAGATGTCTCAATTACCACTTGAACTAGGACTGTCGTTTAACGGCGGAGATATCCTGTTCCAACTGTTAGCTATGTTAATTTTATTAGCGCTTCTGAAGAAATACGCTTTAGGGCCGCTATTAAACATAATGAAACAGCGTGAAGATCATATCGCTGGAGAAATTACGTCTGCTGAAGAAAAAAATAAAGAAGCGCAGCAGCTTATTGATGAGCAGCGCGCTCTGTTAAAAGAAGCAAGACAGGAATCCCAAACGCTTATCGAAAACGCGAAGAAACTGGGAGAGAATCAAAAAGAAGAGATTATTCAGGCTGCGCGTGCAGAATCTGAACGTCTGAAAGAAGCAGCCAGAACTGAAATCGTGAAGGAAAAAGAACAGGCGGTTTCTGCTCTCCGTGAGCAAGTAGCGTCTCTTTCTGTCATGATTGCGTCGAAAGTGATCGAAAAAGAACTGGATGAACAGGCTCAAGAGAAATTGATCCAGGACTATCTTAAAGAGGTAGGAGAAAGCCGATGAGTGGATCAGCTGTCTCTAAACGATATGCATCAGCTCTTTTCGATATTGCCAATGAGTCCTCTCAGCTCAATCAGGTAGAAGAAGAGCTAAAAGTTGTAAAAGAAGTATTTCAAAATGAAAAAGCGCTAAATGATGTGTTAAACCATCCGAAGGTGCCGGGCGCAAAGAAAAAAGAACTCATCCAAAACGCTTTTGGATCTTTATCACAGTCCGTGCTCCATACGATTTTTCTTTTGATTGACCGTCATCGGGCATCAATTGTGCCTGATCTCACAGATGAGTTTGTGAAACTCGCAAACGAGGCCCGTCAAACAGAAGACGCAATTGTATATTCAGTTAAACCGCTGACGGATGCGGAAATTTCATCATTATCACAAGTGTTTGCAAAAAAAGCCGGAGTCGCTTCTCTGAGAATCAGAAATGAAGTGCAGACGGATTTAATAGGCGGCATTAAAGTCCGCATTGGAAACCGGATTTTTGACGGCAGCGTAAGCGGAAAGCTTCAGCGCATTGAACGTCAACTTGCCGGGGAAAATCGATAGAAGGGGTGAAACCTAAGTGAGCATCAAAGCTGAAGAGATTAGCACGCTGATAAAACAGCAAATACAAAATTATCAATCTGAAATTGAAGTTCATGACGTAGGTACAGTCATCCAAGTCGGTGACGGTATCGCTCGTGTACACGGTCTTGACAACTGTATGGCCGGTGAACTTGTTGAATTTTCAAACGGCGTTTTGGGTATGGCTCAAAACCTTGAAGAATCAAACGTAGGTATCGTTATCTTAGGACCTTACACAGAGATCCGTGAAGGGGACGAAGTAAAAAGAACAGGCCGCATCATGGAGGTTCCTGTCGGTGAAGAATTAATCGGCCGTATTGTGAACCCGTTAGGCCAGCCGGTAGACGGTCTTGGCCCGATCCTCACAAGCAAAACACGTCCGATCGAAAGCCAGGCACCTGGTGTTATGGACCGTAAATCCGTTCATGAACCGCTTCAAACTGGTATTAAAGCAATTGATGCACTGATTCCGATCGGCCGCGGCCAGCGTGAGCTGATCATCGGTGACCGTCAAACAGGTAAAACATCTGTTGCGATCGATTCGATCTTAAACCAAAAAGACCAAGACATGATCTGCGTATATGTAGCGATCGGTCAAAAAGAATCTACAGTCCGCGGCGTAGTAGAAACATTGCGTAAGCACGGCGCGCTTGATTATACAATTGTCGTAACGGCGTCTGCGTCACAGCCGGCACCGCTTCTGTACCTTGCTCCGTATGCAGGGGTTACAATGGCAGAAGAATTTATGTACAATGGCAAGCACGTTCTTGTTGTATACGATGATCTTTCTAAACAAGCGGCTGCTTACCGTGAGCTGTCCTTGCTTCTTCGCCGTCCGCCAGGCCGTGAAGCGTTCCCGGGGGATGTATTCTATCTTCATTCCCGTCTGCTTGAGCGTGCAGCAAAGCTTAGCGACGCGAAAGGCGCAGGATCAATTACAGCTCTGCCGTTCGTAGAAACTCAAGCCGGAGATATCTCAGCGTATATCCCGACAAACGTTATTTCCATCACCGACGGACAGATCTTCCTGCAATCTGATTTGTTCTTCTCAGGCGTACGCCCAGCGATCAACGCCGGATTGTCTGTATCACGTGTCGGCGGTTCCGCGCAAATCAAAGCGATGAAAAAAGTATCAGGAACATTGCGTCTTGATCTTGCATCATACCGTGAGCTGGAAGCATTCGCTCAATTCGGATCTGACCTCGACCAAGCTACTCAGGCGAAACTGAACCGCGGTGCGCGCACAGTTGAAGTGCTGAAGCAGGATCTGAACAAGCCGCTTCCGGTTGAAAAACAGGTAGCCATTCTTTATGCGCTGACAAAAGGATATCTTGATGATATTCCTGTAGCGGACATCAGACGTTTTGAAGAAGAGTACTACATGTACCTTGACCAAAACCATAAAGAGCTGCTTGACGGAATTGCAAAAACAGGGAACCTTCCTGCTGATGAAGACTTCGCTGCTGCAATCGAAGGCTTCAAACGCACATTTGCACCAAGCAACTAACTCGAATGCTGATGAGAGAAAAAGGTTCTCTTTTTCTCTCTTTTTACGCAAATGAAGAGAAAAGGTGGTGAAATCTTTGGCCTCATTACGCGATATTAAGTCAAGGATCACGTCAACGAAAAAAACGAGCCAGATTACAAAAGCCATGCAGATGGTATCTGCAGCTAAGCTGAATCGTGCTGAAAACAATGCAAAATCATTTGTGCCATATATGGATAAGATCCAAGAGGTTGTATCAAATGTCGGAAAAGTATCCGGCAGCGCGAAACATCCGATGCTTCTCAGCAGAGAAGTGAAAAAGACGGCATACCTCGTCATTACATCTGACCGCGGTCTTGCTGGCGCTTTTAACAGTTCGGTTTTACGAAGTGCTTATCAGGCCATTCAAGAACGTCATCAGTCTAAGGATGAGTATGCAGTGATCGTTATCGGACGAGTGGGCCGTGATTTCTTTAAAAAACGCGACATTCCGATCATTTCTGAGTTAACAGGACTTGGAGACGAAGTGTCGTTTTCAGAAATTAAGGACCTTGCCCGTCAAACGATTCAAATGTTTATAGACGGTGCATTTGATGAATTGCACCTTGTATATAACCATTATGTCAGCGCCATTTCTCAAGAAGTGACGGAGAAAAAACTTCTGCCGCTATCTGATTTGGGCGGCGGCGGAAAAAGAACGGCGTCTTATGAATTTGAACCGTCTGAAGAGGAGGTTCTGGAGGTTTTGCTTCCTCAATACGCAGAAAGCTTAATCTTCGGTGCGCTTCTTGACAGTAAAGCAAGTGAACATGCTGCAAGAATGACGGCGATGAAAAACGCGACAGACAATGCGAAGGATCTTATCGATTCACTTTCGCTTTCTTACAACCGCGCTCGCCAAGCAGCGATCACACAAGAAATTACGGAAATTGTCGGCGGAGCAGCCGCTTTAGAATAGAAAGATTTTGTCAGGAGGGATAGCGATGAAGAAAGGACGCGTTAGCCAGGTATTAGGACCAGTTGTCGACGTACGTTTTGAAGACGGTCACTTACCTGAAATATATAATGCGATTAAAATTTCACAGCCGGCTGGAAGTGAAAACGAAGTAGGTATTGATTTGACGCTTGAGGTCGCTCTTCATTTAGGCGATGACACAGTCCGTACAATCGCAATGGCATCTACGGATGGTGTTCAGCGCGGAATGGAAGCTGTCGATACGGGAGCGCCGATTTCAGTTCCGGTTGGTAATGTGACACTCGGCCGTGTATTTAACGTACTCGGAGAAAATATTGATTTAAATGAGCCGGTTCCTGCGGATGCGAAGAAGGACCCGATTCACAGACAGGCTCCTTCATTTGATCAGCTTTCAACAGAAGTTGAAATCCTTGAAACAGGAATTAAAGTTGTTGACTTGCTTGCTCCATACATCAAGGGCGGTAAGATTGGATTGTTCGGCGGTGCCGGTGTAGGTAAAACCGTATTAATCCAGGAATTGATCAACAACATCGCGCAAGAGCACGGCGGTATCTCTGTATTCGCCGGCGTAGGAGAGCGTACTCGTGAAGGGAACGACCTATTCTACGAGATGAGCGACTCTGGCGTAATCAACAAAACAGCCATGGTATTCGGACAAATGAACGAGCCGCCGGGCGCACGTATGCGTGTTGCACTGACAGGTCTTACAATGGCTGAGCATTTCCGTGATGAGCAAGGACAGGACGTACTGTTCTTCATCGATAACATCTTCCGTTTCACACAAGCGGGTTCAGAGGTTTCTGCCCTTCTCGGCCGTATGCCTTCTGCGGTTGGTTATCAGCCGACGCTTGCAACTGAAATGGGTCAGCTTCAAGAGCGTATCACGTCTACAAACGTTGGATCCGTTACATCTATCCAGGCGATCTACGTGCCTGCCGATGACTACACTGACCCGGCGCCGGCAACGACGTTCGCTCACTTGGATGCGACAACAAACCTTGAGCGTAAGTTAACTGAGATGGGTATCTACCCTGCGGTTGATCCGTTGGCTTCTACATCACGCGCCCTTGCTCCAGAAATCGTTGGAGAAGAGCATTATGCGGTAGCCCGTGAAGTCCAATCAACGCTTCAGCGATACAAAGAGCTTCAGGATATCATTGCGATTCTCGGTATGGATGAATTGAGTGACGAAGATAAACTTGTCGTTCAACGCGCACGCCGCATTCAGTTCTTCCTTTCTCAAAACTTCCACGTGGCTGAACAGTTCACTGGACAAAAAGGTTCTTACGTGCCTGTAAAAGAAACGGTTCAAGGTTTCAAAGAAATCCTAGCCGGCAAATACGACCATCTTCCTGAAGATGCGTTCCGTCTTGTAGGCCGTATCGAAGAAGTTATTGAGAAAGCAAAAGAAATGGGTGTAGAAGTTTAAACTGGTCCTAGGAGGGTAAAAGCATGAAGACCGTTCAAGTCAATATCGTTACTCCCGACGGCCCAGTATACGATGCGAATATCGAAATGGTGAGTGTGAGAGCCGAAAGCGGCGATCTCGGTATTTTGCCAGGTCATATTCCAACCGTGGCTCCTCTTAAAATCGGCGCTGTTCGTCTGAAAAAAGACGGACAGACTGAATTGGTTGCCGTCAGCGGCGGATTTATAGAAGTTCGTCCTGATCAGGTGACCATCCTTGCCCAAACTGCTGAGACAGCGGAAGGCATCGATAAAGAGCGTGCTGAAGCTGCACGTCAGCGGGCGCAGGAGCGTTTGAATTCTCAATCAGATGATACTGACATTCGTCGGGCTGAGCTTGCATTACAGCGGGCTTTGAACAGATTGGATGTAGCAGGGAAATAATAAAAAAATCCTTCTCATTAAGAGAAGGATTTTTTTATGACTGCACAAGAGAATCAAACAGTGACAGCAGCGGCTGACTCTCTTTTTGACGCAAGTATAAACGGTCACAGCAATTCACGGTATGCCATGATTTACGGTGTCTTCTAAAGCCCATTGTATAAGCCCCGTCTGTATACGGATAAGGCTTTACGATCCATTCGGCATCTTCGTGATGGGCAATCACACAATCTATAAGATAAACACTGATCATCTTCTCAAATTCTTCAATAGGAAGATTCCAATCAGCAAGCAAAAGCTCTTGTATGCTTTGAAAATAAAGATGTTCAAGTTCTTCGAGGCTTTCTCTCGTTTGGGTGAGAGAAATGTTATAAAACTGACACAATTCATTCAGTTCTTCAATCTGTGACTGTCTATAATCATAATAGAATGCAATTGCTTCCCATTCCTGCTCAAATACAGGCAAGTCCTCACCATATTGCTTTTCAGGCTGAAAAAATGAATGATTCATAATTGCCAGCTCCTTTCCAAAAAAGTATACCATGCAAAAGAGCCGCTGTTTAAGCGGAGATTAGCCCTAGTTTTGGATGAATATTCCGTTCTGTATAAAATGTATCATCTTTATCTCTTCTTCTTATATAATAAGAAAGGGTATAAAGCGGAGAATGGATGAAAGGAGTGCGTATAGATGAGCGTATTGGGACAGCAGGCTGCAATTGGCATTATCGTTCACTTGATTTTTATCGCGGTCACTTGGTGGGCGTTGCAAGCCGTCAATATTGATCCGTTAATCAGAAAAGGCAAAGTCGTGCAGGCAAGACTTCTAATGATTTTGCTGACGATTGCAATCGGAACGACTGTCGGAAACTTCTTTTTAGATTACCTTAATTATTCACAGCAGCTTCCCTATTTATTTTGATAGGTTTTGATTGCCGAAAACATGGGAATGGCTGGGGGAGCGGGTTAAATCGCTTCCTGTAATCACGCGAGTTTTGACGAAGATTTTCACGTATGGCACCCCTTGCCTCCGGTAAAACTGGAGATTAGGGGGGAGAGATCATAATGAAGAAAAAACAAGTAAGCCATGCTATTATTGTATCTGTTGTGTTAAGTTTCGTCATTGCTGTTTTCCATACGATTCATGCGAGTGAGTTAACGCCATTAGCACAAATTGCAGAGGGAATGGAACGCCAGAATGTGTCAATTGATAAGTGGACTTTGCATGCAAAACAAAATATGTCTCTGACCGAAAAAGAATTTTATCAAAAAGTGCAACGTTTAAAATCAGAGTATCGTCAATATAATTGGGCACTTGCACAGGAAGACCAAATAGTAAAGGCCATTGGCACGTATACTGACAAAAAAAATCATACTTCTTTTAAACTGCAGCTTGTCACAACCCTCAAAAAACACAACCCAACTTCGTATTTATTATATGAGCAAATGAGTCTTGAGACACCGATTAGCTGGAATGATACATATGAACAGTTTGAACGGCAGGCACTCGGGATATTCCAAGAAAAAGTAGTTATTTTTACTTGTCTAAATGGTCATTTAGATGATAATATGAATATTGTTTTGCAAAAAAAAGCAAATCAGTTATTAAATGAATTTCAAGCAAGATCTGTTGAACATGTAGTTGAGCCAAGTTTCGTTTCTATTTCTGCGTATACAGATGAGTGGAAAGAGTCTATCATGACCTCAGAACATAAAATGAATTTGCAAATTGCACTTAGAAGTGCAGGAATGGGCGGAAAACATATCGTTACGGTTGGCACACCAATCGTTACGACTGAATATTAATATAGAGAATTTAGGGACGCGGAGGGGAATACCTTGGAAAAAATCATCGTCCGCGGCGGTCAAAAGTTAAACGGCACAGTCAAAGTTGAAGGCGCTAAAAATGCCGTTTTACCAGTTATCGCTGCATCTTTATTAGCAAGTGAAGAAAAAAGCGTAATTTGTGATGTACCTACGCTCTCCGATGTATATACAATTAATGAAGTGTTGCGTCATTTAGGAGCAGATGTGCATTTTGAGAATAATGAAGTCACTGTAAATGCTTCATACGCTTTGCAAACTGAAGCACCTTTTGAATATGTGCGTAAAATGCGTGCGTCTGTGCTTGTCATGGGACCGCTTCTTGCGCGTACAGGTCATGCAAGAGTAGCGCTTCCGGGCGGATGCGCAATTGGATCTAGACCAATAGACCAGCATTTAAAAGGTTTTGAAGCAATGGGCGCAGAAATTAAAGTCGGTAATGGCTTCATTGAAGCTGAAGTAAAAGGCCGTCTGCAAGGCGCAAAAATCTATCTGGATTTCCCAAGTGTGGGAGCAACAGAAAACCTGATTATGGCAGCTGCTTTAGCTGAAGGAACAACAACGCTTGAGAACGTGGCGAAAGAGCCTGAAATCGTTGATTTAGCAAACTATATCAACGGCATGGGCGGAAAAATCCGCGGAGCGGGCACCGGCACCATTAAAATTGAAGGAGTCGACAAGCTTCACGGCGTAAGACACCATATTATACCTGACCGTATTGAAGCGGGCACATTCATGGTTGCCGCTGCAATCACTGAAGGAAATGTTTTAGTTAAAGGAGCGGTTCCTGAACACCTCACTTCTTTAATCGCAAAAATGGAAGAGATGGGTGTTACGATTAAGGATGAAGGAGAAGGCCTTCGTGTGATCGGTCCGAAAGAACTGAAACCGATCGACATTAAAACAATGCCTCACCCTGGATTCCCGACTGATATGCAGTCACAAATGATGGCGCTTCTGCTTCGTGCAAGCGGCACAAGCATGATTACGGAAACTGTTTTTGAAAACCGTTTTATGCATGCGGAAGAATTCCGCCGTATGAATGGTGATATCAAGATTGAAGGTCGTTCTGTGATTATTAACGGCCCTGTACAGCTTCAAGGAGCTGAAGTTGCAGCTACTGACTTGCGTGCAGGTGCAGCGTTGATTCTTGCGGGGTTAGTGGCTGAAGGTCATACACGTGTTACTGAACTGAAACACTTAGACCGCGGTTATGTTGATTTCCATCAGAAGCTTGCCGGTCTTGGCGCAGACATCGAACGTGTAAACGATGAGTCTGCTTCTGAGCAAGAAAGCAAAGAAGTTGTCTCAGACTTAAACGCATAAAGGATTGAAAATCAGTATGTCATTCTGGCATACTGGTTTTTTATTTTTAGTGTATTATCATCATTATGCGCAAAATAGCAAAAAAGAATACGTAAATGACAAATAAAGTTTCTGTCCAAAAGGAGAGTCATATTAGCTTGTCACTGCCCATAGACTAGACTAGAGTCGAATCCCGAGCAGGAGGCAGCTGAATATGAAACAATTCGCAATCACACTATCCGTACTATGTGCATTGATTCTCTTGGTCCCCACACTCTTAGTGATCCCGTTTCAGCATAATAAAGAAGCCGGGGCCAGAGGAGAATCAGGAAAGACAGCAGTCAACACGATACAAGAATCAAAAGGAGCGGAAACATTGAAAGCATCGCCTGTTTCTATTCCAGTCTATCGAACCGCCAATCAATCCGTAGAAGATATTCCGCTTGAAGAGTATGTCATCGGAGTCGTCGCCTCCGAAATGCCGGCTACCTTTGAACCTGAAGCGCTGAAGGCTCAGGCTCTCGCCGCAAGAACGTTTATTGTCAGACTGATGGTCTCAAATTCTGCAGTAGAGGCCCCTAAAGGCTCGCTGGTGGATGATACTCAGATGTTCCAGGTGTACAAAAGCAAAGCGGAGCTGAAGAAACAGTGGGGCGCAGATTATGAAGCAAAGCTGAAAAAAATCACAGATGCGGTTGCCAGTACGCAAGGCAAAATCTTAACGTACAACAACCAGCCGATTGAAGCCTCCTTTTTCTCCACAAGCAACGGTTATACAGAAAATGCGGAAGCATATTGGACAAGTGCCATTCCTTATTTAAAAAGCGTCAAAAGCTCTTGGGATAAAAAGTCTCCGAAGTATAAGGCCACCAGAACCTTTACAGTGGCGCAATTTGAACAAAAGCTTGGCGTCCGGCTGAATGGGTCAAATACAGTCGGAAAAATTACCGGAGAGACACCGGGCCATCAGGTGGCAACAGCTGTCATTAACGGCAAGACGCTGAAAGGAAGGGACATACGCGAAAAGCTTGGCCTCAATTCAGCTGATTTTGAATGGAAACGAAACGGAGACACCATTACCATTACCACAAAAGGCTTTGGCCACGGTGTGGGAATGAGCCAGTATGGAGCCAATTTTATGGCGAAAGAGGGCAAAACAGTTGATGAGATTGTGAAGTACTATTATCAAGGAACACAGGTTTCAACCGCCGATTCGTTTTTGAATAAGTATATGGCGAAGAAATAAAAAGACGCTTCATAAAGCGTCTTTTTTGCCGTTTTTAAGCGTATATTCTGTTCCTTAGTCTATTTTTATGTAAGAGCGGTTAAAGACCTTCTAAAGGCCTCCTGCGTATTTTACAGCCTATATGATGATGAGGGAATCAGTTCCTTTTTCATATTTGCTGACACTGAGATTGTGGTAAAGTAATCCACATTGATCGACAGACTTCGACAGACTCATATAACGAAAGGCGAAAGGCGGACAATCATGATTTTTCATCCTGCTGTTAGGCGGAAATCACTAATAAAAACAAAGGTTTCTATGCAAAAGTAAACAGCGGTAATGGGGAAGCCCGCCCTATTTATTTCTCTGTTTTTGTCGATTACGATTAGTTATGTTCAGCGTTGAACATCTGCACGCAGAAACAAACTTGAAAAGGGGCACGAACATGAAGAAAAGATTTTCACTGATCATGATGACAGGATTGCTATTTGGACTGACGTCACCTGCTTTTGCTGCTGAAAAAACAGAACCGAAGGCTGAAGCTCCGGCAAACGTGGCGGTTTTGCTAGATGCTAGCGGAAGCATGGCGAAAAGAATAGACGGTGTATCTAAATTTAATTCAGCCAAAAAAGAAATTTCAAAGTTTGCAAGCTCACTGCCTGCGGACACTCAAGTGAAAATGAGTGTGTTTGGTTCAGAAGGAAACAATAAGAATTCCGGAAAAGTTCAATCATGCGAAGCCATTCGCAACGTATACGGCTTCCAAAGCTTTAACGAACAGAGCTTCCTCAATTCTCTTAACACAATCGGGCCGACTGGCTGGACACCGATCGCAAAAGCACTGAACGAGGCAAAATCTTCTTTCGATCAGCTTGATGCAAAAGGAGAAAAAGTCGTTTACCTGCTAACAGACGGTGAGGAAACATGCGGCGGCAACCCGATCAAAACAGCAAAAGAACTTCATAAAGACAACATCACAGTAAATGTGATTGGATTTGACTATAAAGAAGGGTATAAAGGCCAGCTGAACGCAATTGCTAAAGTCGGCGGCGGAGAATATTTCCCTGCTTATACGCAAAAAGATGTTGAGAAAATTTTCACTCAGCAATCACTGATGTTATCTAAATAAGAAAAAAAGAGGCTGAAAGGTCAGCCTCTTTTTTGTTTTTAACAAAACGTTCAAAAGTAAGCAGCTGCCCGCCTGTAGCATAGTAGCAGATTTCAGCTTTTCTCTCCTGATCACGGAGAAGAAAGAATGAATGGTGTTACATTCTTTCTATATTTTTTGGGCGGAAATGGCTAAAAAATATTGAGGTTTCCAGCGATTTTGAATAGAGAGTGAAAGGGAGATAAAAGGCAGCTTGCCCTATATCATTTTGCGGTTTCATATTCTAGCATAAAGAAGTATCCAACAAATGGTTGGAAAATATGATAAAGAAAGGAAGTTGAACATGAAAAAATTACTGACTGCCGGTATTATTGGACTGTTGACTGTCTCCATTGCGTCACCGTCTTTTGCCGCTGAGAAAAAAGCCGACACGAATGTAGCTGTCCTGTTTGATGGAAGCGGAAGTATGGTTCAAAAAACAGGAGGAGAACGAAAAATAGACATTGCAAAAAAATCTGTAAAGTCTTTTGCCGAGCTGCTTCCTGAGGATACAAATCTGATGCTTCGCGTCTTTGGACATGCGGGAAACAATAAACTTTCCGGAAAGGCTCTTTCATGCAGCACAACAGAAACGATTTACGGCCTCCATCCATATGAAGGAACGCTCTTTGACCATTCATTAAGCGGCGTCAAACCGACCGGCTGGACGCCAATTGCCAAAGCGCTTTCTGATACAAGAAAAGAATTTGAAGCGTTTGATGCAGACGGGAAAAACGTGGTGTATTTAATCACTGACGGTGAAGAAACATGCGGCGGAAATCCTGCTGATGAAATTGAAAAGCTTCGTGAAGCGAATGTAGATACGATTGTAAATATTATCGGCTTCAACTTTGATGTGAAAGGAAACGCGGAAATGAAACAGGCGGCTGTTGCTGGCGGCGGAGAATATATTTCAGCTGACAGCGCGGAAGAATTTGAGCAGGCCTGGGAAAAAGAAGCACAAAAATTTACTGAGTAACCGAATGAAAAGGCGCTCCCCCAGGCGCCTTTTTCTATTGGTTTAAAAACAGGGCCGGCGGGAATGATACCCGTAAAAGGGGTTGAAAACATGAGATTGTTAGGACTGATATTCCTTATAGCCGCCGTGGTTTTCATATTGCTCGGTGTTTTTCTGAAACTGGCAGCTTTCTTTTTTGTCAGCATGCTCACTTTGATCGCAGCTCTTGTGCTGTTTATGATCCTGAAAAAGAATCAGCATAACCAAACGTAGAGTCCTTTAGAATGGGCTCTTTTTTTTATAACAGGATTCGACAAAATCTGAGGAGTGTGAAAAAATATAAAGGCAGGAACATTGCGGAGGGGAAGAGACATTGAACGATAAAGTAACTGCGGTCAGGGAGATATGGCGTTATGAACAAGGGGAAATGAGCAGGCAAACCGACCGGATGGTGACAGAATATCCGTTGACGGTGATGGTGAACGGCAGTGAGTTTGTCACGCTCGTTTGCACACCGGAGCATATCAAAGAGCTCGTCATCGGATTTCTCGCATCTGAGGGTGTTATTCGATTTCAAAAAGAGATTAAAAGGTTTACAATAGATGAAAGTCTCGGTTTTGTGTATGTCGATCTCGTTCATCCTGAGACATTGGATCAACAGGAATATACGAAACGGGTAATCGGCTCGTGCTGCGGAAAGGGCCGCCATTTTTATTTTCAGCAGGATGTCAAAACCGCCAAGACGGCTGTCAGCCAAATGAAGATTTCACCTGAATCTTGTCTGGCGCTCATGAAAGACATGCAAAAAGGGAGCGGGACATTTCAGGAGACGGGAGGCGTGCATAATGCGGCGCTTTGCGATACGGAGAAAGTGCTTTTGATGCGAACAGATATCGGCCGTCACAACGCGCTTGATAAATTATACGGACATTGTCTGCTGAATGGGATGTCCGTCCGCGATAAACTGATTGTCTTCAGCGGAAGAATCTCATCAGAAGTGCTGTTAAAAGCGGCAAAAATCGGCGTGTCGATTGTGATTTCAAAATCGGCCCCGACAGAGCTTGCGATTCAAATGGCAGAAGAATTAAATATTACAGCGATCGGTTTTGTGAGAGACGGATCTTTTAATGTGTATACACATCCCGAGAGAATTGAGGGACAGGAGGGGCTGCAGCAATGAATACAGAATCTCGCCAGATGTTAGATAAAAGGAACAGACCGCTCAGAGACCTTCGCATTTCTGTTACAGACCGCTGCAACTTCCGATGCACGTACTGTATGCCAGCCGAGTTATTCGGCCCGGATTATCCTTTTTTAAAGAAAGAGGAGCTGCTTTCATTTGAGGAATTGGAACGGCTTGCGACGCTGTTTGTCACCAGGTTCGGAGTGGAGAAAATCCGCTTGACCGGCGGAGAGCCGCTCATGAGAAAGGACATGCCCGAATTAATCAAAAAACTGGCCCGCATTCCGGGTCTCCGTGATATTGCGATGACGACAAACGGGTCGCTGCTGCCTGTTTATGCCGAGAAGCTCAAAGAAGCCGGCTTGAAACGGGTGACCATCAGCCTTGATTCATTAGAGGACGAACGCTTTAAAATGATCAACGGGCGAGGGGTTTCTGTCAGCAAGGTGCTTGAAGGCATTGAAGCGGCGAAACAAGCAGGGCTCGGCGTTAAAATCAACATGGTCGTCCAAAGGGGCGTCAATGAAAAAGATATCCTGCCTATGGCGCGCTATTTTAAAGAAAAAGGGCATATCTTGAGATTCATCGAATTTATGGACGTCGGCAACACCAACCAATGGGAAAAGAAAGACGTCATGACAAAGGCGGAAATCATTGATGTAATCAATGAACACATGCCTGTTGAGCCGATTGCGCCTAATTATAAAGGGGAAGTTGCTTCAAGGTTTCGCTACTTGGACGGATCTGGCGAAATCGGCGTGATTTCTTCTGTATCTGATGCGTTCTGCGGCTCGTGTAACAGGGCCCGCCTGTCTGCGCGCGGTGAGTTGTTTACTTGCCTGTTTGCTTCAAGCGGATATGACCTCAGAGCACCGGTTCGGCAGGGATTAAGTGACGGCGAGCTGACAGCGATGATCGGTACAGTGTGGAAGAATCGGATAGACCAATATTCAGTTGACCGGACTCTTTCAAAAACAGCGGGCAAAAAGAAAGTGGAAATGTCTTATATTGGCGGTTAATATGATAAAAGCTTATCGGCTAAGTCCGGTAAGCTTTTTTGTGTCAAAAACTGTAATGCACAAAAAAGTGCAGAAAATCCAATCAGAAACCGAAAAATATAAGGATAGGCAAAAAGAAGGAATCACTGGAAGAAATTTTAATTCCAAAGCCATACAATATGATAAAATATAACCACTAGTTCATAGAAAGGGTTGGAGAGGCATGGCCGCTTACGAGATCCCGTCATCTCAAGTAGGAGTAAAAATCAATCAGTGGTATAAGCACATTTTAGCATTTCAAGTGGCTGATGCCGTTCAGCTGAAGGAAGAGATTGATCATGATATAGAACATATGGAAGAGGATCAGCTGCTTCTGTTGTACTATCAGCTGATCAGCTACCGTCATCAAATTATGCTTGATTATGTAAAGCCCGACCTGCACGAGGAATCTCAGCTCCAATATCGTGAATTGATCGAGAGGCTGGAAAGCAGCAAGGACAGCATCTCGGGATTATCTGAGTATTATTTTCATTTGTTCAGAGGGATGTATGAATTTGAACAGAACAATTACATCTCAGCCATATCTTTCTATCGGAAAGCTGAGAAAATGCTTGCGTTTGTAGAGGATGATATTGAAAGAGCGGAATTTCATTTTAAAGTAGCGGAAGTATTTTATATTATGAAGCAGACCCACTTTTCCATGAATCATGCGATACAGGCGCTTGAGACCTACAAGGCTCATGATTTTTACAGGGTCAGAAGAATTCAATGCCATTTTGTCATATCAGGAAACTATATAGACTACAGAAATTATGAAAAAGCGCTCGAGCATCTCGATGACGCTTATCGTTTGGCTTTACTGGAAGGACAGCCCCGCTTGATCGGATCAGCCCTCTACAACATGGGGAACTGTTATGATGAAAAAGGAGAGCTGGACCAGGCGGCTGCATACTTTGAAAAAGCGCTTCCTGTCTTTGAAGAACACCAGCTGGAGCAGCTCCCGAAAGCGCTGTTCAGCTTAACGCGTGTACTCTTCAAAAAACAGGCAGAACAGGCGGCTATGCATTATTATGAAAAAGGGATTGCCATCGCCCGAAAACGAAACGACAGCTTCAGTCTGGAAAAATATAAATTTCTGCAGGCTCTATATGTGGAATCCGTTAATATGGATATGATTCAAGAGGTATTTGATTATATGGAAGCCAAGTCCCTGTATGTGTATATTGAGGAATTTGCTCTGGATGCGGCTGCATATTCCAGCCTTCATGAAAACTATAAAGATGCGGTGTTTTTCTATGAAAAAGCGGTCAGCATGAGAGCGCTGATTCTGAAGGAAGACTGTTTATATCAAGTGTAAGACGAAACCATCTGATGCCGGATGGTTTTTTTTATACAAAAAAAGGGGAGCATCGGGACGTTTATTTCCGTGGAGAACAGGAAAAATCGCTACATACTGTTTTTGAACACAAACGAATGGAAAGCCGCGATTTTGTGAAACAGAGAAATGGCGGAGTGCATATGTGTTGTTGTTTATGACAAGCGTGAGGGGGAATTCAATGTTTGGATTTGATGATATGGTGAAGTTTCTATGGTCTTTCCTCATCGTTCTGCCGCTTGTATCTATTATACATGTTGCCGGGCACAGCTTTATGGCTTTTGTTTTTGGCGGGAAGGGTTCATTGGATATCGGAATGGGCAAAAAACTGTTCAAGATCGGGCCGATACAGGTCAGAACCATTTATTTTATGGATTCGTTTTGCCGGTACGGTGAGCTGAAGATCGACAACCGATTCTCACACGCACTCGTTTATGCGGGAGGCTGCCTGTTTAACTTAATAACCATTTTCGCAGTGAATTTGCTCATTATACACAGTGTATTGGAGCCAAATGTGTTTTTCTATCAGTTTGTCTACTTTTCTACGTATTATGTGTTTTTTGCCCTGCTGCCGGTCCGTTACTCAGAAAATAAATCATCTGACGGGCTGGCGCTCTACAAGGTGCTCCGTTACGGAGAGCGTTATGAAATCGATAAATAATATTCAAATGTTTACCGCTGCTCAGATCGGGAAGGTAACAAGTACACACTTAAATGAAGGGAGAGAATGACACATGGGTAACGATAGTGTAAAAGATAAAATGAAAGGCGGCTTAAATAAAGCAAAGGGAGAAGTGAAGGATAAAGTCGGAGATATGACCGACAAAACGGACATGCAGGCTGAAGGCAAAAAAGATAAGGCAAAAGGCGAGGTCCAAAAGGGTATCGGTGAAGCGAAGGATAAATTCACAGATAAAGATTAATCAGATCGGCAAGGCAAGAAACATTGTTTCTTGCCTTTTTTTATGTGAATAAATATAACAAAAAAGACAATCGATTTGGTTAAAGTATCTAAATTTTTTAAATATTCTTTAAAGTGATGCGCCTGTTCTATATAATAAATGACATAAGTTGTTAACTTTTGTGACATCAGTTGACTCAATCAGACAAAGGAGGTTCTGAATGAAAAGCAAAGGGGTTAGAATACAGGCTGTCTTTCTGATGTTTCTTATCATGATTCTGATCACGGGATGTACGGCGCCGAAGAAAGTGTCGGAAGCCAGCGGAGATGCGAAAAAAACAGTTGAAATTGACACAAGCGGGGATTCAGTGAAGGTTGGGATTCTTCACTCATTAAGCGGGACAATGGCAATCAGCGAGGTATCCGTCCATGATGCAGAGCTGCTGGCTATTCATGAAATCAACCAAAAAGGCGGCGTTCTCGGCAAAAAGCTTGAACCCGTCGTGGAGGACGGGGCATCTGACTGGCCTACCTATGCCGAAAAAATGAGAAAGCTGCTTCAGCAGGACAAAGCGGCGGCTGTATTCGGAGGATGGACATCAGCGAGCCGCAAGGCGATGCTTCCGGTTGTGGAGCAAAATAACGGGCTGCTGTTCTATCCGGTGCAATACGAAGGCATGGAGTCATCGCCTCATATTTTTTATACCGGAGCAACGACAAATCAGCAAATCGTGCCGGCTGTCGATTGGCTGCTGAAGAATAAAGGCAAGACATTCTTTCTGATCGGCTCGGATTATGTGTTCCCGAGAACAGCCAATAAAATCATTAAAGCACAAGTAAAAGCTGCTGGGGGAGAAGTTGCTGGTGAAGAGTATACGCCGCTCGGCCACATTAATTACAGTACGCTGGTCAGCAAAATCAAAGAAAAGCAGCCGGATGTCATTTTTAATACGCTAAACGGTGACAGCAATGTGGCGTTTTTCAAACAGCTGAAAGATGCGGGCGTGACAGCTGATGATATTCCTGTCATGTCGGCGAGTGTCGCAGAGGAAGAAATTCGGGGGATCGGGACAGATGTGCTAAAAGGGCATTATGCGGTGTGGAATTACTTCCAAACAACAAATACAGCAGAAAATCAGACATTCGTGAAGAATTACAAAAAGCAGAACGGAGATAAGAGGGTGACCAGTGATCCGATTGAAGCCGGCTATAATGCAGTGTATCTCTGGGCGGCAGCCGTTGAAAAAGCCAAGTCCTTTGAGATCGATAAAGTGAAGAAAGCGGCTGACGGGATTGCATTCAAGGCCCCGGGCGGCACAGTGAAAATCGATGGGGATACACAGCATCTTTACAAAACAGTTAGAATCGGGCAAATCACGGGGGATGGACAGTTTAAAGAAGTATGGAACTCAGGTGATCCGGTAAAACCTGATCCGTATTTAAAAACGTACGACTGGGCAAAGGGGTTATCTAAATAAATGAAAGCCGTTTGCGGGAGAGGAGGCGGAACATGTCTGTCGTCGTGACTCAATTATTTAACGGGATCAGTCTCGGTTCTATTTTGATTCTCATTGCGATTGGATTGGCCGTTACATTCGGTTTGATGAACATTATGAATATGGCGCACGGTGAGCTGATGATGGCGGGAGCCTACACGACATATGTCATTCAGCAGCTGTTTTTAAGCTATTTGCCGGCTTCTCTCTTTTCCTATTACTTTTTTATTGCGGTCATCATGTCGTTTACAGTTGCGGCACTGCTTGGCATTGTCATTGAAAAAGTGATTGTCAGGCGATTATATGACCGTCCGCTCGACAGCCTTTTGGCAACATGGGGGGTAAGCTTGATCCTTCAGCAGACGGCCAGGTCCATTTTTGGCGCGCCCAATGTCGCTGTTCAGTCTCCTGAGTGGCTGTCGGGAGGAGTGACACTGTTTTCGGTCACCTTTCCATATAAAAGGCTGTTTATTTTGGCGCTTGTTCTTTTTACGCTTGCGCTGCTGGGATTCTATTTGTTTAAAACTCCGGCGGGGCGGAGGATGCAGGCTGTTACGCTGAACCGGAGTATGGCATCCTGTCTTGGTGTATCTGTGAGAAAAACAGATACATTGGCTTTTGCGCTTGGAAGCGGGCTGGCCGGTATTGCGGGGAGCTCACTCACATTGCTCGGGTCAATCGGGCCTACTCTCGGTTCGTCTTATCTGGTCGATGCTTTTATGATCGTCATTTTAGGCGGGATCGGAAAATTAAAAGGAACGATTATCGGGGCTGTGATGGTGGGATTACTCAGTACATTTGTAGAGTATTCGACAAGCGCCACCATAGCCAAGGTTGTGGTGTTTGCGTTTATTATTCTCTTTCTGCAATGGCGGCCTTCGGGTCTCGCAAGCGTCAGAACGAGATTACTTGATTAGGGGGGTGCCGGATGAAGCGGTTTTCGCAATTCAGTCCGTATGTTGTGATGTTTGCCCTTTTTATCGCCGCTCCGTTCTTTCTTCAGGAGTTTCGATTGGGGCTGTTGGCGAAGTTTTTATGCTTTGCGATTGTGGCGGTCGGCATTTGCCTGATTTGGGGATATACAGGCATTTTGAGCTTGGGGCACGGCGTCTTTTTCGGATTGGGCGCCTACTGCATGGCGATGTATTTAAAAATAGAAGCCTCACCGTCCGGCATTCCTGATTTTATGGAGTGGGCGGGTGTCAGCGAACTGCCGTGGATCTGGGCTTTGTTCAGGCACCCTTTCGCTGCAATTGCGGCGGCTGTCGCTGTGCCTGTGCTACTGGCGTTTCTGCTTGGCTATTTTACGTTTCGCAACAATATAAAGGGAGTTTATTTTTCATTGATATCACAGGCTGTCGTCGTTGTGGTGGTCACACTGTTCATCGGCAGCCAGGAAATCACCGGCGGCACCAATGGACTTACCAACTTCTATACGATTTTTCAATATTCTCTGGCTGATCCTGCCTTGAAGCAGATCCTGTATTTTGCCACAGTCTTTTTTCTCGGCCTTACTGTTGTGTTCGCTTTGTTTCTTACGAGAAGCCGCTTTGGCCGGCTTTTGCAGGCGGTTCGCGACGGAGAGAACAGGGTGCGTTTTTTCGGTTATCATTCCACCGTTTTTAAAGTGTTTATTTACTGTGTGTCCGCTGCGATGGCGGGAATTGCCGGGATGCTGTTTGTGCTTCAGGACGGGATGATCTCGCCGGAAATGATGGGCATCATCCCTTCAGTGGAAATGGTGCTGTGGGTGGCGATCGGCGGCAGGCACTCCATTTTCGGAGCTGTGCTGGGCGCGCTGTTAACGAACGGCATGAAAAGCTATTTAAGCGAATATTATCCTGACATTTGGCTGTATTTCCTCGGTGCGCTGTTTATGATCGTCGTGCTTTACTTGCCAAGAGGGATTGTCGGACTGTTTGAAAAGCTTGGAACCCAGCTTTCCTTCTCTAAAAAGAAAGGAGCGGCTGCATATGAAACCGATACTTATCTGCCGTGACGTGAAGGTTCAGTTTGACGGGTTTTGGGCGCTGCAGGGGGCAGATATCAGTGTACAGGAACGTGATATTCACTTTTTGATTGGGCCGAATGGCGCCGGGAAAACAACCATGCTGGATATCATTTGCGGGAAAACAAAGCCGCATTCGGGCGAGATTGTGTTTCAGGAAACGGCTGAACTGACAAAGGTTCCGGAATATCAGATCGCCAAAATGGGCGTCGCCAGAAAGTTTCAGGCTCCGAGTGTCTTTTCGCAGCTGACCGTGTTTGAAAATATCGAGCTTGCCATGAAGCAGAAAAAAACGATTCTCTCTCTGCTGATGGCGCGTATGACAAGAGAGCAGCGTGACAGGGTGACAGACATCCTGAAGCTGATCGGGTTAGAAGAGAAGCGGGATGCAGAAGCCGGCAGCCTGTCACACGGGCAGAAACAATGGCTCGAAATCGGCATGCAGCTCGCCATGGAGCCGAAGCTTTTGCTGCTGGATGAACCGATCGCCGGTATGACGGGAAAAGAGCGGGATAAAACCGGGGCTCTCCTTGAGGAGATTGCCAAAACGTGTTCCGTTTTAATTGTGGAGCACGATATGGAATTTGTCCGCTCGTTTTCTAAAAAAGTCACGGTGATGCATGAAGGGAGAGTGCTTTGTGAAGGATCGATGGATGAGATTACAAGCAATGAAGAGGTGGCAGCGGTGTATTTAGGAAGGAGCGGAGCGTCATGATAGCGGTCAGTAATGTGACATCCGGTTACGATCAATCCATGGTTTTGCATAACCTCAGCATGGAGGTCCGCCCCGGGCAGATCGTCGCTGTATTAGGCCGAAACGGAGTCGGCAAATCCACTTTGCTGAAAACGATCATCGGCCTGATCCCGGCCAAACAGGGGCAGATCCGTTTTCATCAAACGTTTGTTCAAAACGAAAAGACGGAAAAACGGGCAAGAGCTGGAATTGCGTACGTGCCCCAAGGGAGAGACATCTTCCCCGCTTTAACTGTTCGCGACAATCTTTTGCTCGGAGAAGAACCGCTTCCTAAGAAGGAGCGGAGAGGGCGGATCAAGGAAGAGATTTTTCAGTGGTTTCCTGTTTTGAAGGACATGCTCGACCGGAAAGGCGGCGATTTAAGCGGAGGACAGCAGCAGCAGCTTGCGATTGCCAGAGCGCTGATGGGAAATCCAAAAATTATTTTACTTGATGAACCAATGGAAGGAATTCAACCCTCTATCGTGGAATTGATTCAAAAAGTCATCTTAGAAATTTCCAGAAAAGAAGAGACTGCAATTGTTTTGGTGGAACACAGCTTAGAGAACGCCTTAACGTGCGCTGATTATCTTTACGTCATGGACAGGGGAACGGTCGTCGCTCACGGAAAGGCTGACGAAGAGACGGCTCGCTGTTTTGAAAGGCATCTCACCGTATGATCAGCATCCTGAGAAAGGGAGGTGATGGCCCGCCTGCATCGTTCCGGAGATTCATGTAACGCAATCCGCTTTATGAATGACGATAATAAGGAGGACCTAAGATGAAACTGACACCGGTTGAACAAGAGAAATTGCTCATTTTTGCAGCGGGAGAATTAGCCAAACAGCGAAAGGCGCGCGGCGTTCTGCTGAACTATCCCGAGGCTGCCGCTTATCTCACCTGTTTTATCATGGAAGGCGCGCGTGATGGAAAGGGAGTGGCGGAGCTGATGGAAGCCGGCCGCCATGTATTGACTGAAAAAGATGTCATGGAGGGCGTGCCTGAGATGCTGGACAGCATTCAGGTGGAAGCTACATTCCCTGACGGAGTGAAGCTTGTCACAGTACACCAGCCGATTTCTGCGGAGGTGAAGTCATGAAACCGGGAGCATTTCAGATTGCTGAGGGGACCATTACGATTAACGAAGGCCGCCAGACACGGGAGATAGCGGTGAAAAACACCGGATCACGTTCCATTCAGGTCGGTTCACATTTTCATTTTGCGGAAGCCAATGGTGCGCTATCGTTTGACCGCGAACAAGCCATCGGCATGCGTATCGACATTCCGTCAGGCACATCGGTCCGTTTTGAGCCAGGTGAGGAGAAAACGGTCACGCTTGTTGAATTCAGCGGACGAAAAACAGTAAGAGGACTGAACGGAATGGCCGATACGTATATCGATGAACGCGGGAAAGAAAAAACGTTAGCCAACTTAAAGAAAGCCGGCTGGATGGAGGGTGTGATTCGATGAAAATGTCACGGGAGCAATACGCGGAGCTGTTTGGTCCGACAACGGGCGATAAAATCAGATTGGGCGATACGGACTTATGGATCGAAGTCGAAAAGGACTTCACTGTTTATGGTGAAGAAATGATCTTTGGAGGCGGAAAAACGATCCGTGACGGCATGGGCCAAAACGGCAGCATCACAGGAAAAGACGGCGCTTTGGATTTGGTGATCACCAACGTCGTGTTATTGGATTACACAGGCATTGTTAAAGCGGATGTCGGTGTAAAGGACGGCCGGATCGTGGGTGTCGGAAAGAGCGGCAACCCCGATATCATGGATGGAGTCGATCCGCATATGGTCATCGGTGCGGGTACAGAGGTGATTTCCGGTGAAGGCAAAATTTTAACGGCTGGAGGAGTGGATACGCACATTCACTTTATTTGTCCTCAGCAGATGGAAGTTGCGCTTTCTTCAGGAGTGACGACTCTTCTTGGAGGCGGAACGGGACCTGCTACAGGAAGCAAAGCGACAACATGTACGTCAGGTGCATGGTATATGGCAAGGATGCTGGAAGCGGCCGAGGAATTCCCGATCAATGTCGGCTTCTTAGGAAAAGGGAATGCATCCGATAAAGCGCCGCTGATCGAACAGGTGGAAGCCGGCGCCATCGGCCTGAAGCTTCATGAAGACTGGGGCACGACGCCAAGCGCTATCAAAACGTGTATGGAAGTTGTGGATGAAGCCGATATTCAAGTCGCAATCCATACGGATACGATCAATGAAGCGGGCTTCCTGGAAAACACGCTTGACGCAATCGGAGACCGGGTGATTCATACATATCACATTGAAGGAGCAGGCGGGGGCCACGCTCCGGATATTATGAAGCTCGCCTCTTACGCGAACATTCTGCCGTCATCCACAACGCCGACAATCCCTTACACCGTCAATACGATGGATGAGCACCTTGACATGATGATGGTCTGTCACCATTTAGATGCGAAGGTGCCCGAGGACGTGGCGTTCAGCCATTCCAGAATCAGGGCTGCGACGATTGCGGCAGAGGACATTCTCCATGATATCGGCGCGATCAGCATGACATCATCGGATTCCCAAGCAATGGGGCGGGTTGGCGAAGTCATTATCCGCACTTGGCAGGTGGCTGACAAAATGAAAAAACAGCGCGGCGCTCTCATTGGAGAAAACGGAAACGATAACGTACGTGCGAAACGCTACATTGCCAAATATACGATTAATCCGGCAATTACTCACGGCCTCAGCCATGAAGTCGGTTCTGTAGAAAAAGGAAAGCTCGCTGACCTTGTCCTGTGGGATCCTGTATTTTTCGGCGTGAAACCGGAATTGGTCTTAAAGGGCGGCATGATAGCACGCGCGCAAATGGGGGATCCGAACGCGTCTATCCCGACTCCGGAACCGGTGTTCATGCGCCAAATGTATGCTTCCTATGGTAAAGCCAACCGCTCAACTTCCATCACATTTATGTCCCAGGCGGGCATTGAAAGCGGTGTGGCGGAAAGGTTAGGGCTGGAAAAAAGAATTTCTCCTGTGAAAAACATCCGCAAGCTGAGCAAGCTGGATATGAAATTAAACGCTGCTTTGCCGAAGATTGAAGTCGATCCGAAAACGTATCAGGTCTTTGCTGACGGAGAAGAATTGTCCTGCCAGCCTGTCGATTATGTTCCGCTGGGACAGCGATATTTCTTATTCTGACAAGACGCGGCCGGAGTGCATCCGGCCGTTTTTTGACTAAACGGATGCACAAGAAGCGCAAATTTAGTGTATATTATATGTTGACAAACGAATTAAATGTAACTATTATAGTTACAACGGTGGTGAAAAAACATGATTAACAGCCGTCTTGCTGTCGCCATTCATATTCTATCTCTCATTTCGATGGATGAAAAAGCGTCTTCGGAAATCATCGCTGACAGTGTCAACACCAACCCGGTTGTTGTAAGAAGGATGATCAGCCTGCTGAAAAAGGGCGATATTCTCACATCACGCGCCGGGGTGCCGGGCGCGAGCCTCAAAAAAGATCCGGCTGATATTTCTCTTTTAGAAGTATATCGGGCTGTTCAAAACCAAGAGGAACTATTTGCGGTTCATGAAAACCCGAACCCGAAGTGTCCGGTAGGCAAAAAAATTCAGTGCGCGCTGGATGAGACATTTGAAAGTGTGCAAAAAGCGATGGAAAATGAGCTGGCAAGCAAGTCATTAAAAGATGTAATGAATCATCTCTTTTGATCAAAAGGGATGACTTCTCACCACTAACATGTAACTAAAATTGTTACAAAAAGGAGGAAATCAAAAATGAAAATAGGGATTATCGGTGCAAGCGGAAAAGCGGGAAGTCTGATTTTGAAAGAAGCCAAGGAAAGAGGTCACGAGGTAACTGCCATTGTCCGAAATGCATCTAAAGTGCAGGATCAGGATACAGCGATTTTAGAGAAAGATGTTTTTGAACTGACGGCAGAAGATCTCAAGCCTTTCGATGCACTCGTTAACGCTTTTGGAGCTGCGCCTGGCCAGGAACATCTTCATGTTGAAGCAGGCAGAACATTAATCAGCCTGCTAAAGGATGCAAAACATACAAGATTGTTTGTCGTCGGCGGAGCGGGAAGCCTGTTTGTTGATGAAGCCAAAACAACACGTTTAATGGATACACCGGAATTCCCGAAAGAATATCTTCCGACTGCATCAAATCAAGGAGAGAACCTGAAAGACCTGCAAAAGGCAGACTCTATTTCCTGGACGTTCCTCAGCCCGGCGGCGTTTTTTGATCCGGCAGGAAAGCGGACGGGATCTTACCAAAAAGGAAAAGACAATGTGATCGTAAACGCAAAAGGCGACAGTTATATCAGCTATGCCGATTATGCGATTGCTGTTTTGGATGAGCTTGAACATCCGTCACACAAAAATGAACGCTTCACAGTAGTAAGCGAAGCGGAATAACAAGAAAAACCCGGAGGATCCTCCGGGTTTTTCTAATTAATAGGTGCTGTACGTATCATAATCGCTGAATATGCCGTCGGCAATTCCAAGCATGAGAAAGATGAAGAATGCGATGATCGCCAGAATCGATACAGCGATGCTCACGATTAAATAAATCCCTTGCATCTTTACAAATTTCGCATAGTTCTCCAGCATTAAATCCTCAGATTGCCCGCTATGCTTTTCAGCCATTAAGCCTGCTTCTTTTGCTGACCGCATCAAAAAGATGCCTGAAATGATTTGCAGTACGCCCGGCACTGCGCCGATAAGAAAAAAGAAAGCGCCTGAAAGCGCAGTAAAAGCGCCCATAATAATAAATAAGATGCCTGTTGCTTTTCCCCATTTTGAAATACTGATGAGGGTTTTGTTGACCGTTTCCGGATTCATTGACACGGGTCCCCTTTACAAAAAAATACTCACTTTTCTTTTATACACTATTTGTGAGAAGTTTTGTATAAAGAAATAAAAATAGTGAATGGAATTTGCCGCGGTGTGAATGGGGTTTGGCCTGACGATCCGGAGGTGCAAGCCGCTGTTGATAAATACCGTGATCATATTAGTGATTTTTTATTACGGTTGTACGCTATATGGGAAAGGTCACGCGCGTTTTTACGGGGTGCGTGATGATAGATTATGACCATGCTGAAAAACCCGGCCATAAAGGCCGGGGGGATTGGCACATCTTATAAAATCGGCGACAATAGCCGTGACACGGATTCCTTGATGCGGATCCATAATGACCGCTGCTGATATTCCTCGTAGGTGTATTTTCTGGATACGAGCAAATCTTCTTTAAATGTAGAAACCAGTTTTTTGGCAATGTTGATATCATAAATAAATGCATTAACCTCAAAATTCAGCCTGAAGCTTCGGACGTCAATATTCGCTGTACCGACCGACGCAATTTCGTCATCCACAACAATTGTTTTCGCATGGATAAAGCCATTATCGTAAATATAGACGGTGGCTCCGGCTTTTAAAAGATCCCCGATATATGAAAGCGTGGCCCAGTATACAAAAGCATGATCAGGCTTGTTCGGTATCATAATGTTGACATCAATGCCTGACAGGCACGCGATTCTCAATGCATCCAGCAGGCTTGCGTCCGGAATAAAATAAGGTGTTTGTATCAAAATGTTCCGCTTGGCGTTTGAGATCATTTTGATGTAGCCATTTTTAATTTGTTCCCATTCGGAATCGGGCCCGCTCGTAACAATCTGCATCCCGACGTTTCCCTTTGGGCTGCAATCGGGAAAGTGGTTCGGGATATAGGTGAGCGTATGATGATGTGAAGCTTGGTTCCAGTCAAGGATGAATCGTGTCTGAATGGCGTGAACGGCCGTTCCCTGCAATCGAATATGGGTATCGCGCCAATAGCCGAACTTCGGATTGAGCCCGAGATATTCATCCCCGACATTAAACCCTCCGACATAACCGGTTATGCCGTCTATGATAACAAGCTTTCGGTGGTTGCGGTAATTCAGCCGAAGGTTAATCGGCCTGAGCTTTGAAGGGAAAAAGACCTCCACATGCCCGCCGGCCTCACGCAGTTCTTTAAAAAACTTTTTGCGCAGCGTTCTGGACCCGAGCTCATCATACAAAACCCTGACCTGAACACCTTCTTTCGCTTTTTGAATGAGGGCGTCCCGCAATTTTTTTCCTAATTCATCACCTTTGTAAATATAATATTGTAGATGGATATGATCCTTTGCCTTTGATATGTCATGTAAAAGCCGCTGAAACTTATCACGTCCGTCTGTTATGACATCAACTGAATTATCCTCTGTAAAGACAGCGTGATTATTCATGATGAGCATATATATTAAATCCTTATTATCAAAGGTTGCCCGGTTGTTGAACTGAAATTGCCTGTTTTCTAATTCTTCAAGCTGATGCTGCAGCAGCTTTTCGATTCCGATTTTCTTTCGATCCTCCCATTGAAACAAATGCTTGCGTCTGAGATTATGACCGAATAATAGGTATAAAATAAAGCCTAAAACGGGAATAAAGAAAAGAACAAGCAGCCAAGCCCATGATGCACTGGCATCGCGCCGTTCTTTGAATATGACAATGATGGCCAAAAGAATATTCAAAATGAAAAAAAGTGACAAAAGGATGGAAGAAATACTCACTTTGTAACCCCGCTAATTCATATTTATCAAGAAGATTGCCATTAGTATTCCATGAATAACAGCAATCTGATTCCCATTACAAATTATAACACTGACTTTTTAAAAGAATAAAGTGTGTTGATCCAGATTCTTCGCGAAAAACACGGGCAGATTTCTTTAAAACCAGCTTGCACCTGCGTTAAAATAAACTCATATGATAACGTTCGTGAAGCCTTGCAAAATCAAATAAAGGGGGAGAATTACATGAACTTTTACAGAATTGAACAAATGCCGGGGTTCATTAAAACAGAAATGCAAAAAATTCAAAAGGCTGTACAGCCTTTAATGAAGAAAACTGTCATCTACCGTTTTCTTGCTGTTCCGCTTGCTGCATTCTCTCTCTTTAATTTGGCTGCTTTCCTTTTTCATGCTTCAGCAGACAGAGAGTCTCTGATCAGCGCCGGACTTTTTGCGCTTCTTGCTGCACTTGGATTAGCATTTTTTAAAGAAGCGGGCTATCAGCATAAACAAATTCAAAAGACCGTTCATATTTATATGCTGAACAGAATCAAAAAGAGCGAAATTCTTTCAGAAGAGCGCAAAAACACGTATACACGCCAGATCAAGGAAGAACCGTTTGCGATGCGGAGCTTTGTTGAGTTTTTGACTGAAGAAGACAGACGCAAGAAAATGCTGTATTAAAAAAGAGCTGACATGGGTCAGCTCTTTTTATTCAAATACGGGCTCATCTTCATAATAATAGGAATCCGGGTCTTCATACGTATCCATATCCTCAAAAGCGGCGATGCCGACAAATACGAGGAAGAAAATGAGCAAAATGATTCCGATAAGGCCTGCGGCGATACTTGATGCAGCGTAGAATAATTGCATTTTAATAAATTTTCCGTAGTTCTCCAGCATGCTTTCACCCGCACTGCCGGTCAGATTTCCGCTCGCCTCTTTTGCTGATTTTGCTGACCGCATCAGAAATACGCCTGAAATAATGAGCAGAACGCCTGGAATAGCGCCTATGACTGTCATTAAAGCCGACAGGGCAGCCAGCGCGCCCATGACAATCAAAAGAATTCCTGTTATTTTGCCCCACTTTGCAATGTCTGAAAGCGATTTGACAGCAGCAGCGCTCAGCTCCCGTTTTTCGCCCTCTGTGCTGTTGTTCTCCTGCTCGATCACGCTGTTTTCCTCGTGGTGATTTTCAATATGGTTTTCATCTTTATCAAGACTAATCATGATAGCTCTCTCCCTAATATTTTTAAGTCATATCGCTTGCCGTCCATTTCGGCAATGCCGGGGAATAACCCCCATTCCTTGAAACCGTGCTTTTCAAACAGCTTCAGGCTAGGCTTATTATGTCCGAAAATGAAGGCCATAAGCGAGCGGATGCCGAGCTCCGGCGCGATGCGGAGCGCTTCCTGAAGCAAATGCGTTCCGGCGCCTTTGCCGCGGCATGATTCATGAATGTATATGCTGATCTCGGCTGTTTTATTATAAGCAGGCCTGCCGTAAAATCTTTCAAAGCTGATCCAGGCAGCCACGTCACCGCTTTCATCCTCAGCAACATATAGCGGCCGTTCGTCTGTATGTCCCAAAAACCATGCCATCCGGTCTTCCGGAGTTACCGGTTCAGTATCGGCTGTTACCTTTCGTGAGGCAATCGTGGAGTTATAAATCGCTACAACCGCTTCTATATCCTTTTTTTCAGCAAGACGTAATGTTAAGTTCATACGTATTTGGTTCTCCTCTCAAAAAAAAATTACATACTTTCTTATCAGCCTGCACAAACTATATCTAAAAAAGTTTTTTATATCGGTGTATATATTTTCAGAAAAGTGTTCAGAATGTTGCTGAGGTGATGAAACAATGAGAGAGGAAGAAAAGAAAACTTCTCAAGTCAAAAAACTTCAGCAGTTTTTTCGTAAACGCTGGGTGTTCCCTGCAATTTACTTAGTCAGTGCGGCCGTCATTTTAACAGCTGTCCTTTGGTATCAATCTGTATCAAATGATGAGGTAAAGGATCAGTTAGCTGATAACGGCGGAAGCTCCGCGTATGACAACAACGACGATGCAGTTGAAGTAGGAAAGTCTATGGAAAATGTCGCAATGCCGGTTGTTGATTCTGAAAATGTTTCTGTTGTGAAAAAGTTCTATGAAACTGATGCCGCAAAAGAAGAAAAAGAAGCAGCACTCGTTACCTATAATAACACGTACAGCCTAAGCAAAGGAATTGACTTAGCTGAGAAAGACGGAAAAGATTTCGATGTTTCTGCTTCTCTAAGCGGTACGGTTGTGAAAGCTGAAAAAGATCCAGTGCTGGGATATGTTGTGGAAATCGAACATGCTGATGGGTTATCTACTGTGTATCAATCACTTTCTGAAGTAGGTGTTGAGCAAGGCGATAAGGTGAAGCAAAACCAGGTCATCGGAAAGTCTGGCAAGAACCTTTACAGCGAAGAAAGCGGCAACCACGTACACTTTGAAATCCGTAAAGACGGAGTTGCTATGAACCCGCTGAACTTTATGGACAAGCCGGTTTCTTCTATTGAAAAAGCGGCAGCTGCAGAAGAAAAAGCTGCAACTGAGGAAACAGAAGAATCCATTCAGCAATCATCAGAAAAAAAGGATGGTTCGACTGAAAAAGGAACTGACGAAAAATCCGAGGACAAAACGGATGATTCAACTGACAAATCAGGTTCCAAAGAAAGCAGCACAACAGAAGGCACTGAACAGTCCTAATGAAGAAAACGTCTATCGGTGTGATAGGCGTTTTTTTTTGTTACTTTTTGTTTATTGTGCCGTCTATGTATTTACATGCACAAGATGCCGCTGGAAAGGAGGCTGTTTTTATGCATCGTCTATTACTCGCAGGCTGGATCTTCTTCATTTTACTCTCTGTCTGTACAGAAAGCTTCAGTGATATGGTGGTGTCGCAGAAAGTGGCATTTCACTTTCATCCGCATCCTGATCTAAACCGTTTTTTAGACATGGATTTTACTCAGCTGACTACGCCCGAAGCTGTTATTCAAAAAATCGGGCACGCGTTTTCTTTTTTTGTGCTGACATATTTGCTCTGGAAGAAATGGAGCTGTATAAAATGGGTCTCGGCCGGAGCATTCGTGTTTGCCGTTTTTACGGAAATCATTCAGCTTTTCTTCAGCAGAAACGGCTGTATCCGGGATGTGCTCATTGACAGTGTTGGGATTGCCCTGTTTCTTGGATTATTTGTTATCGCAAAGCGGAAAAAACATGAGGTGTATGAAAAATATTAAAGCCGGCGCTCTGCATTCAGAGGCCGGCTTTTTTGCTTAGAAATTTTGATCGGTTGGTTTTTTCGTAATCTTGTTGATAATCGCTTCATAGATTCGAACGATGAAATCAACGAACGGGCGAAGAAGATCTGAAAATCTAAAGAACAGGAACCCGATAATGATCGCGACAACAAGGCTGCCCAACACATCTACCGGATAGTGATGTCCCACCCAAATTCGTGAAAAACCGGTCAAAAGCCCGAAGATGACGAGCGGCCAGCCGATTTTACGGTTTCTGAAAAGCATTGCGATCGAAATGGCTAGCGCTCCCGTTGTGTGATCACTCGGAAAAGAAGCATCCGCATCGTGCGGGATCAGCGTATGAACCGTGTGAGCGACGAAAGGGCGCGGTTCAACATAAACTTGTGTAATCAAGTAATTGATCACAAGACCCGCAATTCCCGTAATTCCTGCGTAAAGCACGTTCTTTCTGCTTTGTGTGTTCCCGAACAGCCACATCACCAATAAGATAAGCGCATAGGCAACGATCGCGTATTCCGTTATGAAAACCATAATGGAATCGAGAACAGAATTGTGATGAGATAATCCATGGATAGCTTTAAATATTTCGTAATTCAAATAATCACCTTTTACATTTTTATATTAAGTAGACTCATCTTACTCAGGAAAAGTTTCAAATAAAAGATAGATTGTCTCAAATCATGGCGCTTGAAGAGGATTCGAATGGTGATCACGGTTTCTGGGGGTTTTTTCTCCGCGCGAAAAAAGAGATCCGGAGTGTCCGAATCTCTTAACGATATTACAGCGCTTCAGGCCCTTCTTCGCCGGTGCGGATATTAATTGTATTGCCGATTTCATAGACAAAGATTTTACCGTCACCCGGTGATCCCGTTTTCAGAACCCTCTTAGCGGTCTCAGTTACTTGATCAACAGGAACCTTGCTGACCACAATTTCGATTTTTAACCGTTCATATACATTGCTTTCGATTTTTACCCCTCGATAAAGCTCCGTATGTGCTTTTTGAAGCCCGCAGCCGTGAACATTGGAGAAGGTCAGAGAGGTGACTCCGATTTTTCCGAGTTCCTGCTTCAGCTTTTCAAAATTTGCCGGACGCGTTACAATTTCTACCTTGAACATTTGACCGCTCATAACGTCACTCCTCACATAGAATCTTGATATGCTTTTTCCCCGTGCATTGTTAAGTCAAGCCCAAGGGATTCTTCTTCTTCGGTTGCGCGAAGGGGAAGGAAGAGGCCTACTATTTTAATAATAACGAAAGTGACAATAAATACAAAAACATAAGTGGCAGCGATCGCTACGATTTGTTTCCATATTAAACTTGCATCCCCGTAGAATAAACCGTCTGCACCAGCGGAGTTGACTGAAGTTGTTGCGAACAATCCCGTCGCGATGCCGCCCCATGTGCCGCCGATGCCGTGCAGGCCAAAGGCGTCAAGCGCGTCATCATACCCGAATTTCTGTTTAAGCGAGAAGACCCCCCAGAAACAAACCGCTCCGCCGATGATGCCAATGATAATAGAAGAAAACGGTGTGACAAACCCGGCCGCCGGCGTGATGGCCACAAGCCCTGCGATTGCTCCTGATACCGCGCCGAGCATCGTCGGTTTTTTGTTGATGATCCATTCAACCAATATCCAGCCGGCAATCCCCGCTGCAGCTGCCGTGTTTGTATTAATAAAGGCGTACATGGCCACATCGTTTAATGTCAGGGCGCTGCCGACGTTAAAACCGAACCAGCCGAACCAAATCAGGGCGCCTCCCAAGAAGGTGTAAATGAGGTTATGCGGAGAAGACGCTGTGCCGTCTTTCCGTTTGCCGAGCACGATAGCCAGAACAAGGCCAGCCACCCCGGAGGAAATATGAACAACGTTTCCGCCCGCGAAATCAAGTGCGCCAAGCTGGCCGATCCAGCCGCCGCCCCATACCCAGTGAGCAACCGGTGTGTAAACCAATGAAGCCCATAAAACCGAGAATAAAAGAAAAGCGCCGAATCGCATCCGTTCTGCGAAAGCCCCGGAAATGATGGCGGTTGTCAGAACCGCGAACGTCATTTGAAACATCATAAATAATGAATGGGGAATCGTGTCGCTGTAATCACCCGGATCAAATCCGACCCCTTTCAGACCGGCCCACTCCAGTCCGCCAATGATTGAATTGCCTGGTGCGAAGGCAAGTGTATATCCGAACAGCACCCAAACGATGGAAACGATGGCAATGGAAGAGAAACTGTGCATTGCTGTACTCAGCACATTTTTGCTTTTTACCATTCCTCCATAAAATAACGCTAACCCCGGGGTCATCAGCCACACGAGTAAAGCGCAAAAGAACATAAATACTGTATCGCCCATTTGCATGTCTCATTCCTCCGTATCTTTCAGAATAAAAGCAATTATTATATTTCTTCATTATAGAGAAAAAAGAATGATAAAACATTTTCATGTGAGATTTCCTGACATGTTTTTTTAGTGTGTGTTATCGATGCGGGCGAAGAAAGAAAAAACGCTATTTGCCATACAAGACTTTATGTCTATAAAATAATTCTGTTTTTATGAGAAAAAAGGGAATTGACAATAAATAGAATTATGTATAGTGTATTAAGTGTACTAGTTAATATAATACACTAAGGGGGATGCGATATGAATAAAGGCAGCAGGCTGCTGAGAGCGTTAAGAAAGTCCATTCCGGCGACATTCCGGTTGTTTTTGGCCTTTAATTTTGTTGTGTACGGCCTGGCGAAAGTGGTCATAGGGCAGTTTGGGGGAGTAACACCTGAAATTGCAGCTGCGGTGGGAAAGGGAAAGGGATTTACAATTGCGTGGACATTTTTTGGTTATTCTCATGTCTATGAAGTATTTATAGGCTTTGGAGAAATCATTGCTGCAGTTTTGCTGTTGATTCCAAGAACATCTGCGTTAGGCGCCGTTGTATTTATGCCGATTATTGTGAACATCGTCATGATTAACTATTGTTTTGATATTGGCGTGCAGGATCTCAGTACGATATTAATGATCATGTGTTTGATTCTGCTTTGGATTGACCGCCGCAAATTTATGGGCATGTTTAATCAGCAGCCGATTAACGGCAGGTAGGTGACGAAGCTATGACAACTTTTATGATCACAGTGCTTGCCGGTATGTTTGTATGCACCACCTTTTATTTTTATATAAAAGAAAAATCGTGAGTTAAGCGATTCTCCTGAGAATTTCACAAGCGTCTTGCAAGAATTCATGTGAAGTGAAGAGTAAAATATGGAATGCGAGAAACACTAACAGCATCAGGAGGAAACGCAAATGAACACACTTAACATTGATTTTCAAAACACAGCATTGGTTATCATTGATCTGCAAAAAGGAATCGTGCCAATAGATAAAAGCGGACAGGTTGTCCCGAATGCGAAAAAGCTTGTTGATGAATTCCGGAAACATAACGGCTTTATCAGCTTTGTGAATGTAGCCTTCCATGACGGAGCGGATGCGCTAAAGCCGGAAACGGATGAACAGGCGCAGGGAGGTTCAGGTGAAATGCCGGCGGATTGGGCGGAATTTGTTCCGGAAATCGGTGTGCAGGACGGAGATTACACAGTGACCAAACGCCAGTGGGGCGCATTTTTTGGCACGGACTTAGATTTGCAGCTGAGACGCCGCGGCATTGATACCATTGTACTGTGCGGCATTGCCACAAATATCGGAGTGGAAAGTACGGCTCGCGAGGCCTTTCAGCTTGGCTATCAGCAGATTTTTATTACTGACGCGATGTCCACGTTCAGTGAGGAAGAGCATGAAGCCACACTGCGTTTTATTTTTCCGAGAATCGGTAAATCGCGGACAACAGAAGAATTTTTATCACAAGTGAAATGAAAATATCAAAAAAGAGCCGTGCTGTCTTTTTAACGGCGGTAGCTTCAGGAACGATGCTGAATCCGTTGAACTCGTCTATGATTTCTCTGGCGCTCCACAGCATCCAGCATGAGTTTCACCTGTCATTTACAACGGTTTCCTGGCTGATCTCCTCGTTCTATTTGGCGAGTGCTGTGGCCCAGCCCGTGACGGGAAAGCTTGGCGATTTGATTGGGCGCAAAAGTTTGTTTTTATTCGGGCTTATTCTTGTGGCGGTTTCTGCCATCGGGGCGCCGTTTGCGCCAACCTTTATGACATTATTGGTCATGCGGCTGTTTCAATCGGTGGGGAGCAGTGCGATTTATCCGTCGGGAGTCGGGCTGATACGAAGTCACATACATGAGCGTCAGGCTTCAGCCTTGGCGGTGCTTTCTATATTTGCGTCTGCAATGACGGCGCTGGGGCCTACAGTTGGCGGCTTTTTGATTGTGTGGGGCGGCTGGCCGGCGATTTTTATCGTCAATCTGCCGTTTATTATCCTCAGCTTCCTATTGGGGATGTACATGTTCCCGAAGGATCAGAAAAAAGGGGTGGGGATCAGAGCGGTTATCCGGCAGCTTGATGTTCCGGGAATCCTTTTGTTTGCCGGAGGGATTATTTTGCTTTTGTCCTTTTTGCTTTCATTCAGCACATCCCCGCATGCGTCAGAAGGTGTGATTGGTATCATTCTGCTTGTCGCATTTATCTGGCGTGAGCTGAAAACGGATAAGCCGTTTATTGATGTCCGTTTGTTTAAAACGCAGCGAAGCCTGTCAGCGGTATACGTTCAGTTTATTTTACTCAATGTATTCTTCTACTGTTTATTTTTCGGCCTGCCGAGTTATTTTCAGGATGAAATGCATCTTTCTGTCCAAACGAGCGGTCTGTTTATGCTGTTCATGTCAGGAATGAGCATCGCTGTATCACCCATTACAGGCAAGTGGATTGACCGATCGGGAGTCATCAAGCCGATTTTGGCGGGGGCGCTTCTGATGACGGCCGGCGCTGTACTCTTAACGGTCTTTTTTATCAGCGTTCCGGTCATCGGGAAAGGCTTGATCCTGTCGCTGCTCGGCATCGGTTACGGACTTGGAAACGTGGCGCTTCAGGCGGCGATGCTGAAAACGAGCCCTTCAGACATGGTGGGAACGACCTCGGGCCTGTTCCAAACGTGCCGTTACCTCGGCTCAATTTTATCCTCTGTGATTCTGGGCCTCCTGTTCGGTAAAGAGATTACAGCGGCTCATTTTGATATCATGGGAATGATCCTTATTGCTGTAGGCGCATTGAGTCTCTTCATGGCTTTGAGATTCACGGCCTTAATGAAAACAAGATCATGAGAAAAGAGACAGATATGCGAGTCTGTCTCTTTTTCTTGTTTAGAATGCTCAAAAATGAATAAAAGGATTGTGTACCATAGCCAATGTATTTGTCTGACTCTTAAGTTATATTACGTAACATATGATGTTAGGAAACAATACATATAACGGAAGATAGACAATACTGAAAGGGGAGCCGGCTATGGAGTTAAAAGAGAGTCAGCAGCAATCAAACAGGCTGAGCAATGAGGATCTGCTGCCTTTAGGGCAGGAAAAACGCACTTGGAAAGCAATGAACTTTGCCTCGATTTGGATGGGGTGCATACATAATATACCGACCTACGCGACAGTGGGCGGATTAATTGCAATCGGGCTTTCACCGTGGCAGGTGATGGCGATCATTATTACGGCCTCGCTTATTTTGTTTGGCGCACTCGCCTTAAACGGGCATGCAGGGACAAAATACGGGCTGCCGTTTCCTGTGATTATCCGGGCTTCATATGGAATTTACGGCGCAAACATTCCGGCGCTTCTGAGGGCTTTTACGGCCATTATGTGGCTTGGCATTCAAACCTTTGCCGGAAGCACGGCGCTGAACATTTTGCTGTTAAATATGTGGCCCGGCTGGGGAGAGATTGGCGGGGAGTGGAATATTCTGGGTATCCACTTGTCTGGTTTCCTCTCTTTCGTATTCTTTTGGGCTGTGCATTTACTCGTATTGCATCACGGCATGGAATCGATTAAGCGTTTCGAGGTATGGGCAGGTCCTTTAGTATATGTGGTGTTTGGCGGCATGGTATGGTGGGCGGTCGATATAGCCGGAGGACTCGGGCCGATCTATTCGCAACCTGGAAAATTTCATACGTTTTCAGAAACATTTTGGCCGTTTGCTGCAGGGGTCACCGGCATTATCGGCATCTGGGCGACGTTAATTTTAAATATACCTGATTTTACACGGTTTGCTGAAACGCAAAAAGAGCAGATTAAAGGCCAGTTTTACGGCTTGCCGGGAACCTTCGCATTATTTGCGTTTGCCAGTATTACGGTGACCTCCGGTTCGCAGGTTGCTTTCGGCGAGCCAATTTGGGACGTGGTTGATATTTTGGCGAGATTTGATAATCCTTATGTCATCGTATTATCTGTGATTACACTCTGTATTGCCACCATATCAGTTAATGTCGCAGCAAACATCGTCTCTCCGGCTTATGATATTGCGAATGCTTTGCCGAAATATATTAATTTTAAACGAGGCAGCTTTATTACAGCCCTGCTCGCTTTATTTACGGTTCCGTGGAAGCTCATGGAGCGCAACCAGCGTTTATGCGTTTCTCGCTTTAATCGGCGGCATGCTCGGTCCGGTGGCGGGCGTCATGATGGCTGATTACTTTATTATTCGCAAGCAGGAGCTTTCGGTTGATGACCTTTATTCCGAAACCGGACGGTATGTGTATTTTAAAGGGTATAACTACCGGGCATTCGCAGCCACGCTTTTAGGCGCACTGATCTCATTAATCGGAATGTATGTCCCCGCATTAAAAGGCTTATATGACATCTCATGGTTTGTAGGTGTGCTGACATCATTTCTTGTCTATATTGCTCTGATGCGGATTCACCCGCCGGTATCATCGGCTATTGGAAAGTATGATTCTGGGCAGGTGCGTCGAGCCGAATAAGAACTTATGCAGGTGAAAGTTGAGATGGTTTTCCATAAATGGATAACTTATAATGATATAAGAAAATCCATACTAAATAGAAATGAGAATCCAATATGAAAATATTTTTTATTTCTGCGGCAGCCGTATTAACTGCTGTTATTATCGCTTTAACCTATGATAAGACGGCAGCAAATGAACAAGACTCAGTGAACTGCTTATATGTTTCTCCTGACGGCAATGATCAAAATGAAGGGACGAAAACAAAGCCATTTCGTACACTGGCGCATGCCGCTAAGGAAGCTGTTGCCGGAACAACCGTAATCATCCGGGGAGGCACGTATGATGAACCGCTTGATGTGAAGCATAGCGGCGCGGACGGGAAGCCTATCACGTTTCGAAACTATCAGGACGAGAAAGCAGTCATTACCGGGAAAACGATGACGAGTGCAGAATATGAAACGCCGTTAATCCGCATAGACAATAAACATTACATCACAATCAGCGGTTTAACGATTGAGAATCTCTCTGTTTCATCTGAAGAAGCAACCGCCATGGGAATTTATGTGACTGGGTCCAGCAGCCATATCACGATTAAGGATAATCATGTTCGGAATATCAAAACAACGGCGGATGAGGGCAATGCCCACGGAATTGCAGTTTATGGGACGGGAAGCATGAAAGACATTAAGATTACGGATAATACCGTTGAAAAGCTGACACTCGGAGCGAGTGAAGCGGTTGTGCTGAACGGAAACATTGACGGCTTTACGATTGCAGGCAATCTGGTCCGTGATAATAACAATATTGGCATCGATCTTATCGGATATGAAGGAACGGCAGATCAAAACGATTATGTTCGAAACGGCGTCGTAGAAAACAATACTGTCTATCATCATTCAACTTTCGGAAATCCCGCTTATGGAGATGAGTACTCAGCGGGCGGAATATATGTCGACGGAGGACGCCATATTGACATAAGGAAAAACACGGTTTACAGAAACGATATCGGTATTGAAGCAACCTCTGAGCACAAAGGAAAATATGCTGAGGATATAAACATTACCGACAACAAAGTGTACCAGAATGCGTACACGGGTATTTCAATCGGCGGATATGACAAAGAGCGTGGCGGCACCACCGGTTCTGTGATTGCTCACAACATTATTTTCCGCAACGATACAAAAGAGCTGTATGGCGGACAGCTATTGCTGCAGCACGATACAAAAAACAACGTAATAGAAAAGAACATCATGACGGCAAGTGATTCAAGGCTGTTTATTGCCAACGAATTTAAAGCCAATGAAGGAAATACAGTCAATCATAACGTTTACCATAAGGAAGCAGGTAAGGACGGCTTATGGATGTGGAAAAAGACTGAATACGACTCATTTTCATCTTATCAAAAAGCAACGAAAAATGATGTCGGTTCTATTTATGCAGATCCGATGTATCGTGACGAAGAGTCTTTTGATTTTACATTAGATCCGGATTCACCTGCGCGTCCGATTATTGAATCATGAAAGAAGCGGCATTCTATTCCGTTCAACGGAGCAGAATGCCGTTTTTTTCTGCAAAAAAAGACTGCCGCAAACTCCGGCAGTCTGACAAGCTATTCTGCAATCGACACTTTTCCTTCAGGTTCGGCTACAGCCGTTTTTTTCTGGCTCCATGCATAGAGGAGAAGAGAAATCAGAACGAATAGACCCGCTGTTAAGTAAATAGATGAGAAGCCAGCGGAAGCAACGAATAATCCGAACACATACGATCCAGCGGCAATTCCGCTGTCAAAGAACGTAAAGAACGTCGCTGTCGCAAATCCTGAACGGTGTGCCGGTGAATTTTGTATCGCCAGCGTTTGCATGCACGGCACGATTGAGCCGTATCCGAGCCCGATCACCGCTCCGGATAATAGCAGCATCCAGCTGCTGTGCGTAAAGGCAAGCATGCAAAGTCCGACAGAGAAAATCAGGATTGAAGGGTAAATCACAATCCCCGGTCCGACTTTGTCGAACAGCTTGCCTGTAAACGGACGCGCGACCATCATCGTAACGGCAAAGCATACAAAGAAATAGCCGCTGACATTTAATAGATCAATAGACTTAGCAAAAACGGACAAAAATGCCGTAACTGTTGAATAACAGAATGATATAAACAACCCTACAATCGCAATCTTAAGCGCGCCTTTTTCAAACATATCCGACAGAGAGAAGCGGAATACAGTCGTTCCGCTGCTGATGCTGTTTGGCACTTTAATGAGTAATGTAACAAACAGCCCGACAATCATAAACACTGCAAAAATTGTAAAGAAGACAGAGAAAGGCACAATTTTCACCAGGCTCAATCCGAGAAACGGACCGATAGCCATTGCGAGGTTCATAGACATGGCAAAGTATCCAAGCCCTTCGCCGCGGCGTTTAACTGGAATGATATCAGCTGCGATCGCGCCGGTTACAGTGGTTAAAATACTGAACCAGATTCCTTGGAAGAACCGCAATCCTAGCAGCAGATAGAAGTTATGGATTGGCAGGTAAAGAAAAGACGAAAGGGCAAAAATCGCCATCGATACAATCGCCATTCTCTTTTTCCCAAACCGTTCTATAATAGCTCCTGAAAAAGGACGTGTGAAAATGGCGGATAACAGGAACAGACTGATCAACAGCCCTCCCTGAGATTCAGTACCTCCCAGCTCCTGCATCATATAGATAGGCAGAACAGTTAAAAATGTATAAAAGAACACAAAAACAAACAAGTTCACGAGAACGACCATAATAAAATCTTTGGTCCAAATCGGTTCAGACTTTTTCAAATGTATGTCACTTCCTTATTTCATTGTTGTAAAAACAAACGAAATAAATGAGAAAATGCTTCTTTATCTTCATCACGGAAATCTGCAAGCAGTTCTTCCTCAAATTTAAGCATTTTCACATTGATTTCTTCGTATTTTTTCTCTGCTTCTTTTGTGAGGACAACGAGTTTTTCCCGTTTGTCTTCACCTTGCCGTCTCTGTACCCATCCGTTTTCTTCAAGGCGTTTGATCGTCCGGGTCACCGTTGGCGCTTCCACATTTAAATAGGACCAAATCTCCTTTTGAGTCATTGGTCCGATCGTACGCAAACAATATAAAATTGACCATTGAGATGAGTAAAGGCCGAATGGCTCCAGCTGTTCATTGGCTTTTTTGGCAATCAGGCGGGCGCTTTGGTTGATTTGATGAATGAGGTGTCTGTTGACGTAGGTCATTTCGGTCTCCTTCTAAAAAAAACTTACCTAAGTAACTAATTGCTTTTTTCATTTTACAGGAGCGATGAAAGGATGTAAAGATATAAATTTAGTGACGCGAAATAATTAGCGGAAGTTGAAAAGTTCGTTTCACCCCTTGTCCTTATTGAGTTTTTAGCATATTCCCACAAGAATGCTAATACACTGTTACAAACCTAACAAAGAGAGTGTTTGAGGTGAGGGATCGTGGGCATATTTCACAAACTTACTTTTAAAACCATACAACAAAGAAGCTGCATAATGAATGACTCTTTACAGAATACGGATCTCATTTCACACTTCTCACATCCATTTTAGGGAGGTCGAGTGGTGTGCACGATTACATCAAAGAGCGAACAATCAAGATAGGAAAGTACATCGTGGAGACAAAGAAAACCGTTCGTGTCATTGCGAAGGAATTTGGTGTTTCCAAAAGTACAGTACACAAGGATTTAACAGAGCGTCTGCCTGAAATCAATCCTGACTTGGCAAACGAAGTGAAAGAAATACTCGATTATCATAAATCCATCAGGCATTTAAGAGGAGGAGAAGCAACAAAACTCAAGTATAAAAAGGATGAAATTCTTGAAGGAGAGCCCGTTCGCCAGCCATAATCACTTAGGACAAATCAACTGCATTGTCTTCCGGAAATCGTTTGTAGATCATCCGCAAAAATTTGTAAAGAACTTAATGTGCTTCCAACTTTTTTTCTATATTTTATGATAATATATATAATTAGGGCACAATGTGGATATTTACTGTGAAACAGATTTTCAAGGAGGATATAAATAGATGTTTGCAAGGGATATTGGTATTGACCTCGGTACTGCAAATGTACTGATCCATGTTAAAGGTAAAGGAATTGTTCTGAATGAACCTTCCGTAGTTGCACTTGATAAAAACAGCGGCAAAGTGCTGGCGGTTGGCGAAGAGGCAAGACGAATGGTTGGACGTACACCTGGGAATATTGTTGCGATTCGCCCGCTGAAAGACGGAGTTATTGCTGACTTTGAAGTAACAGAAGCAATGCTGAAACATTTTATTAACAAGCTGAACGTAAAAGGCCTGTTCTCAAAACCGCGCATGCTTATTTGCTGCCCGACGAATATTACATCAGTTGAGCAAAAAGCAATCAAAGAAGCTGCTGAAAAAAGCGGCGGTAAACATGTGTACCTTGAAGAAGAACCGAAAGTTGCCGCTATTGGCGCGGGTATGGAAATATTCCAGCCGAGCGGTAACATGGTTGTAGACATCGGAGGCGGGACGACGGATATCGCAGTCATCTCAATGGGCGATATTGTCACCTCCTCTTCTATTAAAATGGCTGGGGACAAGTTTGACATGGAAATCTTAAATTACATCAAACGCGAGTACAAGCTGCTGATCGGCGAACGTACTGCGGAAGATATTAAGATTAAAGTCGCAACAGTTTTCCCAGACGCACGTCAAGAAGAAATTTCCATTCGCGGACGGGACATGGTTTCCGGTCTTCCAAGAACAATTACAGTAAACAGCAAAGAAGTAGAAGAAGCCCTTCGTGAATCTGTAGCTGTTATTGTGCAGGCAGCGAAACAAGTGCTTGAAAGAACACCGCCTGAACTGTCCGCTGATATCATTGACCGCGGCGTTATCATTACCGGCGGAGGCGCGCTCTTAAACGGCCTCGACCAGCTGCTCGCTGAAGAGCTGAAGGTTCCGGTGCTTGTCGCTGAAAATCCAATGGATTGTGTGGCGGTCGGCACAGGTGTTATGCTTGATAATATGGACAAGCTTCCTAAACGCAAACTAAGCTGATCACTCAAACCTCATTCTGAAAAAGAATGGGGTTTTTTTATGAAAACTCTTCACGAATTGATGAGAAATGCCGATAATAGGATAAAATACTTATTTGTATTATAGAACGAATGTTCCTACATGACAACTGGAAAAAATGCCATTTTAGAGGTGGAAAACTTGTTAAAAGGATTATATACCGCAACATCCGCAATGATTGCCCAGCAGCGCAGAACGGAAATGCTTTCAAATAATATCGCAAACGCAAATACATCCGGATATAAAGCAGAACAAGGCTCGATGCGTGCGTTCCCTGAGATGCTTCTCAGCAGAATTGAAGCAAAATCTCCGGCCGGCACATCGAAAACAGAAATCGGTTCCGTTAATACCGGTGTATATATGCAGGAGCTTAAGCCTCTTTTCACACAGGGAAGCCTTAAGTCGACGGATCAGCCTACAGACATCACATTGATTGAACATCAAGTTCCGGTAAATGCAGAAACAAATGAAAATGCGGCCCTTTTTTATCCGGTTCAAACGGCGAATGGTGTCCGTTATTCCAAAAGCAGCACGTTTTCTTTAAATGAGAACAATCAGCTGACAATCAACGGAAATACCATTTTATCAACGACAGGACAGCCGATTACGGTCGATAATGAAAATTTCACTGTGTCTGAAAACGGTACTGTTACTGCGAATGGACGGACAGCCGGACAGATTGATGTCAGAATGGCAGAGGACGTCAGAAATCTGAAAAAAGATGGCAATGATTTGTACAGCACGGCTGACGGAAATGACCTGCCGAGTGCGGCTGGCAATAACCAAGTATCCTATTCATTAAAACAAGGCGTTTCTGAGCTTTCGAATGTTGATGTAACGAGCGCCTATACAGAAATGACTGAAGCGTACAGATCGTTTGAAGCAAACCAAAAGGTCATTCAAGCGTATGACAAAAGTATGGACAAAGCAGCCAATGAAATCGGAAAAATATAAGATAACGGAAGAAAAAACGGGGGACATCAACTATGCTCAGGTCAATGCTAACGGCATCAACAACCTTAAACCAGCTGCAGCAGCAGATTGACACAATCAGCAGCAACCTTTCCAACAGCAACACAACCGGCTATAAGGCTAAGGATACGAATTTCTCTGAGCTCGTCAGACAGCAATTCGATCAGGTTGATGAAAAAAATGAAGAAGTGGCACAATCCCGAAAAACGCCGCCCGGCTTGCGCCTTGGCGTCGGAGCGATGATGAATTCACGGCTCGTATCCGATCAAGGAAGCATTAAGAAGACGGAGCGCGATCTGGATATCGCTTTTACGTCTCCTTACCAATACCTCCAGGTTAACGTGAATGGCAATCGCCAATATACGAGGGACGGAGCGCTTTATTTATCGCCTTCCGCTGATAATGCCAACCAGCTTCAGCTCGTGACAGGCAACGGTCATCCCGTGCTTGATGAAAACGGCAATACAGTAAACATAGACAGCTCAATGAAAAAAATCACGATCAATGAAAACGGGACCTTAACCGCATCTAACGGGAATACGGTGCAGCGGTTTAATCTCGGGGTTGTCCAAGTGAACAATCCTCAAGAGCTGAAATTCGAAGGAAATAATCTTTTCTCCATTGATAATGCGGCAGCCTTTGAAGAGCTGAATGGCGCAAACAGACAAAACATCGGCATGGAGCAGGGTGCACTTGAGATGTCAAATGTGGATATTTCTAAGCAAATGACAGATTTGATTGCGTCTCAGCGTTCTTATCAGCTGAACAGCAGAACGATCACAATGGGTGATCAGATGCTTGGTTTGATTAATTCTGTCAGATAATAGAAAGATGGGCGTTTTCAATCAGCCGCGCATAATAAAAAAGGCGGCTTTTTCGAAATCGTCCTTTTTTTTATAGTATTCCGTGATGTCCTCCAAAAGCACCTCTAAATCCACCCAAGCTTCGATTTTTTCTAATTCAAGCACATATTCAAGCAAGGTATCATAAGGATCTTCAGCAGACGTGTAGAGCGCTTCAAGTGTTTTTAGTTTCAATTGAATTGTTTGAATGTTTACCTTTTCAGATAATTCTTTCCCTTTTTGCAAAACCGCTTTTCCTTCTGAGATCTTTTCTGTTTTAAAAAGGGCTCTGACGGATTCATACACGCAGTGCAGATAGGATACTGGAGAATTGGTTTCAAATTCATGATTCTTCAATACCTTTTTAAAGTAGAGAAGCGCTTCATGGTCCTTCTTTTCGGTTGCTTTTAAAAAGCCCAAATTATAGTAAGCGTGGCACAGCAGATTATCGTCATTTACTTGCTGGGTTTTCCTGATGATTTCTTTGAAAAGCTGTTCAGCCTCATCATAGCGCTCTTGATCAATATAGTTTACAGCGAGGAGCAGTTTGCAGCTGATCACCTTTTTGACATAGCCGAATTGATGCAAGTAGATATTTAATGCTTTTTCAACATATTGGATGGAAAGCGGCGGTGATTTCATCAAGTAATAGGCGCCGGCGGTTTGATAATAAAAGTCAGCGGCTTCAAATGCGTTTTGAATCGCGTGCAGATACTGCTCAGCTTTCTTAAAACCATTCACCGCATGCTTCGGAGCGGTTTTGACCATTTCATATAACCCTGAGAAAAAATGCAGATAATATTTCAATTCATCATCCATTTTGTCTTCCTGTTCATATAACTCATGGAATAATGAATCCATCCCGTCCTGGTTTTCAAAAAGGAGCTGGTGGCGTGCGAAGAACAATTGATAACGCATCCAAAGTTTTGTGTTCTTTTTCAGTTTCGGAAGGTGCTGGTCGATTTTCTCTTTAAGTGCTGCTGCGTCATCCATTTTACGTTTGCCAATAGCGGTGTACCACTCGTCTAACATTTTTTGAATTCTTTTCTCAATAAACTTCGAAATCATTTTCCTACCTCTTTGCTAATGGTAAAATCTATAATTATCATATCACAACTTTTGACGGCTCTCATTGACAGTTGGTTACACTTTAGGCGTCGGTTGAAAAAGAGGTTAATTCATAATATACTTTTCAAATGTACAGATTAGATCATACATGATTGCTATACATACTAACGCAGATGAAGGAGATGTCAAGAGAATGCTTGATACTCAGCAAATTAAAGAAATTATTCCTCACCGCTATCCGTTTTTGCTCGTAGATCGGATTACGGAAGTTGAAGAGGGCAAACGGGCGAAAGGCTATAAAAATGTAACTGCTAATGAAGAGTTCTTTAACGGACATTTTCCACAGTATCCGGTAATGCCCGGCGTATTAATTGTAGAAGCGCTTGCTCAAGTCGGGGCTGTTGCGATGCTGATTAAAGAAGAAAACCGCGGCAGATTGGCTTTCTTTGCCGGCATTGACAATTGCCGGTTTAAAAAACAAGTGAAACCTGGTGACCAGCTTCACCTTGAGGTTGAAATCACACGTGCGCGCGGTACAATCGGGCGCGGAAAAGGCGTGGCTCAAGTTGACGGCGAAGTGGTTTGCGAAGTTGAACTGACTTTTGCCCTCGGCGAGTAAGTGAAAAGAGACAGATGGGCAGCGGCACATTTGTCTTTTTTTCTTTCAAAACAAAAAAAAGCAGGTGATTGTATGTGGAAAGAGTTTAAGACCTTTGCCATGCGCGGGAACATTGTTGACCTTGCGATTGGTGTTGTAATAGGGGGCGCGTTCGGTAAGATCGTCACATCGCTCGTTAATGATATCATTATGCCTTTAGTTGGCTTGCTTCTGGGCGGGCTTGATTTTTCGGGGCTGTCCTTTACATTCGGTGATGCGGTCGTCAAATATGGCAGCTTCATTCAAACCATTGTAAATTTCTTAATCATATCGTTCTCTATTTTTATTGTGATTCGGACTTTGAATCAGTTGAAGCGCAAGAAAGAAGCGGAAGAAGAGGCTGAGGCGGAAGCGGCGGATGCGCAAGAAGAGCTGCTGAAAGAAATCAGAGACCTGCTGAAGCAGCAAATAAAATCGCCGGAATAAAAAAAGACTGCCGTTTAAAACGGCGGTCTTTTTGTTTGGAAAGGGAGAGTTCTCTTTCAGGTCAGTTCTGGACCCTTCACTTCGTTTAATGTTTCGTGGCTTTCTATTGTTTCAGCAAGATGAATAAGCATCGAAACAGAGGTGCCGACATCCGGGGTGCTTTTGATCTTCAATTCACTTCCGCAAAAATGTTTCAGCCGCTGGTTGATATTTTTTAATCCGACGCTGCGATCGAAATCGGAGGATAGGAGATCTTCTCGTTGTTCCGGAGGCATACCGACGCCGTTGTCCTCTACTCTAATGTAATACTCATTCCCGCTTTGTTTTTTAACTGTCAGCTTGACCCATCCACCGCCTCTTTTCTTGCTGACGCCATGATGAACTGCATTCTCCACCAATGGCTGAATCATTAAAGGCGGAAGGATGAAGTCAATGTCTTTGTCTATATCGAAAAGAATGTCCAGCCGATTGCCGAAGCGCGTCTTTTCTATGGAGAGATAGGAATTGATAATAGAAAGCTCGTTTCTGAATGAACTGATGGCTGATGTATTTTGGAAATCAAAACTCATTCTTAAATAGTTGGTGAATTCAGCTGTTATCTCTCGCGCTTTTTCAATATCCAAATGACTGAGCGAAATAATTGTGTTTAATACATTGTAAAGAAAATGAGGCTTAATTTGCGACTGGAGAAAAGCCATCTCCATTCTTGTGGCTTGATTTGCTGTATGCTTCATCATAATCAGGTTTTTGATACGCGCCATAAATTCAGAGTAATGATAAGGTTTTTGCAAAATGTCATTCGCTCCGGAATGAAAAGCCTTGTATTTGTCATGGCCGATAATGGCTGCTGTAATGATGAGAACCGGAAGATCGACCATACTGAATCGTTCACGAATTCTCGTACAGACTTCGAAACCAGTCATATCCGGCATCATCAAGTCCAGAATCACTAAATCAAGCTTCGTGCAAGAAACCACTTCTAATGCTTCCGTTCCGTTTTTTGCAGCAATTACATTGTAGGGGACACCTTCAAGCATATCGCTTAAAATTTTTAAACTGTCAATGTTATCATCCACAATCAGAATGGTTGGAGCGTCAATTTTCTCAGAGTAATAGGGCGTGCTTAAAGAGATACCTGACATCTCTAGCCCGGACTGTAATTCTGGAAGACTTGTTTTGGTTTCGGGCACAGATTCATGATGGACAACGGGCAATGTGAAATGGAACGCCGAACCTTTTCCCTCTTCTGATTCAACCCAAATGTCTCCGTTTTGGAGCTGGACCAGCTGTTTGACAATACTAAGGCCAAGACCGGCTCCGTCGTCTTTATTCGTTTCTGCTTGCTGAAAAGACTCAAAAATGGTTTGGCGATCGGCTTTGGAAATGCCGCTTCCGGTATCGGTAACTGTCACCTTGATCATGTTATCGTTCAGCTTTGAAGCAGAAAGTGTGATTTGACCCTCCGCTGTATACTTGATTGCATTGTCTACTAAATTGGTCAATATTTGACGAAAACGGTTTTCATCTGTGAGCACTAAAGGAAGATCATCTGGAATAACATTCTTAATATTTAAGTTTTTATGTCTTGATAAGAGATTGTAGAAATTCATTTCCGAACAAACTAAAGTATAAATATCAACAGGAACCGGGTGAATCTGAAGCATGCCTTGCTTTATTTTTTCTAAATCCAGGATGTCATTTACCAGATTGGACAGCCTATAACCCATGCGGATAACAAGCTGCATGTTTTCTTTCTCTTCTTCTATCGTTCTTTTCCCTTTCCCGGCCAGCAACGTTTGGCATATATTAATAATGCTGTTCAGCGGTGTTTTAAATTCATGCGATGTCTTCGCTATAAACTCATCCTTCAGCCGGTCAACCCTGAGTAATTTCCACGACAGCACTTCATTTTCGCGGAATGCACCGGCAAACTGCTGTGCCATTAGAAGAACAATCGCCAGCAACGCAATGACTGTCGGCAAAGAGTAGATCGAATTAAAAGAAAAAGCCGTTTTTCCTGTGTAAGCGGAGATGGTCGTTAAAATGACAAAAGCACTCATTGATATAGAAGCGATTGTCAGATACAGGCTTCCTTCCATTTTGCGGATCGCTGCGATCGTAAAAATATATGTGATATAAACCAGGGTCGAAACGGCTAGCACAGAATGTAATATGTATGAGGAGTGGCCGATAAACCCAACGGTTAAAAAATCTATGATCAAGACCAGCCCGCAAGAAACAGTGGCTATGAGAATAAAACGTTTTGACACAATCTCTCTGTAAGCAAAATAGAGATAGAGAAAGACCGCTATACTGACAAACACAGTTGAGATTGCCCTCATTGAATTTAACAATGAAAATGAAATGGACGGAAAGAGGAGGAATATAATCCGCTCTTTTCCGATCATCAGAATAATGAATGAAAACAGAAGGCACATAACAGAAAAAAACAGCAAATGTTTATCCTTTTTTCTTTGCAGGTAAAAGCCCAGAAAATATAATCCGGTAATGAAAAATGCCGTAATCATGACCGTATCATTAAGAAAGGAAATTTTATTTTCACGCACTATTTGGTCCTGGATTCCAAAGGTAATCGGCTTTGCGATTCCCCACCCCGGCGTTTTTCCGAAGTTCGAAAACTGTACGACAAGTTCATTATCGCCCTTGTGAAGCGAAAAAAAGCTCGTATACGGTCTGTTTTGTGCTGTAAAATCAGGCTTATTTGAGGGGCTGCCGCTTTGCCCTATGGTTTGTCCATTAAAATAGATGCGATTTGCACTGTAAATAAACGACGTGCTGATCCCGAAAACCTGATTGTCTAGCTTTGATCTGATCGTCAGCTTGTACGTTCCGTAATCCACGTTGATACCTTGCTTGGCCAGCTTCACATTACTGGGGACATCAACGAAGAGGGGATCTTTTCCTTTTGCTGAAGCAATCTCTTTTGGCGATAAAATCTGATTTGGATATAATGTCCACTTTCCGTTCAGCTGTATATTCCCATCCTTCTGAAAATCCCAGTTCTCCAAGTTCATGACCCCATGCTTTGCTTCAGGAAGTGTTGATCCAGTAAAATGATCAATCGCTATAAAAGCCATAAAAAAAGCGGCATAACCGAAAATAATCGAAATGAAAATGAATTTTTCTTTCATATCAATGCTCCTTTATAATAGGATCATTCTACATTCCTATTTTTTATAAATATTGTAAATGTAAACTTTCAAAAGCTACAATAGAAAGAAAAAGAATCCAATTAAAGGGGCTATTTGGCATGATATAATAGAAGTTATTTACTAATATCTTGATTCTACATATAGGGGGGATGTTTTGTGAAAGCGTTAATTGTTGATGATGAGCACCTGGCATTGCTTCACTTTAAAAATTTGCTTGAACGGACAAACGCCTTTCAATCGATTATGGCGTATCAAGATCCGATTGAAGCTCTGGAGTCACCTGAGGTTGCTGCTGTAGATGCGGTGTTTCTTGATATTGAAATGCCGGGGGTAAATGGCATTGAACTTGCTGAAGCGATTCAATCATTGAATGAGAACATCCAAGTCGTTTTTATCACGGCCTATAATGAGTTTGCTATTAAGGCGTTTGAGATTAATGCTATCGATTATTTGCTAAAGCCTGTTATTTACAAGCGGCTCGAAACAACTGTTGAGCGAATCAAAACGAATAACATGCTTAAAGCATCTGTAGAAAATAACGAGGCGCATTATTTGATCCAATGTTTTGGAAACCTGCAGTTTCATCAGATTTTAAAAGGTGTCAAAACAAACATTTCCGTCAAGTGGAGAACATCTAAAGCACGCGAAATATACACCTTTTTACTTCATAACCAAGGGCGTGTAGTCAGTAAAGACTCATTAATCGATCTGTTTTGGCCTCATTATGATGTCACAAAAGCAAGCACCCAACTCTACTCTACCATATATCAGATACGGAAAGTAATCAGCCAAATCCCTTTCAGCCAAACAATCGAGAAGACCGAAACAGGGTATATTCTACGGCTCTCAGGCGCAAAAATCGATGTTGTGGAATGGGAACAGTCACTAAAAGAGGCGCCCTCGCTAAATACAGCTACATTACATCTGCACATGGATATGTTCATGTCCTATCAAAATCATTACCTGACGGAGCACGGATATCTGTGGGCAGAACCGGAAAAGGCGCGTCTTGCCCAGCTTTGGCTTGGAAAGGCTTATGAACTGATCGATTATCTCATTCGTGAAAGGAACGATCATCAAGCGATGGACATCTGCCTGCAGGCAGAGAAAATTGAGCCTTTCGATCATAACATTATGCAATTTAAGCTGAAGCTATTTAACAAAAACGGGAAAATAGAAGAGGCGATAAAAGAATATCAGCGCTACAAACAAATAAAGGATCAGATTAATTAAAAAATGTTCATAACAAAAAGCGTATCCAGCCAGTGTGCCCTATCAATGCACACTGGCTGGATACGCTTTTTGTACATGTCATCCTCAGGGCAGTCCCTCTCCATATGTCTCCGCTTGAAACTTCAAATCTCACATTCACTTGAATCATACATGATGTTTTAGTTGTACAGAATTTGTATAGTTTCATTTCATACAATGTAGTTTGGTTCGGATGGCAAATCTTAGTTGTTACACTCATTCGGCATGAACAGTTATTTTTGGGGATGAGACATGAGTTATGGTCTCGCGGATCAATCGGCAAGTGAAAAATAGATATGAAAAGGGAGGAATGAAAAGTTGAGAAGTAGGAGCTTTCCCTCAGGGCTGAAAAAAAGCGGGCGGATCGTTATGATCATCGGTCTGGCCATCTTATTCTTTTTCAGCCAGATTGCCAGCTATACTCTTACAGCGGAGGCTGTGGGCGTATCGTCAAACGACAGCCAATTCTTCGATTCGGTGACGGTCAAAGACGTCAATCATCAGGTAGTTGACGGGTCAAAAGGAAACGAACCGGCATTAAAGCCGGGGGATGAAGTGACACTGACATATGAATGGTCATTGAAAAAGGATAAAGAAGCTGACAGCGAACAGGATATCCATGTGGAGATACCTGAAAGCTTTACATTTGATAAAGGTGCAGAAGGTGAGATCAAATCTGCTGATCAGGTCATCGGCAGCTATCAAGTGCCGGCGGGCAGCAGCACCATGACGGTGAAATTAATAACTGCATCCGCGGATTCTCCGAATGCCAAGGGGACCATTACACTGCCAGCCGCGTTTACGGCAGATGTAAAAGACGATGAACATACAGCAGCAGCCCTTTTTCAACTAGGGGGAGGCAAAACCCAGCAGGTGATTATCCCTATCAAGAAAGATGAGATACCAGACGCCGAGGCGGAAGAGCCAAAAAACGACTCTTCTGATACTGCGGGAGATCAGAAAGGGACAGATGACAAATCTGCGCCTTCAGTCAGCAAGGATCAAAAAGAAGAGGAACCAAAACCATCGGCAGACTCTAAGAGCAGTGATTCTCCTAAGAGCGATGATTCAAAAAACGTGTCATCCTCAAGTCAATCAGCTTTCAAAAGCTTGCAAACTGAAGAAAAACAAATCACGCAACATATTTTAACCGGCGTGACATTGACGGATGAAAACGGAAAGCCATATGACAAGGGCAATCGCGCCGATACGAATTCTTCGGTGAAAATTTCAATTGATTGGGCCATTCCTGATGATTTGGGAAAAACAATCAATGCCGGCGATAAATATGAATTTGATTTGCCTAAAGAATTTATTATGCATAATGACATTTTGAACCTGCCGTTAAGCGCCGGAGACACCACCTACGGGACATTTTCTATTGATACGAACGGACATGTGGTGATGACATTTAACGGCGAGGTAAAAGAAAGTTCTAATGTCAAAGGCACATTGGTTATCAATACACAGTTCAACGAGAAAAAAATAACGGGTTCGACAACACAAAAGATTCCATTCCCTGTGAGTTCCGATACTCCTGAAACAACAGTTTATTTTAAACCAAATGTGAGTAAAACCATTGACAAATCAGGTGCACTGGATAAAGGCATCAACCCCGGTAAAGTAACATGGACGGTCGATGTCAATAAAAAGTTGGATCAAGTCAAAAATGCCAAACTCACGGAAAGCCTTCCAGAGGGCTTAATCTACCGTTCAGTTAAAGTGTATGAACTCAATGTGAACATTGATGGGTCTGTCAGCAAAGGAAATGAAGTTTCTTCCGGTTACAGCGTTGATTCAAAAGGAAATGTCACATTTGACGGGACAATCGATTCAGCCTACCGCCTTGTATATGAAACTGACATTGATAATAGTGCGAAGCCGAGTGAAGGTGGAAATCTAACGCTGACGAACAAGGCAGCATTCAGCGGAGATGACCTGGAACCCATCTCTGCCGAAGCCACTGTTGCAGCCAAATATGGAAAAATGATCGCGAAATCATCAACAGGATATGATGGAGAATCTCAAACATTCAGCTGGGCTCTTTCATACAACTACGGTGAGAAACAGATCGATCAATCCAAGGCCAGCATTAAGGATTCTTTTGGAACTGGCGATTTGCACCTCGTAAAAGATTCTTTGAAGGTTATTCCTATTGCCTTTGGACAGAACGGGAGCGAGCAAGCGGGAACGCCTTTAAAGGAAGGCGAGGACTACACGCTGACCGATAATGGAAGCGGATTTGAAATCAAATTTAATAAAACCGTTACCAGCGCTTACAAAATCACATATCAAACAAAGGTCAACAGCGGAGTCATCATTGATAAATCGACAACGTACACCAATAGCGTGGTGACCGGAACAGGGGATTCAAAAGAAGCTTCTGGCATAGCCATTCAGCAGAATCTCATCAAAGGATATTCAAACGTTGATTATGAGAAGAAGACGGTTGATTGGACGATCACAGTTAATAAAAACCGCTATACAATGAACAATTGGACTTTAGATGATCAATTCGACAGCGGCGGTCTGGCATTAATTGACGGGTCATTCAAGATTCAAGACACAACCAATAACAAAACATTGCAGGAAGGCAAAGACTACAATTTCACAAAGAAACCGGATCATAAAGGCTTTACTTTGGCATTGATCGGGGATTACAAAAAAACAGACAGTCAGTTTAAGATCATTTATACGACAACTTTCAATGCCGATTATTCTAACGAAAGTGTTAAGAATACAGCTCAGTCGACATGGACTGATCAAAACGGCAATGAGCGCACGAATAAGGTATCAAGCGGTTTTACGCCGAATCATCAGACTTCAAATAATGGTTTCAAAAACGGTTCATACAACGCAGTTTCAAAGGAAATCACGTGGAAAATCGGCGTCAATTATAATGGCGAGCCGATGAAAAACCCTTATATAAAAGATGCCATAACAGATCCTCAGCAATTTGTGCCGGGTTCCGTTGTGGTAAAGAGCTATACGATCAATAAAAACGGCTCCATCACAGAAGGAGACGCGCTTGACCCTTCCAAGTATGATGTCGAAGAGCCTTCAGAGAAAAATGAACGCACTCTGACGGTACACCTTAAAACAGGCGATTCTGTACCATATCTGATTGAGTTTAAGACATCACTCAAGGGGCAGGTCATTGATCAGAACCAGTACACAAACAAGGCAACATACTATAATGACGGTTATGCAGACCGCACGTTGACGGGTTCTGTTTCAGTTGTGAACGGAGGAAACCTGGTTTTCAAAGGCGGCAAACAAAATGGCAGCTACATTGATTGGAATATCAACGTCAACTCCAGCCAATCAACGCTGGATGACGTGAAAGTTACTGACACGCCAGATGATAATCAAATACTAGATGCAGATTCTTTTAAAGTATATCAAGCAAAATATGATGAAAACGGTGTGGTCAAAGACAGCAGCGGAAATCTGACCGCGGGCGATGTCGAGCTCCAAAAAGACAAAGACTACACGGTAGACATCAAAACCGACAATACAACAGGTGAACAATCGTTTGTCCTGCAATTCATAGGCAGCTATAAGCAAATTGACCGTGCCTATGTGATCAAATACCGGTCTCTGATTAACATAGCCGGCACGAACGGGCACGTTAAAAATAAGGTGTCCATTTCTGGGACAAATGTGAAAGAGCAGACCCAAGAAACCAGCAGCTCGATCTTTGTTGCCATTTCAAGCGGCGACGGTTCCGGATCTGGAGAAAAAGGAAGCCTGACGATTTTAAAGACAGGAGAGGACGATAAAGCTCTTGGAGGAGCAGAGTTTCAGTTATGGTCTGAAGACGCCAAGCAGCTCCTGCGCAATGGCACAACAGGTGCCGATGGTAAGCTTACATTCGGAAATATTCGCTACGGCTCTTACGTATTAAAAGAAGTAAAAGCGCCTGACGGATATACCATCGGCGATGCTTATGCAAAAGGAGTCTCTGTTAAGATAGACAGCAACTCATCCAAGACAGGAGCGCTGTACAAAGTCGTAAATCAACAGAACAAGGTGACGCTTATCAAAAAAGACGAACAAAAAAATCCTTTAGCTGGTGCTGTTTTCAAGCTGGAGAAAAAGGCGGGCAACGGCACCTATACTTTGGTAGAAACGGATATCAAAAGCGATAAAAACGGAAAAATCGAAATGAATGGTTTGCCGGCGGGCTATTACCGCCTGACAGAAACGAAAGCCCCTGCTGGCTTTATCGTGAATACGAAGGCGATTCATTTCTCAATCGCAAAGAATGATAAGAATCAAGTGTCTGACGTAGAATTGGGAGAAATGGTCAATTATCAAGGAAGGGCCTATTTAGCGAAGAAAGATGCCGCAGGACAGAAACTTGAAGGAGCCGTCTTCAAGATTATCGATGACGAAGGCCGTACAGTTCAAGAAGAGCTGACTTCGAATAAAGACGGAAAAGTAGAGGCATCAGGCCTTGCGCCGGGACGATACGCCTTTGTCGAAACGAAAGCCCCGAACGGATATGTATTAAACACCGAGAAACGAGAATTTATCATTTCTGAATCAGCAGTAGGAAAGCCGGAATCAACTGATGCCGGGATAGCCGTTAACTATAAAGGCTCCGCTCAGCTGGTGAAGGAGAATGCCGAAGGGCAGAAACTTGAAGGAGCCGTTTTCAAGATTGTCGATGACGAGGGCCATACGGTTCAAGAAGAGCTGACCTCGGATAAAGACGGAAAGATCATAGCTTCAGGCCTCGCACCGGGACGATACGCTTTTGTTGAAACGAAAGCGCCTGAGGGTTATGTACTGAACACGGAGAGAAAAGAGTTCACCATCTCTGAATCAACAGAAGGAAAGCCGGAATCAGCAGATGCCGGGATAGCCGTTAACGATAAAGGCTCCGTTCAGCTGGTGAAGGAAGATGCCAAAGGGCAGAAACTTGAAGGGGCCGTTTTCAAGATTGTCGATGACGAGGGCCATACAGTTCAAGAAGAGCTGACCTCGGATAAAGACGGAAAGATCATAGCTTCAGGCCTCGCACCAGGACGTTACGCTTTTGTTGAAACGAAAGCGCCTGAGGGTTATGTACTGAACACGGAGAGAAAAGAGTTCACCATCTCTGAATCAACAGAAGGAAAGCCGGAATCAGCAGATGCCGGGATAGCCGTTAACGATAAAGGCTCCGTTCAGCTGGTGAAGGAAGATGCCAAAGGGCAGAAACTTGAAGGGGCCGTTTTCAAGATTGTCGATGACGAGGGCCATACGGTTCAAGAAGAGCTGACCTCGGATAAAGACGGAAAGATCATAGCTTCAGGCCTCGCACCAGGACGTTACGCTTTTGTTGAAACGAAAGCGCCTGAGGGTTATGTACTGAACACGGAGAGAAAAGAGTTCACCATCTCCGAATCAGCAGAAGGAAAGCCGGAATCAGCAGATGCCGGGATAGCCGTTAACTATAAAGGCTCCGTTCAACTGACGAAAGTAGATCAAGACGAAAAAGGATTAGCGGGTGCAGTTTTCAAAATTGTTGATCACAACGGAAACACAGTAAAAGCTGACCTTGTCTCAAAAGAAGGCGGTAAAATTGAGGTTGCAGGTTTGGCTCCGGGAAGTTATCAATTTGTTGAAAAACAGGCGCCAGACGGCTATCTCCTATCCGAAAGCCCGGTGCCGTTCACGATTCAGGCTGAACATGGCGGCCAACCAGAACAAGTTGAAGTAACAGCTGTCAACACCGAGAACCGTGTCGTTCTCACAAAAGTGGATCAACATGATAAAGAGAAAGTTCTTCAAGGAGCGGAGTTTAATCTGACTGATGCCAACGGCAAAGTTCTGAAATCCGGCCTGACAACTGATGACAAGGGACAGATTACCGTACACGGTCTTAAAGCAGGCAAGTATCAGTTTGTCGAAACAAAAGCGCCAGTGAATTACAGTTTGGATAAAACGCCAATACCGTTCAAGATCACCAATACTGAAACAAAGCCAGTCGAAATCACCGCGGAGAATATACTGACACCAGGCGACGTGAAACTGACAAAAGTGGATCAAGACGATAAAAAAGCCGTTTTAGAGGGTGCTGAATTCAAGTTATTGGACGCCAACGGCAAGCCTGTAACAACTGATGGTAACGGCAAAGGAATCTCCAAATTATGGAAAACAAATCAAAATGGACAATTCACTATTAAAGGCCTTGCGCCGGGGCGCTACCAGCTTATCGAAACGAAGGCGCCCGATGGCTATAAACTGGATGACACACCAATTGGATTCACCATTGAAAAAGGACAGTCAAAACCTGTTGAGGTTATCGCCTCTAATCAAAAATTAAAAACGCCAACGCCGAGCAATGATACACCGGATAAAAACGTGAAGGGAGATGGACAGCATCCAAAAACCGATGGTACAGATGGTCATGTGAAAACAGACAATTCACATCCAAAAGCCGATGATACAGCTGGCCACACAAAAACAGACAATTCTCTTCCAAAAACCGGTGATACAGACAGTACGGTGCCGGTTATGATCGGCATTCTTCTGCTCTTAGCAGGCGGAACTTTGGCACATGTCTCAAGAAAGAAACAAAGAAAGGCATAAATGTGATGGCACCTGATCATTGAAGATTAGATCAGGTGCTTTTTTAACAGATCATCCCTCATAGCATGACGCATAAGAAAGGAATGGACTGCATGTATAAAAAGATAATCATTGCGGTGTTTATTCTTTCCGGCCTGCTGCTTATCTTTTCTCCTTTCATAAAAGGAAGTCTCATCGCTTACCTTAGCAAAAACCAGTATGAGTCGGAATTGACTGTGAAGCAGCTGCAAGAAAATAATGAGGAAGAAGCAGAATTTGATTTCGATTCCATACAGCCGCCCACGCTATCGGAAGCTATAAAGGCGGGCTTCGATCGGGATCCGAAGACAATAATCGGCAGGATCACCATTGAAAGTGTGGATCTGGAGCTCCCCATATTAAAAGGCACCACCAATGAAAACCTGTTGATCGGAGCGGCAACAATGCGCCCGGATCAGAAAATGGGCGAGGGAAACTATCCATTGGCAGGCCATCACCTGAAGCAGAAGAACCTTTTATTCGGACCTCTGGCCAACATAAAAAAAGGCGCCAAAATTGTGATCACAGATTTCAAAAAAGATTATATTTACTCTGTGACATCAATAAAAATGATTTCTCAAATAGATGCAGATGTGATTCAGGATACAAAAGAAAAGGAAATTACATTAATCACATGCGACAAAGCTGTGGAAACCGAAGGGCGTCTCGCAGTGAAAGGAAATTTGATTGAGACTGTCGGTCATACAAATGACAAATCGATTAGCGGAATGTGATGATGTGTGTGTATGAGCAATTTTCCAAAACCGCTTCAAATCATTCTTTTGATTACAGGAGAATAAAAAAAGACTGCCTTATGAAAAGGCAGTCAGGCTGTCGAGAAAATCTCGACAGCCTTTATTTTTTCTTAAAATATCCATTCTCATGTAATAAAATAAAAGAAAG